>JAGBFS010000200.1 GCA_017936365.1 Clostridia bacterium
ACAGAACATACCACATGGCGAACAGACCGCACTCCATAATGACAACAAACAGAATACCGTACAGAGTGGAAATTCCCGGAAACCATCTGAAAACAATTGCCGCGCCGATATAGAGAACATTGGCAAGCACTGCCCACACTGCTACTCTCCAGCCTGTAACACCCCACTCCTTCCCCTGAGGGAACAGAAGACTTTCCGAGCAAGCAAAAACCAGACTGACTAACAGCATCTGGAACATAGACAGAGTCTCTACAGAGGACTTACCTACAATAAGATTAAAGATCGATTTTACAAAAATAGCGGCTACTGTATATATTGCCATATGATACTTCATATCTGCCGCCCACAAATATGCCTTATTAAATACTTTCATAATATTTGCACCTTTCCTTTACATACCAAGTTTTTCCCGAAGCATGGGAGCATAGTGACGGGAGATTATCATCCGTTCTCCTGTAGAGAGGATGGCTTCGATACGCCCGGAGCCACAATTTTTCAGTTTTCTTATCTCCTGCAGATTGACAACAGAGGACTTTCCGGCTCGGAACAAACCCAAGTCTCCCCAGTGATCCTCCAGCTCCGCAAGGGAAAGAGCGGTCTGAAACACACACTCCCGTGCGTAGACGAAAGTCTTTTCTTCTACTGTTTCACAATATACCACTTCCGAAATCGCAAGCAGAACTGTCTCGCGGTTTTCGTCCCAAACAAGCAACTTCTGCATCCCGCTTCACAATAACGATAAAACCCGTAACATCTCATCGTCCAATACGGGACACCTTAACACGATTTCATTTTCCTCCAAAGGTACATGCTCTACGATGATCTTCATGAAATCCTCCTTTCTGTCATCAGGCCCTTTGACGCAATTATCATATCATCAGTTTTGCCCACTGACAAGATCAGTTCCGCTAAGTGGTAGAAATAACGAGGGAAGATACAAAAATCCCGCAGCCATACGGCTGCGGGATTGAGTAAGCGATAATAAAAACTATCTTTTTGAGAACTGCGGTGCACGACGTGCGGCTTTGAGACCGTACTTCTTTCTTTCCTTCATTCTCGGGTCACGAGTGAGGAATCCGGCCTTCTTGAGGATGGGACGGAGGCTCTCGTTCTCGTACTGAAGGAGTGCACGGCTGATACCGTGGCGGATTGCGCCGGCCTGGCCGGTGACGCCGCCGCCTGTTACACGGCAAACGATATCGAACTTACCGACTGTATCGGTAAGAGTGAGCGGCTGACGGACGATCAGCTTGAGGGTCTCAAGACCGAAATCATCGTCGATGTCCCGGCCGTTGATGGTGATCTTGCCGGTACCGGCATAAATTCTAACTCTTGCGACGGAGGACTTTCTCCTACCTGTTCCGTAGAAAAACGGTGCTTTCTCGTACATTCTTATATCCTCCTTCGATTAAAGCTCCCAAGCAGTCGGCTTCTGAGCCTCATGCTTGTGCTCTGCGCCCTTGTATACACGCAGACGGGTCAGTGCCTGACGGCCGATGGTGGTGTCGGGAATCATACCCTTAACAGCCATCATCATGGCGCGCTCCGGACGAGTGCTCATAAGAGCCTTTGCTTTTATCTCCTTAAGGTTACCGATGTAACCTGTGTAGCGATAATAGACCTTCTTTTCAAGCTTGCGGCCGGTGAGAACGGCGTCGGCGCAGTTGATGATGATTACATGATCGCCGCAGTCAACATGCGGAGCAAAAGTGGGCTTATGCTTGCCGCGAAGCAGTGTCGCAGCCTGTGCAGCTACACGACCCAGGGGCTTGCCTGCTGCATCGAGAACATACCACTTGCGCTCAACCTGACCGGCTTTAGGCATAAATGTGGACATAGCTCTACCTCCGATATTATCCTTAAATTTTGTCGCAAGATGAATGATACCATTGTCGGGGCAACTTGTCAAGAGCATTTTTAACAAAAATCAATTTGCATCATAATATGCTCGCGATTTCTCATTTTTTCTCATTTTTACTCTTGTTTTCTAACTTTCAATTTTTATATTTTTTTGCAAAACAACGGCGGCTTTGACCTCTGTCAGATCAGCCGCCGTTATATGTATAATAAATATTACTCGCAGTATTCGCCGTTGTAGTTTACAAGAACTGCGCTGTACACACCATCGGTCGATGAAAGCTTTTCAACAAAGTTTTTCGGTATATTGCCGGCGCGATATTCAACGGTAACCTCCGAACGCTGCGCTGTGGATGTCTTGTTGCGAAGCTTGCCGCCTGACTGATTAATAACGCTGTCAATGTGACCTGCGATCTGTGTCTGATAACGGACAATAAGAAGATATGTTTCCGCTTTAGCTCGGTTTGCACTCAAAACAAAGCAGAGAACTGCGATCACGACGGTAGCTCCCACCGCAAAAAGATACTGTCCCGCACCGGTGACGATACCCATTGATATAGCCCAGAAAAGGTACATAATATCAACCGGATCCTTTATCGCCGCGCGGAAACGGACAATAGAAAGAGCACCGACCATACCAAGCGAAAGCACAACGTTGGACGTTATTGTTGCTATAATTACCGTGGTTATAACCGACATCAGAACCATCGACATCGCAAAATTGGAGCTGTAAACGACTCCGCGAAATGTCTTTTTGTAAACAAAAGCTATCACAAGACCCAAAACCACGGATATTGCAACACTCAAAGCCGCTTTACCGAGATTGAGCTGATTATCGGTAAACTGGTCAATGAAGCCATCCTTAATTGCTGAGCTTGCTATTATCGGAGCCTTTTCAAACAATGAGAGAAGATTCATAAGGCATATCCTTTCTGTAATAAATATTTTGCGCTTTGCGGCAGCGCCAGAATTTAGATTCCGAAGTCTGCCATCTGTTTACCGGATGCAGAAGCTCTCTTATCTGCTCCGGCAGATAATCATCAAACTTGACTTCGAGGATAAGCCTGTCATCCTCAATCGCCGGTATGGTAGGCACCTTTGCGCTGAAGATATCAAACGAGCCTATACCGGCGCGCAGCTCTTTATCAAATGTAATACGAACATTTCCTTCTTCGCCAACAAAGACTTCTCTTGAATAATCGACAATAACCTTTGGCCTTAAAAGCTTTGTCCGTGCATCGACAAACGCCATTCGCAACGTTTTGCTGTCGGAATTAAGCATAAAATCAAAGTTTCCGACGACGAGCTTTTTGCATTGCTCAATCGTTATATTGGCTGATGATTTTGAAATATAGCTGTCAAACTTGTCCTTGATCTCAAACTTGATTACGTCATCGTCAAGGTTATATATGCGGATACGATATTTTCGTCTGCGTCCGATACCGTCTTCCTTTTCTACATAGCAGGAATCGTATATATCGTCAAAATACAGGCTGCGAATAAAATAACCGTCATCACCGCTGTTTTTATCTCGCTTCATGAATCTTGCCAAGCGGCTGCTTAAAAGGAAGTAGTCACGATACGATATCAGATACTTCAGCTCATGACGCAGCTTATGACCGTTATATTGCATCAGACTCTTCCTCCTTATTTATTCTCGCTCAAATATCGCTGTATTTCCGCATCGGAAAGCTTGAATGAGCTTTTCAGCTGTTTTACGGCAAGCTCCGGCTTTTCTTTGAAAAATGTTTCGAGAACCTTGATATTGCTCTTCCAAATCATATCGACCGGGGCACCCCAGCGTTTTGCCTGATTTGGAATTTCATCTTCAATCAGCCCTGTCATTTCATTAAGTATAGGCAATGTGCGTTCAGTTGCAAATGTTGTATTAATATGATAGCAATAGGCCGATATAAATTTATCGCGGAACTCCTCATTTTTCAGAAGCTTGCGGATAATGACATTGCTCATATTGTCGGTTGCGCCGTGTCCCTTTGGATCAAGAAGATGGCGGTCGATAAAGTTTGTCTTCCACGTACGACCCGTCATCGCCCAATCAAAATCATACAGCATCCAGCGCCATTTTCCGTCATTCTGATCACGGTAGCATCTTATGTTTCCCGAATCGGAATTGCCGAAATATGTTTCAACTATCCAGAAATTGATAAGTGAATCCATATCGATTTTTGAACACATATATTCATAGCATTCCGGCTTTGACAGATCATTCTCACGCGCATAATTTGTAACTGCCTTATAATCAGCCAACGATCCGGCCTGAACTATCATCTGTGATTTGATGAGGTCTATCTTGCCTTTTTCATATCCCTCATCGGCATGATGGCTTTCAATATATTCCTCGTTAAGCTTTTCTCGAATATAATAAATACCCCAGTATTCTCCGTCGATATAAAGCACGCAGGCACGAGCTTCCTGATAATCGATCTCCATACGGCCGCGAATTATATTCGGAATCAGCTCATCTCTTACCTTTGCTCTGTTCCAGTCCTGTCCGGACGGGCGAAGCAGAAGGCTCGAAAATGTTGTTACCTCGCAATCCTTGAAAAACGGATATGTAACCTCGCTGCATCCATTTTCCTCACGCAGCATAAGACGCAAACCTTTCTGAGGCTCGCCTCTTGCATACTGGCCAAAGCAACGTATTGCCGCGTTGAACTCAACAGCCTTGATTCCCGCTTCATCAAAAAATTCTATACTTGCTTCGCGCTCAACACCATTCCAGTAATTGGCTCCATAATGGGGGCGCGGCTCCGTCCAGCCCGGGCCGTCGACCATTATACCGGACCCATGACTGAAAAGCCCGTTATAATCGGACGAAAGGCTTACTATCGGCAATGTGTGCGAAACACCGATCAGATAGCTTTCGGTTATAACATCGCTGCTGAGGCTCCCGCCCTTTGCGCACATAGCCCGAAGAACGGTATTCTTTTTAAAAGTCAATGTTATATCCTGTGTTGCAACTTTGGAGGAAGTTGTCGGCTTTGAACCATTTGTCGTATAGTACAGAGTGCAGCCATCCGGGACATTTACAGTAACCTCCACAGCTTCACTATAAACTCCTCCGCCAAGCGACACCGTAGGTGCCGCAGCATAACCCTTGTACGTTTTCGTATCATTCGCCGCACCGGGAGTTGGCGATGCAAAAAAGTATCTTGCCCCCACATCTCCGCCAATTCTTCCGCTTGTAACGCCATATACCTGTTTGCCTGTTTCCAGATAATCAACAACATTTTTCTGCGCATCCATAAGGTACAGACTATCGCCGCCGGCATTGATCTTAAATGCCGCCTGAAGATTGGAAAGCTTGCTGACGTTTTCCGTTCCGTCACAATAAACAACCAGATATCCGCCGGGGGCTATAGATGCTCCCTCCGGAAAGGTAAAAAGCGGCTCGCCCGGGTCTTTAGCTATGCTGTAACCCGATAGCAAGACCGCTTCAGAGGTCGAATTGTACAGTTCAATATAATCTCTGTTGTAAGTCTTTGAAGACGTGGAAACCGCTAAGGTTTCGCTGATAAGTACACCTTTATTGAGATTTGCCGTAACACTTGCCGTAAGCTCATAGGAGCTTGTGGAATTGGCACGTCCCGGAGTAGGACACGAGAAAAGCTTTAAGGTGCGTTCATTCGGCATATAACCGCAGGATACATTCTGAGCAAGAGCCATCAGCTCAACGCTGTCGGCAAGCTTTCCCTGGTTTGTATATAAACCAAGATATGTATCTGCATCACCAAGCGAAAAGCTCGTATGAAGAATCGAGCCGGATACCGCTCTGTCTTTTCCGGAACAGAAAACTACAAGATATTCCCCTGCAGGTATGGTAAGACCATCAGGGAATACCCATTTTGACGGCTTCTCTTTATCATCGGTAAGCGAATAGCCTGTCATATCCGCATCCTGCGAAGTCGGATTGTAAAGCTCTACCCAATCCTTGTAATCACCGTCTTCATCATAAATCGAAAAGGTATTGTTCGGGCAATATTCATTGATTACAACGCCATTGTTGAGATACACAAGATCTCCGACCGACGAAGCGCAATTGGCGCTGTTTGCACGTTCGGGAGTAGGCTCCGAAAACCATACAAAATCACCCGTGCCGCCGGCTTCATCAACACCGTACGATATATTCTCCTCACTTCCGGGTATATCAATACGAGAAATGATATAACCGTCAGGATCGCTGAGCAGAACCATCTCGCCCATAGAAGAAAGCTTGAAATTCGCATGAACAGCGCCGCTTTCATCCACCCGATCCAAACCCGAAAGATATATGAGCTTATATCCGCCGGCATCTATCGTCAGATCCTTTATTTTATATCTCATCGACTCGCTCTCGCTGTCGCCAAGATAGCATCCCGAAAGATCTATCGCGGCACCGGAACGATTATGCAGCTCTATCCAATCATAAAATCCTCCGTCTGCAGCCTGTGCATAAAGAGAATTAGAGCTCATCGCTTCATTTATAACTATGTCATATCCTGTGCTTGAACCGGAAGCCGACGCGTTTCCGGAACATCCCGGCATGACCGTGATTCCCAGCACAAGCGCAGCAAGTATCATTAATACGAATATTGCCACAATATGTCTTCTCAAGAAAACACCACCTAAAATACGAGGAAAATTGCGATATTATTTTAATTATAAATGCAGCATTATTACAAGTCAATACAAAAAATCTTAATAATATGTTTATGTAATCGAGGGCATAATGTGGTAGAATATTGTCATATATACAGGTCAGGAAAGGCGGTATTATTTCACATGGATTTCAGACCGGCCGCAATAATTGCAGAGTACAATCCGTTCCATAACGGACACGAATATCACATAAAAAAAACGCGTGAGCTTGGTGCAACACATATCGCCGTAATCATGAGCGGAAATTTTGTACAAAGGGGCGATTGTGCCTGTTTTTCTTCCTACACACGCGCCGAGGCGGCACTTAAATGCGGTGCGGATCTTGTAATACAGCTTCCTCTCCCATGGGCCATGGCTCCGGCTGAGCGTTTTGCCATGGGGGCAGTATCACTTGCCGATTCACTCGGCTGTATTGATATGCTGTCATTTGGAAGCGAAAACGGAAATATAGATCAGATTTCCAAGGCCGCCGAGCTTTCTGAAAGTGAAAGTATACGCGAGCTTTTGCGCACAAATCTTTCCAAAGGTATGTCATATCCCTCAGCATATCACTCGGCAATGGAAATGTCCTCCCCCGATATATCCGAGCTTTTTTCAAGCCCAAATGACACTCTTGGATTGGAATACATCCGCGCGATAAATAAGATAAAAAGCACCATCACCCCTGTATGTATTAAACGGCAGGGCGATCAGCATGATGGTTCTGCCCCTGCAGATCGCTTTGCAAGCGCATCTTTTATAAGGAAAATATTACAAACTGGAAATTACGTTAAATATATTCCCAAAAGTTGTCGGCAAAATCTTATGGATCAGATAGCATCTCAAAAGGCACCCTTTGATATTTCGCGGCTTGAAACGGCTATGCTCTATAAGCTGCGTTCTATGAGCGTAGAAGATATCGCCGAGCTGCCGGACATATCCGAAGGACTCGAAAATCGTATATATAACGCTGTCAGGAATTCCACAAATATTGATGAGCTTATCTCTAATATAAAGTCAAAACGTTATACTCACGCCCGTATAAGACGCATACTCCTTTACGCCCTGCTGGGGATAAAAAAACACCATTGCGAAGGTCTGCCGCCATACATTCGTATCCTTGGCATAAACAAAAACGGCAGGGAGCTGCTCAAACAGCCTCGCCTGCCGGTCGTTTCAAGAATCTCGGATATGAGCAAGCTTTCCGAACAGGCTCGCGAAATCTTCGATCTTGAATTATATTCATCTGATATATTTGCTCTCGCTGCGCCAAAACCGCTTGAATGCGGATCAGAAGCGCGGCATAGACTCACTATCGTTTGACATGGTATAAAGCTTACCCTGCTTCAGTTTCCTGATTGAGGATACACCCATCGACTGAACATAATAGCTTCCGGTCGCTGCCCCTACACCCACAGGGGTTACAGCGGCCGCTTTTTGTTTATCGGCCGGAACCATCGCATAGCCATAGCTTGTTTCGTTGCGCATAATGGCATTCGACGAGAAGATCATAACAAAAATGAACGATGTGCTGACGCCAAGAATAGGAACGTCAAGCAGACCATGAATCAATGTTGCGGCTATAGTTCCAAGCATTATGGAGCTTACATAATTGTACTTGTTGCGGAATTTGCGAGCGAACATCGGTTTGACAAGGCGGAAAGCAAATCCAAGCAGCAGCGATGTTCCCAGAACACCAATGTCCAGGAGGCAATTAAGCGGAAGATTATGCGCATGCTTCAGCACTCTTACACCGCACTGCTTTGCAAGCATTTCATAGCTGGACATACCGTAACCAAAAATCGGATTTTCACCTATCCATTCTACCGACTGAACCCACATATCAAATCTGTTTGTATAAGATTCTGTAAGCGCCTCCACACTGAATCGCGGAGAAATCTTCGGAAGTGCAAGCAGCACAGCAGCACAGCATACAACACCTGCTGCAAATGTTATTCCGATAGCCTTCCAGCTTCTTGAAGTGAAGAGAAGCATCATAACTACCGCAACACCAATAGCTGCCCATGCAGTTCTGCAGTCGCACAAAACCAGACTTGCCAGATTTGTAAAGAACAGCACTATGTATATTGGATTTTTCTTCTTTAAAAATCTTCCGACAGCAATTATCGCAAACAGCTCAATTGCATATCCGTAATGGTTCGCATTAACAAATATGGAAGTCGTTCTCAGCACGCCGTCATGCGTGGTGCCTATAATAAATCTATCGAGTATTCCCAACGCCGATGCAACAACACTGATCAAAAGTATAAGATCCAATATGTTGCCCAAGAATCTTTTTGTCATTATCGAGGAGGCATACAGCGTAAACATTATTATTATCCAGAACACCGCTCCATAGATCAGTCCCTGAACATTGTTTGAAATTATCGCCGGAAGCAGAGCTGCAGGCAATATCATCAATGCCACAAAAAAACCGGGCTGTTCCATCATTCCGCTTCTTTTCGCAGGATGGACAAGAGCAAATATCGTCGCCAGACAAACTATTACCGCAAAAGCGTATTCCGGCAGCATGATACCGGCCGTAACCAGCGTGATTATCCATTCATCTGCTGTCAACGATTTAGTTCGCGCTCTGACTCTGCTTATAATCGACATAGTTTTTCGCTGTGCCTGACAGCACAGTTGCGCCTCCCTTACTTATTAACTCTATCCGTAAATAAACTCATGGAGCTTTTGGGTATTTTCATATAAATCGGAATCCAGCACAGACATTCCCGAAACCGACCGATACGAAAAACTTCCATCAAACGGCAATGTCAGCTGCTCAAACGGTTCAGACAGGCATCCCACCGCTTTCAGTCCAATCGTCGCAAGCCTTGTGCGCGACATGTTGGTCGTCAGATACGGCGAAACATCCTGCGCTAAATTCATAAGACCGGATACTCCCAATGATTTGCACTCATCCACCAGCGCAGAAAGAAGCTTTCTTTGCCGTCCGGTACGGGCAAAATCGCTGTCGATCCTTCTGATTCTTGAAAAATAAACCGCCTGTTCCGCTGTAAGCTTTCTGCGGCCGCCGCTTATTGAACAGCCAAGGAAATTATTTATCTCTTTTGCTTCGGCATCGCTTATTTCCAGCGTAACGCCGCCAACCGCTTCTACCACCTTGACAAGCGAATCCATATCAATGCTTATGTATTCATCTATCTTTATTCGGTAGTTGCTCTCTATTGTTCTCATCGTAAGCGCTGCGCCGCCGTAGGCATAGGAATGATTTATCTTTGTCCTGCCGTGACCGGGAACGTAAACCAAATTATCTCTCAAAATCGAAGTAAGCTTAAGAGAATCACCTGTTATACTTAATATAATAATAGTATCGGCACGCGAACCCGAACTGCCGTCAGAATCGATTCCCAGCAGCAGGATGTTTGTTGCCGAACCGTCATCACGAATTTTAACCGATGCTACATCTTCATGTGGGTCATCCTCCCACGATGTTTCCACTTCACTTATATTTATATTTTCAAGAAGCGATGCTACCGTTCCGTAATAAACGGCAAATATAACGCCGATCGCAACAACGATGCAAATCGCCGTCTTGATCACCTTATCCCACACACCGCTTTCTTTTGTTTTCTTTTTTATGTTTTTTGTGTGCTTCTTTTGCGGCTGTACCCGCGGAGCCGGACCCCGATGTCCAAAAACCGGTCCGTTATCTCTTTTTCTGTAGGTATAAGCTTCTCTGTCGTGTGTGCTTCTACCTATTACCGCTCTTCTTGCGGAATCTGCCGCCGAACGTCTTTCCATCTGCGAATAATGTTCAAGCAGCTCGTTTCCCTCATACCTTTTTTTCTTGCTGAATATTATCTGATTTTCAATATCTCTGCTGCGCTGGTCATTTTCATCAGATTCGTCATCTGTAACGAACCTTGTCAGATCTCTCTTCTTGCGTTTTCCTATGTAGTCAAAATCGTCATAATCAGACGGATCTCTGTATTCGCCCATATAGATACGATTTGCCTTTCCGCCGCAAAGCAGCATCATGTGTCATGCACTCTATCCCGCACAAAAAGTGCGGGATAGAGTGTTATTGATTTTACCTGAAACGTCAAAGTTTTTTATTCGGTTGCTTCTCCGCCCTGATCGGATGACGTTGGCTTCTTTGTGGTAGTTGTTGTCGGTTTTTTAGTCGTAGTAGTTGTTGTCGTTGTCTTCTTCGTAGTAGTAGTAGTCGTTGTTGTTGACGAAGTTGTAGTCTTCGACGTTGTCGTCTTTGAGGTTGTGGTCTTCGACGTTGTTGTTGAGGATGTTGTGGATTTTGTCGTTGTTGTCGAGGTCGTAGACGATGTTGTCGAAGAAGTTGACGATGTCGTTGAAGATGACGACGGTGTTGTGATTACCGGCGGCGGAGTAGTCTGCGTTGTGGTGGATGTTGTTTCGGTACTCGACGCCGTTGTATTGAATGCCGCCTTATTATCGAGGAACCTCGTGTATGCATCATTTGCAGATCCGCCTGCATGCAGCGGACACATCGGCATACTGCTGTTTCTTACATAGTATCCGGTTGCTGCCGGGCATCCCGCACCAGCGATACCGCCCGAAATGGTGCAGTAGGATCTTGAAACGACATTCGGACTCTGCGGATAGCTTGCACCCGATGCCGGCTTGCCGGCGTGAGCCACCTGCATTACCTTCTTCCATGCAACAAGCGCATGGTTGGGGGACTTGATTTCAAGCGGAGACGGGTTCTTATAACCAAACCAGCAGCAGGAAACATAATATGGGGTGCCTCCGCCGAAATATCTATCCTTGTCATCACTGGTAGTACCGGTTTTCGCAAAGATCGGATATCCGCCGAATGCGGCACTTCTTGCCGTACCGTTGCCGCCCGTTACAGGAGAACGGAGCATACGGTTCATAATCGTTGCCGATTCAAAGGAAATAGCCTGAGTGTAATCCTTATCTGTATGCTCGATCAGAACCTTGTTGTTTGCATCGAGAACCTTTGAATAGGTGTACGGTTCATAGAACTTACCGCCGTTACCGAACACCGCATAAGCTGCGGTCATTTCAAGTACAGTAACACCTTCGGTCAGACCGCCGATAGATGCCGAGAGGTTGATATCATTCTTCCACTCGTTTCCGTACTTCTTGTTCTCAATAAGGTCTACCGACAAACGTTTTGTCATGAAGTCAAAGCTTCGCTGCGGCGTAATATATCTTGCGATTCTTACCGCAACACAGTTTGCCGAAACTTCCAGACCTTTGACCGCCGGGATATTTCCGCGGTAAACGCCGCCGGAGTTTTTCGGCCAGCTCTTACCGCCGAGGGATATCGGATTATCGGTTACCGGTGTTGAGAATTCAAGATATCCGAATTCAACAGCAGGTCCGTACGAGCTTATCGGCTTCATACACGAACCCGGCTGGCGTTTTTCCTTCGAAGCATAGCTGAGTGCAAGGTCGTTTGTCTTTGTGCCTCTTGCACCAACGATACATTTTACCGCACCGGTGTAATTCATTACTACGATCGCACACTGCGGCTGGACACTTCTTGGGAATCGCTTGAAGTTTGAAGGATCCTTGAAGATCGCTTCAGCGCTGTCCTGCAAGCTCTTGTCCATGCAGGAATAAATCTGCAGACCGCCGTTATATACCGCAAGTCTTGCTTCGGTTTCGGACATGCCCGCTTCTGACTGAAGCTCCCTTATAAGGTCGGTGATTATCTGGTCGACATACCAGTTGTTGTAGCTGGTCGTATTGGGATTGTAAACCGCGGCAGTATTGAACACAAGCGGTTCTGCCTTATAAGTCTCATGCTCCTCCGCAGTTATATATCCGTATTTCTTCATTTCCGAAAGAACCTGTTCCTGACGTTCCTTATTCTTTTCCGGACGGTAAAGAGGATTGTACTGCCATGGGTTCTTCGTTATACCTACAAGACAGGCGCTTTCAGGCACCGTCAGCTGACTGACATCTTTATTGAAATAGGTTTTCGACGCCGCCTGTATACCGTTACAGCCGTTACCCAGCGCTATAACATTGAGGTAGGCTTCGAGGATAAGCGGCTTCGGATATCTCTTTTCAAGCTCCAGCGCACGGAATATCTCCTTCAGCTTACGGTCGATACTTACTTCATTTTCATTCGTAACGTTTTTGATAAGCTGCTGAGTGATGGTCGAACCACCCTGCTGGCTGTCGCTCAGATGCAGGAACATATTACCGAAAGCGAATATGGTTCTTCGCCAGTCGACACCGGAATGGGTCCAGAAACGGTGATCTTCGATCGCAACCACCGCATCCTTTACCGACTGCGGTATCTGATCGTAATCGACCCACTCACGGTTTTCGGAACCGTGAAGCTTCTGGTCTTCCACATAGTTTCCGGAACCGTCATCCACATAGATTACCGAGGTATAGCTCAGCTTAAGCGCATTAAGGTCAAAGTCTATATCCTTATCAAGGTATACAAGAACATAGATCATCGAGGTAACACCGACGATACATCCGGTAATTACACAGATGAGCAATACGGTTGCTATTCCTCTGAAAAGGAATCTGAATATACCCTTTGTAACGTTCCACCATGCAGGTGAGCTCTTTTTGGGAGCCCGTTCGTATTCATCATAAAGGCTTCCCGTTGCGGAATCCTTTCGTCCGGGTTTTCTCGGTGCCGGCGACGTTTGCTCGCCCTTGATCGGCTTTGCCGCACTCAATGTTGCATACAGCCTGCACATGAACGCACCCACGGTGATAAGCACCTCTCTCAGATAGCGCCATGCGATGAGGGCATATTGAGTTGTCTTTCGGCCGACCAGATCAAGAAAACCAAGGATCTGCTGCATGATATCATTTGTTGCCGGTTTGTTGCTCAAGGCCTCTCGCCTCCTTATTTTCCATGATTTATTATATACAAAATAATCGGTTGAGTCTATGAATTGAGCCCATTCTTAATCAAATTGATAATCTTTTGTAACAAAAGTTACAAGCGTATAATATGTTACGCTTTTGCCAACAATAGTTAAAAACAGCCGCTGATATCGGCGGCAGAAAGGATGTTCACAATGAAAACCTTCCGAAAAGCCTTCCTTCTTTTTTCTGTTTCGGTATTCGTGCTTTCGGCAGCTTCATTTTCCTCCGCACTTTACAACCGAAACCGACCCGTATCCACAACAGCCGCGGCATCGTCCACCGGCCCGGCTTATTACATCGTGAAAGAGTACAACGGAAATATCGGCATCTTCCCCGAAGACAGCACCCAACCGAAACGAACTGTCCATATAAACGTTGCCGACCTGCCCGATGAAGACCGATATCTGCTCGAGTGCGGCATACTCGTCAGATCAGAAACCGAGCTTCGTGAACTTATCGAGGACTACACCGGATAAAAAGCTATTTTCCATACAGAGTTATTATACTAATTATTGCTCATAAAATCAATACCGAAAGCCATTTCAAATCGGAAATATTTACAATCCGAACACTTTTTTATTATCATTATTGCACAAATCCCCCGTCCGTTACCGGGCGGGGGATTTGTCAGTATATCATCTTGTTACTTAAGGCTGTTCTCGTAAGACTCGATCATCTTTTTGAAGGTGTGTCCCGAACGACCTTCGAGAATCGTACCCTCTCCTGAGGCTACACTGAGCCGTTTTCCGAGTTTATCGAGGAATCTCTGGGACACCTCGCCGGTAAACACCTTGATGTTCAGCACCGCCCGTCCGTCCTCGTCGATGGTAACGAATATCTTGTCAATATACTCCTCTACGAACTGGCGGGTAATGAGTCCGTTCTGTGCATCCTGCTCGGCGTGCTTCAGCACCGAACGCAGCCGCTCGATGTGGTCGCGCAGTTCGCCCCGGGAATCGTTCTCGGCGGTCAGTTCGGCAATCCTCTGCTCGGCGGCAGCGATCTCGTCGTTGCACTCGCCGCTCTGTGCAATGAACTGGGCGTCGGTTATCATGCCGCTGACGTTGTACTCCAGCAGCTTGGAGCGCTTTTTCTGCGCCATATCGATGCGCTGCTGCTGTGCCGCTATTGCCGCGCTGATGTCGCCGCCCTGATTAAGGCTTCTGTACATTTCCACATACTCGGCGATGAGTGCTTCGGCGCTTGCCGAGGTGTCACGGAACACATCCAGCAGAACGGGGATTATCTCCTTTTCGTATATTGGAAATGTGGGGCAGGAATCCTTTCCGTTCTTTATCTTGCCCGAACACACCCACTTGGAGTTCTTGTTGCCCTGCCTGTCCACGCTGTCGCGGCGGTAAAACGCCGAGCCGCAATGGGTACAGAACAGCTTGCCGGTGAGCAGATTGCCGTGGTTGCACTGGTTCTGCCGCCGCTTTACATCAAGGCTTCGTCGTGCAAGAACGGCATTGGCTTTCTCCCACAGCTCCTCGCTGACGATGGCAGGCACGATCTCGCCGCTCTCGTCCTTGAACATAACCCATTCCTCCGGCGGCAGGAACTTCTGTTTCTTGGTAAACATATCCACAATCTGTACTTTTCCGCCAACGTAATACCC
>JAGBFS010000201.1 GCA_017936365.1 Clostridia bacterium
ACCGCGGCTATGAAAAGCGGAACCGGACTTGATAGTTTCTCGCAGCAATACAATAAACGCTTTTTTGATTGCGGAATAGCCGAACAGCACGCAGTAACATTCTGCGGCGGACTTGCCGCCGGAGGCATGAAACCGGTATTTGCCGTGTATTCAAGCTTTATCCAGCGCAGCTTTGATCAGGTCATCCATGATGTCGCAATTGGTGGTCTCAATGTCACTTTGGCCATCGACCGCGCCGGAATCGTTGGGGAAGACGGCGAAACGCATCAGGGTATTTTCGATTGCGCTATGTTCAACGCGGTTCCCAAAACAACAATATATACACCGGCGCTCTTTACCGAGCTCGAATTTTTCCTTGAAAAAGCAATCAACGAGCCCGGTCTGTCGGTTATACGATATCCGCGCGGCGGTGAATGCAAAATAAGCGATAAATTCGAGCCTTCCTTCCAGCCCTATGATCTTTTGGGCAAAAGAGGCTCCTCGGCACTTCTTGTAACCTACGGAAGGCTTTCTGAAAATGTCTTTGAAGCTTGCTCAAAGCTTAATAATATGGGGATTTCCTGTTCGTTACTAAAGCTCAATCGTGTAAGACCTATCGATGACAGGTGCTTTGATATAGCGATGGAATCGAATCTTGTGTACTTTTTTGAAGAGGGGATAGAAGAGGGCGGTATATGCGAATCCTTTTCCGCCGGACTTTTAAAGCGCGCATTTAGCGGAAAATACCGTATTCGGGCAATAAGCGATTCATTTGTACCGCACGCAAAGACCGCACAAGCCTTTGAAATGCTTGGATTTGACAGCGATGCTATCGTGTCGGCGGTAAAAAAGGAGATTAATTCTAATGAGTGATAAAGTAAGGCTTGATATCGCGGTTTTTGAAGCCGGTCTTACCGAAAGCCGCGAGCGCGCAAAAACTGCGATAATGGCCGGACAGGTATATGTCAACAATCAGAAATCCGATAAACCCGGCACCCAGGTCAGCCGTACAGATAAAATTGAACTTCGGGGCGATACGCTTAAATATGTAAGCCGCGGTGGTTTGAAGCTTGAAAAAGCAATAAATGTCTTTTCACCGAAACTCGATGGCTGTGTATGCATCGATGCCGGTTCGTCCACCGGCGGATTTACTGACTGCATGCTTCAGAACGGAGCGGCAAAGGTATATGCTATAGACGTCGGATACGGCGATCTTGCTTGGAAGCTTCGCACAGACCCACGCGTCGTAAGCATGGAACGCACAAATATCAGATATGTCAAACCGGAGGATCTTAATGAGCCTGCCGATTTCTGCAGCATAGACGTTTCCTTTATATCTCTCACGCTTGTCCTGCCGGCTATAAGAGAGCTTCTTAAAGATGACGGACATTTGGTATGTCTTATAAAACCGCAGTTTGAAGCCGGCCGCGGCAACGTCGGAAAGAAGGGCGTGGTACGCGATCCGGATGTACATATTTCAGTAATTGAAAAGATAGTAAAGTTTCTTATAGAAAACGGGTTTGACCTTTTGGGGCTTGATTTTTCACCCGTAAAAGGCCCCGAAGGCAATATTGAATACCTCGCCTACGCCTGTAAGTCTGTAAACCCACAAAACTTTACAGATATAACTATAGCTGATTTAGTTAAAAAATCACACGAAGAACTGGGGTGATCGGCATAAAAAAGATTTTTATCACGCCAAACATCGATAAGGCATCAACCTTTACATGCGTAAATAAACTTTTTGACCTGCTAAAGGATAAGGATTGCACATTAATGTTTCATTCCGATTATAAAGAGTGCTTTGATTATCCCGAGAATGTCACAATAGAAGATGATTTTCTCTCGCTTCTCAAACAATGCGACTTCATGCTCGTCCTCGGCGGCGATGGCACAATTATACATTCAGCAAAGCACGCTGCACAGGCTGATAAACCGCTTCTCGGAATCAACGCAGGTTATCTTGGCTTTACCGCCAACCTTGAAACTTCCGAGCTTGACGAAGTATTGAAGCTGCTCGACGGTGATTATACCATCGAAGAGCGTATGCTTCTTAAAATCTCCGTATATGATAAATCCGATAATTTCATCGATGAAACCGAGTGCATCAATGACGCAGTCGTTTCAAGAGGTTCGGCGTCGCGTATAATTGATATAAATGTTGAGCTGAACGGTCACAGCAGCAGCAACTATCGCGCCGACGGCGTTATTTTTGCGACGCCTACAGGTTCGACCGCTTATGCGCTGTCTGCCGGCGGACCGATAATTGACCCATCGGTCGGCTGCATTGAGCTTGTACCGATATGCCCTCATTCACTGCTCTCGCGTCCGATAATTTATTCGGCCGATTCTTCCCTCAAGGTCACTTTCCCTAAAAGGCACAATGCCTCAGGCCCGAAATGTGAGGCTTTTTTGACCGTTGACGGTGAAAAAGTATACTCATTAAACGATGGAGAAGCCGTACTTATACGCAAATCTGATATTTATGCAAAGTTTATTAAAATAAATAAAAGCAGTTTTTCCGATATTCTCCAGCAAAAAATAATCGATAATGACAGGAAGTGGAAATAAAATGAAAACACGAAGACAGTGTAAAATTCTTGAGCTGATTCAGGAGCGGGATATCGAAACGCAGGAAGATCTTTTAAAATATCTCTGCGAGGGTGGATATAATGTAACACAGGCCACAGTTTCGCGTGATATAAAAGAGCTGCGGCTTGTCAAAACACTTGACAAAAACGGAAAATATAAATATGTTTCCACGAAAAGTGATACACCTACAGCTCCATCGCAATTTCTTTCAATGTTCTTGAATTCGGTATCGTCCGTGGATTATGCACTCAATACCGTATGCATCAAATGTCATTTTGGCGGTACAGCACAGGCGGTCTGCGCATCCATCGATACGATGCAATGGGATGGTATTGTCGGTACAATAGCCGGTGAGGATACTATTTTTATCCTATGCCGAACCGAAAATGCAGCGGCTACCCTTGTCGGTGAATTGCGTAAGCTTTTTAATAACAGCACCGCAAAATAAATTTTTTATCGGTGATATTTTATGCTTTCAAAGCTTTATATTGAAAATATTTCAGTCATTGAAAAGGCAGAAATAGAGTTTTCAAAAGGACTTAACGTTCTTACCGGCGAAACCGGTGCCGGTAAATCCATATTGATCGACTCCATCTGTGCGGTTATGGGCGAGAGAACGAGCCGTGATCTTATACGAACCGGCGAAAAAACAGCGTGTGTAACTGCCGAATTTACAAACGTCGGCAGAAATGTTATTGAATCGCTTTCCGATCTCGATATTGAAATAGAGAACGATACCCTTATGCTTAGCCGCGAATTAAGTCTTACCGGGCGCGGATGCTACAGGCTAAACGGCCGCCCGACAAGCGGTTCGGTGCTTCGCGAGCTTGGAAATAAGCTGATAAATATTCATGGTCAACATGATAATCAGGCACTTCTTGACCAAAGCTCACATTTAAGATATATCGATCTTATGATCGAAGGAGCAGAAAAACAGGAATTTGAAAAAGCCTTCAAGCGATATACAGAGGCTCATGAAAGGTTTTCGCGCTTTTGTACCGATGTTTCAGCAAAACAGCGGCGTGTTGATCTTCTTAATTACCGTATCGCAGAGATTGAAAACGCCGATGTCAGGGAGGGCGAAATGGCCGCGCTGATTGACAAGCGCAGGATGTATCAGAATTTTGAGAAGATAGCCAATATTTTAGGTGAGGCCAACAACTGTCTTTACGGTGATTCAGACTCCGCCGGAGGCCTGCAGGAGGTTTCGATGGCCTCCGAGCTTTTGTGCGATATAGAGGATGTTTATCCCGATATTCTTCCGATATCAAAGCGGTTTATTAATATTCTTTATGAACTTAAGGACGCATCTTCCGAGCTTCATGAGCTTTTCTATTCTATGGAATACGACCCGTCGGCTCTTGAAGAAATAGAAAACCGATTGGATATAATTCGCCGAATCGTTAAAAAATACGGAAGCGAAGAAGCCGCTATCCGTTTCTATAATAAAGCAAAGGCCGAGCTTGAAGAGCTTGAAAATTTTGAAGAGAATAACGAAAAGCTTGAAAAAGAGCGTAATGAAGCACTCCTTGCGGCAAATAATGCAGCTGCCGAGCTATCAAAAATGCGTACACTTGCTGCCGAAAATTTCTGCAGCGCTGTCGGCCGTGAACTTACATATCTTGATATGCCCTTTGTTGCTTTAAGCGCAAATTTCAAGGAAAAGGAACTGTCTTCGGATGGCATTGATGAGGCAGAATTTCTTATAAGCGTCAACCCCGGCGAAGCACCGAGACCTCTTATCAAGGTTGCATCCGGCGGCGAGCTCAGCCGAATAATGCTTGCTATAAAAAATGTTCTTTCCGAAAAAGATGATATCGACACTCTTATATTTGATGAGATCGACACGGGAATAAGCGGACGAGCTGCTCAGAAGGTCGGCAAAAAGCTTTTGGAAACATCCTCAAGCCGTCAGCTTATCTGCGTTACCCATCTTGCACAGATAGCCGCACACGCGGACAATCATCTGTATATTGAAAAGAATATCATCGACGGCCGTACCTGCACGCAGGTTACATCACTTGACCGTGATGGCCGCATCGGTGAGCTTGCCAGAATAAGCAGCGGCGGAAACCTGACCGATACAATGCTGCGCTCTGCCGGCGAACTTCTTGATATCTGCCGCGGCGGCGATAACATCTAAAAATCATAATGATGAATAAACGTCTCCTCTTTTCCATAGATTTAAGCGAAAAGGGGAGGCGTTTGAAATGTTAAGAATAACAGGAAAGCATATCTGGCTGTGCTTTGTTTCTGCCGTACTGATACTGACACTATTTGTCGGAATTCCTGCAGCATCCGAAATTAAAACATCCGGCAATGCTGTTTATGAAAAACCGGTGATAATTATAGATCCCGGTCATGGAGGGGTCGACGGCGGAGCGGTAGGTATTGGCGGTACAATTGAAAAAAACGTAAATCTTGATATTGCGCTTAAATTAAGAGATGTACTTACCGATGCAGGTTTTACGGTCATTATGACACGGGATACCGACATTTCCATTCATAACAGCAGCGCGGATGCTATAAGAGAAAAAAAGGTCAGCGATTTAAAAAACCGACTTGAAATGACACGGCTTTATCCAAACTCGATTCTGATAAGCATTCACCAGAATACGCTTGACGATCATTCGGTTACGGGGGCTCAGGTCTTTTTTTCGCCCAATAATCCTCAAAGCAAAATCCTTGCTCAATTTTTGCAGGACGAATTTAACAGCAATATCCAAAATAAAAACAAAGAGATTAAATCAGCCGGCAAAAACCTTTATCTTTTCTATTATGCGGAAAACACCGCCGTACTTGCCGAATGCGGATTTCTTTCCAATAGTACCGAAGAGGCATTGCTGAACACCGATGAGTATCAAAACAAAATAGTGTATAGTATATATTCCGGCCTGATGAAATATCTTGAATTAAATCAGCAGCACAACAATTGATCTTTTAAGGGGAAGTTAAAATGGCTAAATCAAGCGTAGTTTTTGTATGTTCCGAATGTGGAAACGAAACCGGAAAATGGTATGGAAAATGCCCCGCCTGCGGGCAATGGAATACGCTTACGGAAATGTCTGCCGTCAGCAGTATCCACGCATCTTCTAAATCCGCGAGTTCTGCAATAATGTCTGTCACACCGAAGAAGCTTGATGATATCGACCTGTCGGAAGAACTTCGATATGACACCGGTCTTGCCGAACTGAACCGTGTCCTTGGCGGCGGAATTGTAAAAGGTTCGCTCGTGCTGCTTGGCGGTGACCCCGGAATCGGTAAATCTACGCTCCTTCTGCAGATCTGTCAGCATTTAGGCAACCAGCTTAAAATTCTGTATGTGTCGGGTGAAGAATCGGCGCGGCAGTTAAGGCTGCGCGCCCAGCGTCTTGGCGTAACAAGCGAAAATCTGCTTGTCCTTTCCGAAACCGATTGTGAGGCTGTGGCCAACTGTATTCGCTGTGATACCCCGGATATGGTAATCATTGATTCAATACAGACAATGAACCTCAAGGGGATTACATCGTCGCCCGGAAGCATTGTGCAGATACGAGAATGTACAAACGCACTTATGTATGTCGCCAAAAGTCTTGAAATACCTATTTTCCTTGTCGGTCACGTCAATAAAGACGGCAATATAGCCGGCCCGAAGGTACTTGAACATATAGTCGATGCTGTGCTGTATTTTGAGGGCGACAGAAACCTTTCCTACAGGATTTTAAGAGCGGCAAAAAACCGTTTCGGCTCAACAAACGAGATCGGTGTTTTTGAAATGGGGCAGGATGGACTTCGTCAGGTTGAAAACCCGTCTATGATGCTGCTTTCCGGGCGGCCAATCAATGTCCCCGGTACATGTGTAGCCTGTGTTATCGAGGGAACAAGACCAATTTTGTCCGAGGTTCAGGCGCTTGCCGCGGCATCATATTACAATAACCCCTTGCGGATGTCCGCCGGTTTTGACAACCGCAGGGTTTCCATGCTCCTTGCCGTGCTTGAAAAACGAGCAGGATATCATTTTTCAAAGGTTGACGCTTATGTCAATGTCGTTGGCGGATTAAAGCTTGATGAGCCGGCGGCCGATCTTCCTGTTGCATTGGCTCTTATAAGCAGTCTTGCGGATATAAATGTTGACGGCGGTACCGCCGCATTCGGAGAGATAGGTCTTGCCGGCGAGATTCGCGCCGTAACCGGGGCGCAGATGCGCGTTCGTGAAGCGGCAAGGCTCGGCCTGACCCGCTGTATTCTTCCGGCGCACAATGCCAAAAGCTGTTATACCGAAGCAAAAGAGGTCGGTATCGAGCTTATAGGCGTCAGAACCGTCAGAGAAGCCGCCGAGGCTCTTTGATGTAATGTTCGATTGTTGCCGCCGGAAGATATATACCTTTCGATTTTGGTACATAATGAGGACAGGCGGACGAAAAATTCGTTATTGCTCCAGCTTTGTTAAGCCTGCACCAGCCGTCCTGCTGATAAAAGCATTCGCTTGTACACTCAATCATTCTTATCATATCCCTTTATAAAAAATCGCTTTGCAATAGCTTTTGCTATAGCTGGCGATTTTATTATTTTTATATGAGTAATAATTTT
The DNA here is from genome assembly GCA_017936365.1 of Clostridia bacterium. Taxonomy (GTDB): domain Bacteria; phylum Bacillota; class Clostridia; order Oscillospirales; family Acutalibacteraceae; genus SIG598. Next base: position 7,141 of record JAGBFS010000201.1, read on the forward strand.
GAATATCGGCGGAAAATTATTACAGGAACTCTAATTGAAAAGGATATGATAAAAATGAAGCTATTTGGTAAATTATTGTTATTTGCCGCAATACCTGCTGCCGTGTATCTTTCCGTAAACTCTATCGCGCGGTCATGGG
>JAGBFS010000202.1 GCA_017936365.1 Clostridia bacterium
CTGGTGCACCAGTTGTCACGCCAGTGGCACAGCTGGGCAGCTATGTGCGGATCGGATAAACGCTGAAAGCATCTAAGCGTGAAGCCGGCTCCAAGATAAGATTTCCCATAGCAAAAGCTAGTAAGGACCCATGTAGACTACATGGTTGATAGGCTGCAAGTGTAAGTGCGGTGACGCATTCAGCTAGGCAGTACTAATAGTCCGAGGGCTTGACCTTACATTGGTTCAGTACCAATTTCAAATGACTCGTTTCGCTTCCTTCGCTTCCATCTTTGTTCAGTTTTCAGGGTATGAATTTAAAGGACATCTCGATTGAGATGTCCTTTTTTGTGTTATTATTTAATTCAAATATGATATAAGAGTCTTGCATTTTCACAAAACACGCGATTACTTATTTCTTCGGTCAGTTCCAATCCCATTATTGCATCAATATGCTCTTTTTGGTTGCAGCAGGCATAATCCGAGCCGAATATCACCCTGTCGGGTGCGGCGGTTATAAGTGCTGTGATATCATCTTTGATTTGCAAAAAGGTATTCCTGTCATCAGCAACCGATGACAGATCAAAATATAGGTTTTCATATTTCGTAAGAGCAAGACAATCATTTATATTCGGATAGAGGCAGTGACAGCAGACAATCTTTGTGCCGGAATATTTTTCTGCTGTCTGCGCGACGATATCCGCCGCACTGTACTCACTGTTGTCCCAGCCGGAATGAAAAAGTACCGGTACATCGTATTTTTTCGCTAAAATATAAACTGGCCCCAATCGCTCGTCGGTAAGATAAAAGCTCTCGTGTCCCGGAAACAGCTTTATACCGACGGCTTTTTTCTCTATCAGGTATCTTTCCAGCTTTTCGAGCTGGATTTCAAAATCGAAAAACGGACTGATTCCGCCCACTACATAAACATTTTCATCATCATAAAATAGATCGACACATTCGTCCATTGTGCCGATGACACTTGTCAGCTCGGAATCGGATATGACAATGCATTTGCCGACGTTATTATTTTTCATATCTGCATGAAGTCTGATTTTTTGCATTGACAATGAAGCATCTTCAAAAACGGGCAGATGCACATGCGAATCAATAATCATTTATTACCTCGAGAGTTTTTCTTTTATTGTATCATTGCGGTTTTCTTGCGTCAAGTGGGCATAGCTTTGTTTTGATGTTGACTGCTTTTCTATATGATGATAAAATTATGTTGCGAAATTTAGTAACAGGAGATCAATCGTTATGAATGAGATAAAAAAATTTGATAAAAGATTTTCCAAGGATATCCTTGATATGATGGTATTAACTCAGGAAGCGGTAAGCGGCGGCATTAAGCTGGGCGACTATCTGCGGCCGTCGCTCAATTTTATCGCATCGGTTAATATGGAGGATGGGACGCTTTCCGAAGAGATTGGACGTCTTGAATGGCTTGTGGAAAAGGGCTCGGAGAACAAATGGGGTTATGATTTTGAGCGGTATGGGATATATCGCATAAAGGCGAGAAAAAATATCCCAATTGAACTTACCGAATATATGAGCGTGGTCATGAACAACTGCTATATGGTGGTCGATGTCATAGACATGAATGCTTCCGAGCCAAGGCTTGAAGCTATTAAACAGGAGATATCCAAGCCTGTTGTTATAGAAAATGAGATAGGTAAATTTACACTTGAACGATCGGTTTCGTGGTTTGAGGGAAAATGTGACTGGTGCGGAAGTATTTGCAATATGTGTCTTGTAACTGACGACGAGTTCGGCAGCACAGCCGAAAATGCAGATAGATTCCTCAAAAGCATATATGAGAATATTGCAGAGACGGATGACAAATACCGCGAATTTGCGGCACAGGAGATGCTTGAATGTGCAAATGATTGGGCCGAGGAAGACGAACAAATATCAAAGGAAGAATTCAAGAAAAGAATGGTAATAGATGCGGTTATTATCTCTCCCGAAGGTGAAATAACGGCATATTATAATGATGGCGGTATGTTTGGCGAGCATCAGATTGAGATTACGGCTAATATCAGCGGCGAAATGATAAGTGTTGATATAGCAGGATAATTTTTATGATAAGGGGAGAGAAAAAGTGGGAATGGATGTTTACGCGGGTACTTTTACCCGTTATTATGCGAGAAACTGGAAAACTGCCACGCAAAAATTCTGTGAAGAAAACGGCATAGCATATCAGCAATTTGGCGTTCATGCGGATATTGCGCCGGAGGACAGAGCCTCGGTCGAAGAGATAGAAGAGTCGGTTAATGCGTGGATAGATCATGTTGTTGGCGGGTTAAAAGGATTAGGCATTGAAAAAGCGCAGGTATGGCGCGATGACAACGATAAGCCGTATTATACCGATAAGCCCGATTGGGGTGCTTTTGGTGCGTTGCTCATATATGCCGCGGCAAAGCTTCTTAATAAAGAAGCTCCCGAGCAGTTTGATAAAGGGATGAATTCCTTCGATCATCCGCTGCTGAAAGAGGCGGCGGAGGGAGCAGCGAGCGAGACATCCCTCTATCGCGGCGTCTGTTACTGGCTGCCGATAGATGATGCTTTTATGTTTAAATATGTGCTGCCTAACGGAGCAGAGGCAGAGATGGGGACAGTACGCGGCCTGAAAGCAGAGCTTTGCCGTATTAACGAAATGTGCTGGAATGCCGATGAAGAGACAGTGATTGGCTGGAACATTTCTGAAGGATATCCCGATGATGGCAGGATTGTAGACGGAAAGCCGCAGATTGGCGAGGTACATAAAGTATACAATACGCAATCACTTGCAAAATTTGCCTTTTCGTTGCTTTGGCAGGCGGTCAGGTTTTCCGAAAAAGAAAACGTACCGATAATTCTTGATTATTGAAATTGTGGTGAATCCTAATGAAAACCCTGTATGTTACCGATCTTGACGGAACGCTGCTCAGAAGTGACGAAACGCTGTCACAGTTCAGCTGCGATGCAATATATTCACTTATGCAAAAGGGGATGCTTTTTTCGTATGCTACGGCGCGGTCACTCTCCACGTCAGGAAAGGTGACAAAAGGACTTGATGCTCAGATGCCGCTGATAGTACATAACGGAGCGTTCATAGTAAACGGTGCAACAAAAGAAAAAATAGTAAAAAATCAGTTTTCAGACAGTGACGCAAAAGAAATATACGACATTCTGAAAAAGCATGATATCTGTCCGATAGTCTATTCGATTATCGATGATAGGGAGAGGTTTTCGTATAATGCGCAGGTGGTTGGAAGAGCACTTGGCGAGTTTATAGCAAGCAGAAAGGGTGACGGAAGGGACAATCCTCTGACAGGCGACGACAGGATCCTTATAGGCGATGTATATTATTTTGCGTGCATTGATGATGAGGATAAGCTGCATCCCGCATATTGCAGATTGCGAGAGAACTACAACTGTATATACCAGAAAGATGTCTACAGCGGCGAACAATGGCTCGAGATACTCCCCCAAAAGGCGACAAAGGCCAATGCGGTCATTCAGCTAAAGGAGCTGTACGGGTGTGATAGGGTTGTCTGCTTTGGCGATGGAATCAATGATATGCCGATGTTTTCGATATGTGATGAATGTTATGCTGTTGCAAATGCGGTCGATGAATTAAAAAAGATGGCAACCGGTACGATCGGGAGCAATGAAGAAGATGCAGTTGCAAGATGGCTACTTAAAAATTCAGGATTTTAAAGGAAGATCGGGTTATGGAGATTATAAAAGCAAAAGAAGAGCATCTTGGCGATTGCGCTGCGGCGCTTGAAGATTCTGCGCTTGGAAGGAATTATTTTTCAAAAGAGGGCAGTGCGCTTGAAGCGGTGAGGGAAGGTCTCTCTGCAGGCACGTTGTATATCGCCGTGGAAGAGGAGAAGGTTCTGGGGTTTATGTATTATATCCCGAACGGCGCATTTCACAGCTTTCCCTATCTGCATCTTTTTGTGGTCAGTCCGAGTCAGAGGGGGTCAGGCATAGGCACAAAAATGCTCGGATATCTGGAACAGATAATCGGCAGAAACAGGATATTTCTTTCAGTAGCCGATTTTAATCCTCAAGCGCTGAGGTTTTACGAAAAAAACGGATATACCCTCGTTGGAACTGTTAAAGATCTTTACAGAAAAGGAACAGACGAAAATCTTATGATGAAAATTATAGACTGAGGAGATTTTATGAAATATAAAAATGAGAAAATCAGAAAGATTATAGGGTCTGCTTCGATACTGACCGCGGTTGGGGCTGTGCTGTGCGCTGTCGGGGTACTGTTTATAATAACAGCATTCTGTTCGGCAGATAACGCAAAAGACAATGTCCATTCGATAGACGATATTCTTGCATCAGACGGAAACCACGCGGCAAAACCTGCCTGCTTTGAAATAAGCGAGGAACCGATAAAGGCGGCGGACGCAAAAGACGAGACCTATTATCTGATAACTGACGGAAGCGAATATCACCTTTGCGGCATGACGCAGGAAAATTATGATAGGGTGATGGCATCATATAATAACGGCGACAGACGTATAGAGGGTGTCACAAAGGTCATAATTGACGATGACGCGCGAGAAGAAGCGGCGGTTTTTCTCAGCGAGTTTTTTGGTGAAAAGATAACCGCCGATTCGATGGATAAATATGTTGGAGATGTTCATCTTCGAGCGACGGAGATCACAACAGCGAACCTTGTCAAAGAGATTTATGTTTTATACATAGCGTTTGCTGTGCCGATGCTTCTTTTTGCATTTTTTGCGCTTACGGGCGGAATTCTGAAGCTTTCGGCATATAAAAATATCAAAAGCACGAGCAATATCACCTGCGATATAATTGATATGGAGGTAAATGATCCCGATAGTATCTGGCTTGATTTTTTCAAGGTGTATCTTACGCCGTCATATATTATCGGTCTGTCTGACGGGATAACGGCTCTTCGCTATGACGAGATAAAGCGTATTTTTACCCGGTTGCTGTTATCCGGAAGCAACAATAAGCTTGTGCTTAAAGCGGTCACGCTTGACGATACGGAATACGAGATTGCTCCGTCTGTGTATGTGAATGCTTTTTACAGCGAACTGCAGGAGGAAAAACGACAGATCTATGATGTGTGCGGTGAGCGTAATCCGAGCATCGAATGCGGAACAGAAAAGGAAATGCAGTTTAAATATCCCTTCTATGTTAACGTGTATGAAAATGAAGAGAGTGAGCCCAAAAAGACACAGGGGCGCAATGCCTATGAATATCTCGATGTGGATATTATGAGAGATATAAGTGACGATTTCGGGTCCAGCGAGCTTGGCAGATTTTTTGAGGACGGTAATATCGTGTCTGATATGACTCTCGAATTTGACGAGGGCGGATATATCATCATCCGCGTAATGGTCGACCGCGGAAGATATGATGAAGTAAGAGATGACCTCGACAAATTTATAGTCGGACAGCTCGCCGACGGCTGGGGTGAAGGCTTTGAGGGCGAGCAGTATTACACCGATGAGGGTGAGCCCTTTACTATATCATTTTATAAAATGTAAATCAGGAGGATACCACTTGAACAATCCAATAAATTCAAGAAGAAGTATAAGAAAATATCTTGATAAAGTTATTGAGAAAGAGTACATCGACAGCATCATCGATGCAGGCAGGCTTGCACCGTCGGCAAAAAACAGACAGCCGTGGAAGTATATAGTGTTTACGGGGGAGAGTAAGAGAGCGCTTCTTGACGAGATGGAAAGAGGCATTGCAAGAGAGGAAGAAAATCCTCTTCTGCCCGATTCAAAACAGGGAATCCCCGACGCGAAATACACCCTTAAGGTCATGCGAGAAGCACCTGTGACGATAATCGTTATCAACACCAATGCGGTGTCACCCTTTGAGAATATTTCGGCAGACGACAGGATATGCGAAATATGCGACACGTTATCCATCGGAGCGTCGATTGAAAATATGCTTCTGCGTGCGCAGGAACTTGGGTTGGGCTCACTATGGATAGCAAACACCTGCTTTGCCTATCCGGAATTGACCGCGTATCTGAAAACCGACAGACAGCTTGTCGGAGCGATAGCGTTAGGATATGCCAATGAATGTCCGGGTGCCAGACCGAGAAAGGATATCGGAGATATTCGCGAATACAGAATGTAGACAATAGAATGTTATATACAAATAGTAGATTAAATGGAGGACAAAATGATAAAACCGAGAGCGTTGAAAAAGGGTGACAGAGTGGCGATAGTCAGCTTATCGAGCGGCTTGCTGGGCGAAAGCTTTTGCTCGCACGATGTTGAAATAGCGAAAAAGCGATTTGCGCAGATGGGACTTGAGCCTGTTTTTATGCCCAATTCCCTTAAAGGAATGGACTATCTGAGAGAGCACCCCGAGGCGAGAGCGAGCGATATCAAAGCGGCGTTTGCTGACGATTCGATTGCGGGAATATTCTGTGCCATCGGAGGTGACGACACATACAGATTGCTGCCATTTCTGATGGAGGACGATGAATTTCTTGAGCTTGTCAAAAAGAACCCAAAAATATTTTCCGGATTTTCCGACACGACCGTAAACCATCTTATGTTTTATAAACTTGGACTTTCCACGTTCTACGGTTCGTGCGTGATGTGCGATATATGCGAGCTGGCCAGCGAAATGCTGCCCTATACACACGATGCGTTTATGGGTTATTTCGGCGGCAGGGATATAACGGAGATAGCCTCGAGCCCTATATGGTATGAGGAGAGGACCGATTTTTCGTCTTCAGCGGTCGGAACCGACAGAGTATCGCACGAGGAAAAGCACGGTTTCGAGCTTCTTTGCGGAAAGGGCGAGTTTGAGGGCAGGCTGCTCGGCGGCTGCATCGAGAGCCTTTATGATATGCTCACGGGCACGCATTATGCCCAGCAGAAAGAGATATGCGAAAAATACGGAATATTCCCGTCACAGCAGGAATGGCAGGACAAGATTTTGTTTGTCGAAACGAGCGAGGTAAAACCTACACCGCAGGAGCTTGCAGCCTGTCTGACAGCGCTTAAAGACGCAGGTGTGTTTGAAAAAGTGAACGGAGTAATCGTCGGAAAACCGCAGGACGAGGCATACTATGACGAATACAAGCAGGTGTATATCGATATGTTCTCGCAAAGCGGACTTTCGGTGCTTTACAATGTTAATTTCGGTCACGCCTATCCGCGATGCATTATACCATATGGCGTTATGGCGCGCGTCGATGCCAAAAAGAAAGAGATTGTTCTAAACGAGCCCTTGTTTTGCAAATAATTAACAACCTATGCGGCAGGAATGAAAATCTTTTATCAAGGAGAAAAAGAATGAAATCAGCTATAGAAAAAGCCGCCTTGCTGATAGCCGAAGAAAAATACGAAGAGGCGGTAAAGCTGCTTGGTGAGGTAAAAAAAGAACAAAACGAGATTCAAAAGAGGCTGGAAATAGAGCTGAATCTAATGAGAGCCTATTATGAGCTGGAGGAAATTGACAAGGTAAAGGAATGTGTCGCATTCATATTGGATAACACATCGCAGTCGGATAATTCGCAAGCGCGGATAACGGCGGTAAAAATGAAGGAATGGCTGGATGATGCTCCGGTTGACTGGAGCGGTGAATATGATACAGTCAAGCAAATAGGGATAAAAGATTACAGGCAGAAATATTACGATGAATGTAAGGATCTATGGAAAAAATATGTGCCGAAAAGCGGACAGGCGGATAATCTGCAGGGTGAGCTTTTGCGGCAGGTTGAAAAATTAAGAGGTGAAGCGTGCGGAAACGGAAACAGAAATTGGGATGATAATTTTGAATGGTTCTGCGTCTTTTTGACCGAAACCTTGTTGGCAAGCAAGCTGTTTTCAGAGGATGAACAGCGAAAGATCCATGCGGCATTGGGATACATAAAAGAGAACGGAAATTACGCAAGGGATTATATCGAAGGGCGCATAAAAGAATATGAGGTTGATGTTTTAAAGCTTGCGTACGTTAATGACGATTTGTATGATTATCTGGCAGATGCAGTGGCGGTATTTTACATCAACAATAAGAACCCGATTGTATATGAGGCAAAAGACTTTATATACAGATAATTAATGAGGAAAAGGTTTGTAAGAACAATCAGCCCCCGGATACAGCGCTGTATCCGGGGGCTGATATTTTCAGGTATAAGTTTTCAAATAAACAAGCCTTACATATCTTCGTCAATTCCGCCAAGGACTTCTATCGCTTCAAGAAGCTCTTTGCGCGCCTTGTCGATCTGCGGCTGTTTGTTTGTCTGAAGCGCTCTTTCAAAGGCGGAGATGTATCGGTCGATGCCAAGACGGCGCTGGCCGGTCGATTCCTCGTAAAGCCTTTCGGCAAGATAAAGTGCCAGCTTATTTTCCTCAAGCTCACGGGGGCTGATCTTAAGATACGAAAGCTCCTCCATGCGCTTCTGGGCTTCTTCCTCGCTTATCTTGCTCTCTTCGTTCTGAATTATTATCTTTTTTGTAAAATCGGTTGAATTTACCTTGACGATGACCTCGAGAAGTGAGTTCACGTCATAGGTGTATGTGACATCGACCGACTCCTCGCCGCGCGGCTTCGATGGAACGGGAACACAAACCTCACCAAGATAGAGGTTGTTTTTCGCGATTCTGCTTTCGCCCTGAAGCACCTTGACACGTATCTGCTCCTGATAATCGCCGACGGTGTACAGGCGCTGTGTGCGGCTGACGGGGATAACCGTATTACGCTCGATTATCGGCAGATAATGTCCTCCCTCCTCAAAATATCCGTTGTTGGATACGACCTCAGTACCAAGGGTGAAGGGACACACGTCGGTCAAAATGACTTCGCGTATGGCGGCGGCACGCTGTTTGATGCCGCATTGGATTGCTGCACCAAGGGCTATTGCCTCATCGGGATTAACACTTGCCGTCGGGATGCGGCCAAAAAGTCTTGCAGCAAGCTTGCGTATCATTGCGGCTTTTGTTGCACCGCCGACAAGAACGACCTCATCAATATCTGATGCGCTGATGCCTGCATCGCGAAGGCTGCGTTCGATGGGGCGGCGCAGACGGTCGAAAAGGGGCTCACACGCTTTTTCGTATTTGTCGGCCTTCAGAGTATAAGTTTTCAGTTCGCCGTTTATGCGGCATTCCAGTTTTACGCTGTCAGAAGAGGATATCTGAAGCTTGCACTGCTCGGCGTGTTCGCGAAGTTGGGCGCGTTCCTCGTAGGAAAGGGCGGTCAGTTCAATATTATGCATTTCGCAGAACAGACGCTCGATGACATCGGTGAAATCCTCGCCGCCGAGGAAGTTGTCACCGGCTATCGCGCGCACTTCGATTATCTTTCCGGTGCGTTCCAGTATGGAAACGTCAAAGGTTCCGCCGCCAAGGTCGAAAACAA
>JAGBFS010000203.1 GCA_017936365.1 Clostridia bacterium
TCCTTTGAATACACGGTCTGATATCTTTCGGAATCTTCCAGTTTCTCTTTTATATAAGGCGGCAGCGGCATCTGCCCAATCTCATCCAGCACGGCAAAAAAGCTGCCGTCGCATTCAAATCGAACGATTCGGTTTCCGGTCTCCTCAATCCCGATAACCTCGCCCTTCATAATTCCGCCGCCGAACTCAAAAACTGTTCCGATTTTTGCGCGTTTTCCGGGCTTCGTTATTGTTTCCCATACCTTTTCTTCACACTGTGACAGCAGAAGGAATTCATTCACAGATTCCGACCCAACTTTTTTTCCGAATATTCTTGCAGGAAGAACCCGCGAGTCATTGAGAATCAGGCAATCGCCCGGGGTTATCATATCGATAATATCATAAAAATGGCAATGGGAGGTCTGCCCCGTTTTCTTATCCAATACCATCAGTCTTGAGCTGTCTCTTTGCTCAAGTGGGTGCTGTGCAATCAATTCTTCGGGCAAGTCATAATAAAAATCAGTTCGTTTCATCGTATTTTTCCTCTATATGTCAAAATTATTCCATTCGCTTGACTATGGCGAAAAAGCATTATATAATAGATTGATATTAAAACTCTGACAAGTAAAATCATTATGTCAGCAACTTTTATATTATAATTCATAATCCGCTTTCATACAAGCCATAATTTTCTGTTTCGGGTTATTTCGGCTTGTTTTGACACATATAAATACAATACCAATTGGAGGTTTTATTATGAAAAAATACAAAGTAGGTATTATTGGCGTTACCGGTATGGTTGGTCAGCGTTTCGCGCTGCTTCTTGCCGATCATCCGTGGTTCGAGGTTACAGCTATCGCTGCAAGCCCCCGTTCCGCAGGCAAGACCTATAAAGAGGCTGTCGGCTCCCGTTGGGCAATGACCGATCCTATGCCCTCCGCACTCGAAAATATGATGGTTCAGGACGCCGTCAAGGACGTCGATGTTATCTCCAAGGCTGTCGATTTCGTTTTCTGCGCTGTTGATATGCCCAAGGATGAGATAAAGGCACTTGAAGAAGCATACGCAAAGGCAGAATGTCCCGTTATGTCCAACAACAGCGCCCATCGCTATGTTGACGATATCCCGATGATCATTCCCGAGCTCAACCCCGAGCATGCATCCATCATCGAAGCACAGCGCAAGCGCCTTGGCACAAAGCGCGGATTTATCGCTGTTAAGTCCAACTGCTCCATCCAGAGCTATGTTCCGGCACTTCATCCGCTCCGCGATTTCGGTATCAAGCGCGTACTCGCATGCACCTATCAGGCTATCTCCGGCGCAGGCAAGACCTTTGAGCGCTGGCCCGAAATGGTAGATAACCTCATCCCCTATATCGGCGGCGAAGAGCAGAAGTCCGAGCAGGAGCCCCTCAAGGTTTGGGGTCATATTGAAGACGGCAAGATCGTAAACTGCGATTCCATCTCCATCACCACACAGTGCCTGCGTGTACCCGTTTCCAACGGTCATACCGCTGCTGTATTTGTAGAATTTGAAAACAAGCCCGACATCGACACCATCAAAGAGCGTTGGGCAAAGTTCAGCGGACGTCCGCAGGAACTCAACCTCCCCAGCGCACCGAAGCAGTTCCTTAATTATTTTGAAGAGCCCGACAGACCCCAGGCAAAGCTTGACAGAGAGCTTGAGGGCGGCATGGCAGTAAGCATCGGACGTCTTCGTGAAGACACCCAGTATGATTACAAATTCGTCTGCCTTTCCCACAATACTCTCCGCGGCGCTGCAGGCGGTGCTGTTCTTATGGCCGAACTTCTCTGCGCCGAGGGCTGGCTTGATTAATTGATCAATCTATTATTTCAGCGCAAAACCCCAAAAAGTATTCTTTAAAGGAGGACTCCAAATGAAAAAAACTATTTTCACCGGTGCCGGCGTTGCACTTGTCACCCCCTTTAACGATGACTTCTCTATCAATTACAGCAAGCTCGACGAGCTTGTAGAATTCCACATTGAAAACGGCACCGATGCAATAATCGCCTGCGGAACAACGGGCGAGGCTTCCACAATGTCGCGCGAAGAGCATTTAAGCGTAGTAGAGCGTGTTGTAAACCGAGCCAACGGCCGCATCAAGGTTATCGCAGGTTCCGGAAGCAACGATACGATGTTCGCTATCGGCACCTCAAAAGGTGCACAGGCGCTCGGTGTTGACGGTTTGCTTATTGTCACACCATATTACAATAAGACTTCGCAAAAAGGTCTTATCAAGCATTACAATATGATAGCCGACAGCGTTGATCTTCCGATAATTATGTACAGCGTCCCCGGAAGAACAGGCGTCAACATTCTGCCCTCTACCTGCGCCGAACTTGCAAAGCACCCAAATATCGTCGCAATCAAGGAAGCAAGCGGCAACATGGCACAGGTTACAGAGATAGCTTCACTCTGCGGTGATGTACTTGATATATACAGCGGCTGTGATGAGATTACCGTTCCCATCATGTCCGTTGGCGGAATCGGCGTTATCTCGGTTGTTTCAAACATTCTTCCGCGCGAAATGCACGATATGTGCGCTCTGTATCTGGAAGGAAAAACCACCGAAGCTGCAAAGCTCCAGTTCAAGCTTTACAATCTGTGCCGCGATATGATGTGCGATGTCAACCCGATTCCCGTCAAGACAGCGATGAATCTTATGGGAATGAATGCCGGTCCGCTTCGTATGCCGCTTTGCGAAACAACCGATGATAAGCTTGCGGCAATCAAGAACACCATGGCAAAGCTTTCGCTTATCTGATTTAAAACATTAACAGAGGAATTATAAATGACAAGGATAATTTTAAGCGGCTGCTCCGGAAATATGGGTGCAACCGTTACCAGAATCGTCGATTCACGCGATGACTGTGAAATTGTTGCCGGTATTGATGCACGAAATAACGGACATCTTTCCTACCCTGTTTTTCCGTCTTTTTCCGAATGTGATGTCGCAGGCGATGTAATAATTGATTTTTCGCTTCCGTCGCTGCTTGACAGTCTGCTCGATTACTCAAAAGCTGCAGGCACCCCGGCAATCATCTGCACCACCGGCTATTCCGATGAACAGGTCAGCAGCATCAAGGAAGCAGCTAAAACCATGCCGATCTTTTATTCCGGCAATATGTCGCTTGGCATAAATCTTCTCATTTCTCTTTCAAAAAAAGCAGCCTCCATACTTGGCGGCAGCTTTGATATCGAAATAGTGGAAAAACACCACAATCAGAAGGTCGACGCCCCAAGCGGAACCGCTTTGATGCTTGCTTCGGCAATCTCTGAATGTCTTGACGAAAAACCGCGCTACGAATTTGACCGCCACAGCAAACGCGGAAAAAGAACCCGTAACGAGATTGGTATCCATTCCGTCAGAGGCGGCACGATAGTCGGTGAGCATGATGTTATCTTCGCCGGTCAGGATGAGGTTATCACCCTCTCCCACAGCGCACAGTCAAAGGGCGTATTTGCCGCCGGAGCCGTAAATGCCGCAATTTTCATGAAGGATAAAAATGCTGGTCTTTACGACATGGCTGATATGATATCCCAGCAGTAAAAAACATTTTTAAAGCCGCAGCATCTTAAATCAAAAGATGCTGCGGCTTTTCGTCATACTTCAAAGAACTAAGATTTATATAGTTTCGACCTTTATAAGGTTTGTTGTACCGCTTTTGCCTATCGGAACACCGGCAGTAATTACAACCTTATCGCCTTCCTCGACCATACCGCTGTCTTTTGCCGCACAAACTGCAATTGCAAAAAGCTCATCAGTCGTGGTCACCTCTTCGGTTTTCACCGGTACAACGCCCCAGGACATCGCCATCTGCTTACACACCTTTTCATCGGGCGAACAGGCAATTATCGGACAGGCAGGACGGAATCTGCTCAGCATCCGAGCTGTAAAACCTGTCTTTGTTACGGTCAATACAGCTTTTGCGCCAAGGTCATTTGCGGTCAATACCGCCGAATGGGATATAGCCGTCGTAACATCACCGCAATGATCGACAATCTTGAAAAATCTTCCGTCATAATCAATGTCATTTTCAGTACGTTCTGCAATTGCAGCCATTGTTTTTACAGCTTCAACCGGCCAATCACCCGCTGCCGTCTCACCGGACAGCATTATGGCACTTGTTCCGTCATAAATTGCGTTAGCAACGTCCGATGTTTCTGCTCTTGTAGGTCTTGGGTTACTTACCATGCTTTCAAGCATCTGCGTTGCTGTAACGACCTGCTTTGCCGCACCCACAGTCTTTTTGATAATCATCTTCTGGATTACAGGAAGCTCTTCAAAATCTATCTCAACGCCCATGTCGCCTCTTGCGACCATAACACCGTCCGAAACCTCAAGAATCTCGTCAATATTCGCGACACCCTCGGCATTCTCGATCTTTGCAATAATTCGCACATCATTCCATCCGATGCTTGCAAGCTCGCTTCTAAGCATATTGATATCGTCCGCACTTCTTGCAAAGGATGCGGCGATAAAATCAAATCCCATCTCGTATCCGAACCGCAGATCAGCCTTGTCCTTTTCGCTGACATAGGGCATCATAAGATGCAGGCCGGGACAGTTGATTCCCTTGTTGGAGGATACCGTTCCGCCGTTGACAACATCACATATAATTTCGGTATCCATGACCTTGACAACCTTAAGCTCTATCCTGCCGTCATCAATAAGAATTTTCTGACCTTCGGAAACTTCGCTCGGAAGATCTTTATATGTTATCGAACAGATACCTTCGTTTCCTACAACCTCTCTTGTGGTAAGGGTATAGCGTGAACCTGCTGGAATTTCAACCTTGCCGTCAAAAACTCCGGTACGGATCTCCGGACCTTTTGTATCCATAAGTGTACCGACAATCAGCCCAAGCTCATCCGCAGTTTTGCGGACTGCTTCAAATCTCTTCCTATGCGTTTCATGGTCACCATGACTCATATTGAAACGGGTAATGTTTGCACCGGCAAGCAGCATATCGCGCAATATGCCTTCCTTATCGGTCGCCGGGCCGAGTGTTGCGATGATTTTTGTTTTTCTCATAATCCTGCTCTATCCTCTCAATAGATTTATACATATCTGTATTATTAACAGCAATGAAATTTACTATAAATTAATTTTAGCACATTTACTGTTATCTTTCAAGCAACCGCCGAACATATTGAAATAATTTAGTTTACGCAAGAAGGGGATCAGCGCCAAATAAGCGCGATCCCCTTCTCTAGCTATATTATGCCGTTAGCAGCCACAGCCGCAGTTTCTGTTTCTGGAATAGTCGTTGTCGCACTCGTTTTCACGTGCATAGCCGCAACCGCAGCCGCAGTTGTTCTGGCTAAGGATGAAGACGATAACAAGGATGAGAACCCAGGTGCATGAGCTGCCACCGAAAAGTCCGTTGCACATATTATTTCTGACCTCCTTTTCTCTAATCTCATTACATACTATTCGACACGCTACTCAACTGACACAGTCAATTTTAAAAAAATTATATTTTGACTTTATTTGACCTTGACTTTCTTTGACTTTGGTGCTATAATCAAGGTCAGAAAAGGTCAAACAGCATAAGCAGACAAACTAATGACCTATATATTTAGTAAAAGAAGGGATGAGAGCAACATGAATCTAAGCGAACTGGTGGCGCTGCGTATACTCGAATTACTTGATGCTGCCGGCGGCGAAGCAGAAATACAACGAAACGAGCTGGCTTCATCCATCGGCTGTGTTCCGAGCCAGATAAATTATGTGCTTACATCAAGATTCACCCCCGAACAGGGATATACCGTCGAAAGCCGGCGCGGCGGCGGCGGATATATAAGGATCACACGAGTAAATCTCAGCGGCGGCCCTGCAATTATGCACATAATAAACTGTATCGGGCAAACCCTCGATTTTGCTACTGCACGCGCACTTCTTAACGATATATCGGCGCGCGGACTTGTAAACAGTACTACCGCAAAGGTTATGACCGCCGCAGTTTCCGATTCTTCGCTGCGGGAATGTCCCGCGCAGTTCAGGGACAAATTAAGAGCACAGCTTTTTAAACAGATGCTCATGAACGCTATATAAATTGAAATTTTTTAAGAAAGGAACGAATGAATTTATGAAATGCACCAATTGTGGAAACAATAACGCAACAACACACATCAAGCAAAATATCAACGGTCAGGTTAGCGAAGCATATCTTTGCCCCGAATGTGCCGAAAAAGCCGGTGTCGGCGGTATGTTCAGCGACTTCGGCGGTTTTGGATTCGGTGGATTTTCCCCGTTCGGAAGCCTGCTTGGAACGCTTTTCGGAGATGCCCATACTCCCCGTTCGTTAAATCCGGCACGCAGATGCCAGACATGCGGATGCACATTTTCTGATATCGCAAAAAACGGTAAGGCAGGATGCCCCGATTGCTACGATACGTTTGAAAACGAGCTTAACGCCTCAATACAGCGTATTCACGGAATAACATCACACACAGGCAAACAGCCAAAAAGAGGCACGTCAACCGAAGAAAAGAAGGATGATAAAACAGCTCAGCTTGTACTTCTTAAAAAGCAGATGAGCGAGGCTGTCGAAAAGCAGGAATACGAACAGGCCGCAGTATTAAGAGATAAGATAAAAGAACTGGAGGCGAGCATCAATGGCTGAAAAATGGTATCGTGTATCAGGTAAGGACAGCGACATTGCGATAAGCACTCGCATACGACTTGCGCGAAATTTAAAGGGAATACCCTTCCCCCACATCATGTCAGAAGAACAGCGCAGCTCGCTGAACCAGCTTGTCAAATCAGCCGCCAAAAGCAGCTCTCAGCTATCAAAGCTTAATTATCTTGAGCTTGGCAACGTGCCGAAAAATGAACTTATATCAATGATAGAAAGACATATAATAAGTCCGGACTTTGCACGGTCACCCAAAGGTAAGGCTTTGCTTCTTTCAGATGATGAATCAATCAGCATAATGATAGGCGAAGAGGATCATATCCGAATTCAGGTTATGAAACAGGGACTCGCTCTGGATGATGCCTGGAATGTAGCCGATGAAATTGACTCGGTTCTCTCTATGAAGCTTGATTACGCTTTTTCAGACAAGCTTGGATATCTCACCGCATGTCCTACCA
>JAGBFS010000204.1 GCA_017936365.1 Clostridia bacterium
GCCTTGCTTTACCGGTTGCATGGCTGGGGTCTGCAATTATCGGCAGATGGGTAAGCTCATGGAGAAGAGGGATGGCCGAAAGATCCATCGTGTTGCGGGTATAGGTTTCAAATGTTCTTATGCCGCGTTCGCAGAGGATTATGTTCTCATTTCCCTCCGACATGATATATTCGGCGCTCATGAGGAATTCCTTAAGCGTATTTGCGAGTCCGCGCTTTAAAAGAATGGTCTTTTTTGTTTTGCCAAGCTCTTTTAAAAGCTCGAAGTTCTGCATATTTCTTGCGCCGACCTGTATGACGTCTACATCTTCAAAAAGAGGAAGGTGATCGGCGTTCATTATCTCGGTAACAATGGGCATGCCGGTTTCCTTTTTTGCCTCGACAAGAAGCTCAAGACCGTCGGCTTTAAGTCCCTGGAAATCGTACGGGGAGGTTCTCGGCTTGAACGCGCCGCCTCTTAAAAGCTGGGCACCAGCCGCCTTTACGCTTTTGGCGATGCCGATAAGCTGTTCGCGTGATTCGACCGAGCAGGGGCCGGCGATGATTGCGAAATGGCCGCCGCCGATCTTTACGCCGTTTATATCGATGATGGTATCTTCGGGGTGGAATTTGCGGTTGCACTGCTTGAAGGGCTCGGCAACTCTTTTGACGCTTTCGATGATCTCAAGGCTGTCAAGCAGGTCAATATCTATTCTTGAAGTATCGCCGACAAGACCGAGAACGGTGTAGTCAACACCGTTGGAAATATGGACATCGACATTCTGCTCCTTGAGCCAATTGATAAGATGATACATCTGTGCTTCGGTGGTGTTCTTTTTAATTACTGCGATCATGGTATATTCTTCCTTTCATATAGAAGCTGATAATTCTGCCGGTTCACAAAATGGGCTGTGCGTGGGATTTGCTCCCCCTGTGCGTGATTTTGACAAAAACAAAAGCCGCACAGCAGATTTCTGTGCGGCTAAAATACTTAAATTGGATTCATCAAAATTCAATCCGTTTCGCATCGCTTGCAGCACAAAAATCTTCTACTTCGGCAAAATAGCTAAAGTAAAAGCAAAAATATGCGTAAGCGGAAGAGCGAGATCTCATTTTGACTTCTCCTTTCAAAAGGTTCTTTAATATTTTAGCACATTAAATCGCTTTGTCAATAGCTTTTATAAAAATTGGAAATCAAAAAATATCAGAGCTTGCAAAAGGCCAACACTATTATTATAATGTATATAACACGTCAAATTCGGGCATAAAACCGATAAAAAATAAATTTTGAGAAAAAATGAAAAAAGTGCTTGACTTTTGATGCTGCCTGTATTATAATACATATCGTTCCTTACAGAGAGGGACACAACACGAGTCGGTGTTGATGGCGGTGAGGGTCCACCCGTTCCCATTCCGAACACGGAAGTTAAGCTCACTTGCGCCGAAAATACTTGGCTGGAAGCGGCCTGGGAAGATAGGTAGATGCCGACACAAACGACAACCATTCCATTTGGAATGGTTGTTTTTTTGTCTGAAGATACAAGCAAATTCCGTCTTGGATTTTTGCTGCGTCCAGGCAAACGCTCAAATCTCCCTATATGTGTAATTCCTGTTCATCCCGTCCTTTTTTCGGCGGTTGTATGTTCCAAGCAGGATGGCAGTGCTTAGCGGTATAGCGAAAATGAAGGGAATAGCAGATTCAAGTATTGCGTTTGGTTTGTGATAGGATGAGCTACGGGGATCCGATGGATCGTACCATACTGTGATGACAGCGCCCTTTTCGGGACGGTTTGAATTTGACGAACTGCCATAGGTAGTGGAGCCGGTGTAGCTTTGTCCGTTTACGTTGTACTGATAGCAAAAATCAACTCGAAGCCCCTTGCGGTGTCTTTCGGACTTGAGGAAAATCCCCTCGACAGGCTGCCATGTGCTGTACTGTTCGGTTTTTGCTTCATATATAATGAAAGAAATAATGGAGGTAACGGCCGTGATAATAAGCAGTATCAACGGTATGGAAAGCTGTCTGCCGTTTGTTTTCATAAGGTCACCTCAAATAGTCATAATCACATGGCAAGTATATCACCGTGGTATAAAAAAGTAAAGGCTGCAAAAAAATGTCAGCCCGCAGCAGCTTATAGATTCGGCTGTTGCGGGCTGTTTTTGTATTAAAGATGCAATTTGGAAGCGCGAATAATTTTATTCATCTGAAGATACTGCGGATTTATCGATGGACACTTCCGCGGCTTCCTCGGCTTGCGCCAGCATGGCTTCTCTTTTGCGCTTGTTTTTCTGATAAATGAGTATATCGCGGTATACAAGCCGAATGATTGCGACGACCGGGACGCCGATAAGCATACCGACAAAGCCGAAAAGTCCGCCGCCTACGCTGATGGAAACCATTACCCAGAAGGGACTCATATCAAGGCTTTCGCCGAGTATACGCGGGTTGAGGATGTTTGCGTCGATCTGCTGAAGCGCAAGCAATACGATAGCGGAAATAAGTGCTGTCTGGAATCCGTTGGCCATCAGTATAATAAAGATGACTACAACGCCGGCGATGATCGGGCCGAATGTGGGGATAAGATTGAACATACCGAAGATAAAGCCGAAGAGGAACCAGTTGTCAACGCCGATTATCGCAAGTCCGATGCTCGCCATCAGCACCACGATAAAGCAGTCGGCAAGCTGACCGACGAAGTATTTGTAAACGACTTTGTCGCAGCGGCGCACATATTTGCAGGCCTGCTCCAATGGCTTTGGCTTCAGGAACATGCTCAGTATGCGTTTTAATACCCGGAGTATGCTTTCGCGTTCAAGCAGGATATAGACCGCTATTATCAGAGTTACAATGAAGGACGAGATCGTTTCGCCTACGCTGACGATTGAGCCTGCATAGGTAGTAATCGTGTCAATGTCTATTTTCTCAACAATAGACTTAAACCAGTTGAGCAATGTTGACATGATGTTGAGATCGTCAACGATATGATATTGTTCCGCTGTGGTTTCGAGCCATGCGGCAGCCGTTGTGAAATACCCCTTGAAATTGCCGAAGAGGATGACGAGGCTGTCGAGCAGCGCCGGTATCATAAGGCCAACGATAAGTATCAACAACCCGATAAAGAGCGGATATATTATCAAAACCGAAAAGCCGCGCGCATGGTTTGCGATGAATTTTGGCTTTTTGATTTTTTTCAAAAGTCTTTCCACGACACCTGCCGGACGGGACAGAAAATATCCGATAACGCCCGCCCATATTATGGGAGTGAGTATTGACACAAGATATGACAGCCAGCCGAAGACATCGGAAAGACGGTCGAACGATTTGTAAAGGACGATGATCGCGGCGGCAAGCACAAACGACCAGATCCATTTTCCGACCGGAGTGTTATATTTTTTCTCTCGCTTAAAGTTCATAACTGTACAAAAATCCCCCTTTGTAGATTAATCCATGCCGCCCGTCAAAAGCATGACGGCTGCAGCAGAAGCAACAGCGGCTGTTTCGGTGCGAAGGATGCGCTTGCCCATCGTTGCGATCTTTGCCCCGTTCTCAACAGCGGCCTGTGCCTCTTCCGGCTCAAATCCGCCCTCCGGACCGATGATAAGCGCAACGTCTTTTGCACCGTTTGATAATATATGAGAGAGCGGCTTCCCCCCGAGCTCGTAAAAAAATATGCTTGTTTCGTGCGATTGCAGGCGATTCAGCATTTGCTCAAAGGTAATAAAGTCGCCAACCTTTGGAATGATGCCCCTTCCGCACTGCTTTGCAGCCTCAAGCGCGCGCCGCTGAAGGCGTTCGGCTTTTTTGGCGGCGGATGCGCCGTCCGGTCGTGAAACCGATCTTGCGGTGACAACGGGGACAATTTCGCTAACGCCAAGCTCCACGGCTTTTTCTACAATAAATTCAAGCTTATCGCCTTTGGGACACCCCTGATAAAGAGTGACGCGGCAGGGTGGTTCCGATTCCGATGGCCGCCGTTCGATAACATCGAGGGCAACACAATCAGATGACAGATCAGAAATGGAGCAAAGACATTCGATCCCCTCGCCGTTACAAACGGTGATCTGTTCGCCGATACGCATACGAAGTGATTTTGTTATATGGTGAGCATCGTCACCATTTATGTATATGATATCGCCGTCGATATCTTTCGTAAAAAAACGAGGCAAGAAAACACCTCCAAATATGTTGCGTATTTAATTATAAATCAACATTTTGCGTGAAGCAAGTCATTTAAAGGACTGTGCACAAATTATTCGGACTTTGTTAAAAAATGGAAAAATTTGCTGCCGCTAAATTAATTTTACTATAAGCAAACGGGGCCAATGCTGTAAGCATAAGCCCCGATCTGATATACAAATTATTTTTTAACGTCCCATATATCCCGTGCGTAATCACGAATGGATCTGTCGGCGGCAAATATGCCGGCGTTGGCAATATTGATAAGGCTCATGCGATTCCAGCGCTCCTTATCGCCGTAAATCTTAGCGATATCGTTCTGTGCTCGCTTGTAATCGGAGAAGTCTGCAAGTACCATATAAGGATCGACGTTGAGCAGATTCTGGGAAAGGTCATTGAAGGACATGCCGTCAAATCCGGTGCTCATTGCATCGATAGCGCGGCGGATCTCGTGATTATTATTGTAATAAACACCCGGATGATAGTTGCCTCTGACTTTGTCGGCCTCATCGGAGGACATACCGAAGATGATGATGTTGTCATCGCCAACAGCACGATGTATCTCAACGTTGGCACCGTCCTCTGTTCCGAGGGTAACAGCACCGTTGAGCATGAACTTCATGTTGCTGGTGCCGCTTGCCTCAGTACCGGCGAGAGATATCTGTTCGCTTATCTCACTTGCAGGGATAAGCATTTCGGCAACAGTTACGCAGTAGTTTTCAAGGAAAACAACCTTAAGCTTATCCTTGACACGCGGATCGTTATTGATCTGGTTTGCAAGGTGTACGATCATACGAATGATCTGCTTTGCCATGAAGTAGCCGGAAGCGGCTTTTGCGCCGAAGATGTAGGTTTTAGGAGTGAATGGTGCATCTGGGTTGTCAAGCAGCCACTGATACTGGGAAATGATATGCAGTGCATTGAGGTGCCGACGCTTGTACTCGTGAAGTCGCTTTACCTGCACATCGAATATGGAGTCGGGATCGACCTTAATATTGTTGTGCTTGAGAATGTATTTTGCAAGCTGTTCCTTGTTTGCACGCTTGATATCGGCAAGCTTTTCGTGAACCTGCTTGTCATCAGCGTATTTCATAAGATCGGAAAGCTTTGAAGCATCGGTAACAAAACCATCGCCGATGAGATCGGTGATAAGACCGGAAAGCTTGGGGTTAGCCTGACAGAGCCAACGTCTGTGAGCGATACCGTTAGTGACGTTCTTGAACTTTTCGGGCATCATGGAATAGAAGTCCTTGAAGACGTCCTTTTTGATGATCTCGCTGTGAAGTTCGGAAACGCCGTTTACGCTGTGGCAGGATGCAACGCAGAGGTTTGCCATCTTTACAAAGCCGTCACGAACGATGCTCATGCGGGAAACCTTGTTGTAATCGTAACCGGTCTCTGTGGTCATTCTGTCGCAGAAACGACGGTTGATCTCGCATACGATCTGATAGATTCTGGGGAGACGACTCTTAAAGAGATCTTCGCTCCAGCATTCGAGAGCCTCAGCCATAACGGTATGGTTGGTGTATGCCATACATTTTGTGGTGGTTTCCCATGCCTCGTCCCAGCCAAAGCCGCATTCGTCCATGAGCACACGCATGAGCTCCGGTACAGCAAGAGCGGGATGGGTGTCATTGATGTGGATAGCAACCACATCGGCAAAGTTTTCAAGCGTACGGTAATGGCGCAGATGGCGCTTGATGATATCCTGAATGGATGCGGAAACAAGGAAATACTGCTGTGAAAGGCGGAGCGATTTACCCTCATGATGGTTGTCGCCCGGATAAAGAACCTTTGTGAGCATTTCGGCCATAGCGTTCTGCTCGATGGCGCGCATATAATCGCCTTCGTTGAAGAGCTTCATATCAACGCCGGAGCTTTCCGCTACCCAAAGACGAAGGGTGCTTACGCCCTTGCCGCCGACGCCGGCGCACATCATGTCATAAGGAACAGCCTTGATGGTGGAGCAGTTCACCTGCTCGGCGTAATGATACTCGCCGTCCCATCTTTCCTCGATATGGCCGCCGAATTTGATATCAAGAGCATCCTCGCGATGCGGAATCATCCATACTTCGCCGCCGGGAAGCCAGAAATCGGGGAGCTCGGTCTGCCATCCGTCGACTATCTTCTGGCTGAAGATACCGAACTCATAACGGAGAGAGTAGCCCATGCCGAGGATTCCTTCGGATGCGAAACCGTCAAGGAAGCATGCGGCAAGACGGCCGAGACCGCCGTTGCCAAGACCGGCATCGGGTTCCTGGTCATAAAGTTTTTCAATAGTGGTGTGATATTTGGGGAGGACGGCAGCAACGACATCCTCCATACCAAGATTGTAAAGGTTGTTTTTAAGAGAACGACCCATGAGGAATTCCATGCAGAGATAGTAAACGCGTTTGCCGTTCTTCTGTTCTACCGATTTGGAGAACTTTGCCCGCTTTTCAAGCAGGATATCTCTTACCGTCAGGACAAGAGATTTATATATATGTTCCGGGTCGGCATCCTCCGGTGCAAGACCGAAGTTGTGCGAAAGTTTTTGATCGATAAGTGCCTTAAGCTGCTTCTGTGTCATATTCGCTTCAATCCTCCAATTTACTTTTGCGAAATTGCGATATGTGCATTATATCACAATATATCTCTGATTTCAAGTTCAATAATATTTGATGTATGATTTTACAACCTTTCTAAATTTCGGGAAAAATTAGCAGGATAAAATATTGTTTTAAGTTTTAATTACTCGTCAAAATATCCAAATATTTGTGCAATGTATCTAATTGTTGAAAAATCGGTGGAAAATGTTAAAAATGCGGCAATGCCGCAAATTACACGAAACTCCTAAACAATTTTAATATATATCAAAGAGTATCGGGTGTCAAGGATTAACAGATTAGAGAGTGATTGGGGCTGTGAATATGTGCCGTATATTTTTTAAAATGACAAAAATCATTTGAAAACCGGCCGCATATATGATATAATCATTCTCGCATTGAATTTCCGCCCGTGGCGCAGTTGGATAGCGCGTCAGACTCCGACTCTGAAGGCCGCTGGTTCGAATCCAGTCGGGCGGACCAAAAGCAAAAGGAGCCCGAGAGGGCTCCCTTTGCTTTTGCTTCGACAGGTTGGTAAGCAAGAAACAGCGTGAAAATTGCGAGCAGAGAGCCAAAATGCGGCAGACACAAGGCAAACGATTTTCAAAGTTGAATTAGCGAAGCAAGTCAACTGCAGGTATCGAATCCAGTCGGGCGGACCAAAACAGCGCTCTCTGCCGAAAGGCAGGGGGCGCTGTTTTCGTCAGC
>JAGBFS010000205.1 GCA_017936365.1 Clostridia bacterium
CCACATTTCTTGATATGGCGAAGGGTGCGGCGGCTGTTGTTCTGGGCCGTATAATATTTGAAAAATTCGGCGCACCCGGAATCAACGATCCGGTGGCTCTGGCGCAGATTGGCGCATGCATAGCCGGTCTTTTTGCGGTAATCGGTCATCTTTTCCCGGTATTCTTCGGATTCCGCGGCGGCAAAGGTGTTCTTACCCTTGCCGGAATCATTTTCATGATCGATCCTGTTCGTTTCCTTGTGCTTCTTGCGACCTTTGCGGTATCAGCGGCTATTACAAAGATAGTATCGGTGTCGTCCATGGCGGCCGCTGTGGCATACCCGATAATCACCTTTATCCGCTCCTTTTCGCTTCACGTTTCACAGCCGGAGGTCTATTCAAATACCTATTGGATAGTGGAAATGGTTGTCGCATTTATCTTTGCCGGTACGCTGTTCTATACTCACCGCGAAAATATTAAGCGTCTGATTGCAGGAACCGAACCCAAGTTTTCGATTAAAAAATAAGGCTGAAAATATATCGCTATTTATATAATTGTCATGCGAGGAGGAACGTAATGATAAAAAAGGTTGCAGTACTCGGCTCGGGCGGCTGGGGCACAGCCGTTGCGCTTGCCGCGCTCAGGTGCGGGCTTGATGTTACCGTGTGGTCGGCTTTTAAGGAAGAGATCGACAATATATTGGCAGCCGGTGAAAACCCGCTGCTCAAGGGAATAAAACTGCCTAAAGAGCTTAAATTTACAAGCTCGCTTGACTGCGTAAAGGATTGCGATATGTGCGTCGTTGCCGTGCCGTCCTTTGCTATAGATGAGGTATGCGGCAAGCTTGCCGGAGTTATCGACAGCTCGGTCATAATCGTCAGCATAAGCAAGGGCTTTGATAAGGTAAACTGCGAGCGGCTTTCGCAGGTTATCGAGCGTTACCTGCCCGAAAATCCTATCGTGGTGCTGTCCGGCCCCTCCCATGCGGAGGAGGTTGCGCTCGCTATCCCCACCGCGCTTGTATCCGCCTCCAAGGATGAAGCCGCGGCTGTTATGGTGCGCGAATGTTTAAGCACCGATAAATTGCGTATATATTCTTCCCAGGATATCATCGGTGTCGAGCTGGGCGGTGCTATCAAGAACGTCATAGCTCTTTGCGCCGGTATATGCGACGGTATGGGTCTTGGCGATAATACCAAGGCGGCGCTGCTTACGCGCGGACTGCGCGAGATAGCGCGTCTTGGCGTTGCAATGGGCGCAAGAAAGGATACCTTTACCGGCCTTTCCGGTATGGGTGACCTGATAGTTACATGCACAAGTATGCACAGCCGCAACAGGCGTGCAGGTATACTTATCGGCAAGGGAAACAGCATTTCCGATACGATTTCGCAGGTCGGCACGGTAGAGGGATATCATGCGGCCGGACTTGTAAATAAGCTTGCCGAAAAGTATGGCGTTTCGATGCCTATCTGCAAAAGCTGTTACAAAATATGCTATGAAAACGGCAATCCCAATGAAGAGATTATGAAGCTGATGAGCCGTCCGAATATACATGAGGACGAGGGAGTTTCATGGTGGAGTGTTGCAAGTGAAGAAGAATGATATAATAAATCTTGATATAACCGCCATAGCGTCGCAGGGGTCCGGTATCGGACGCTGCGGCGGTATGGCAGTTTTTGTACCGGCGGCCTGTGTGGGCGATGTGCTTGAGGTCAAAATATTAAAGGTGGAAAAAAACTGCGCCTACGGACGCATAGAGCGGATAATCGAGGCATCGCCCGACAGGATAGTGCCCGATTGTCCAGCCTTTCCGCAATGCGGCGGCTGTGATTTCCGCCACATGAGCTATGATGCGGAATGTGCGGCAAAGCGTCAGCGTGTTGCCGACGCGATGAAGCGTATCGGCGGTGTTGATATGGACGTGGAGGAATACCTTCGCGCATCCGACCCCGACCGTTACCGCAACAAAGCACAGCTTCCGTACGCGATGACAAAA
Organism: Clostridia bacterium; assembly: GCA_017936365.1. Lineage (GTDB taxonomy): Bacteria > Bacillota > Clostridia > Oscillospirales > Acutalibacteraceae > SIG598. The sequence continues at coordinate 1,977 of JAGBFS010000205.1, forward strand.
AACGGTGCCCGATTCGGATTCTATGCCGAACGCAGTCACCGTGTCGTTCCGTGCGATGATTGTCTTCTCCAGCCGGAGCATTTTTCGCATATAGCGGCCGCGGCGGACGAGTTTTTCAAAAAGTCGGGCAACGAGCCGTATGATGAAACCACCGGCAAGGGGCGGATACGTCATCTTTTCATGCGCGCGTCCGAAACGACGGGCGAAACGGTTGTCTGCGTTGTGGTAAACGGCAACGGTATAAAGGACGAGCCGGGGTTCGTTGATGCCGTGCGCGCGGCGAGCGATAGGGTGACGGGGGTTGTAATAAATATCAACCGCGAGGATACCAACGTCATTTTAGGCAAAAAGAGCCGTATTGCATGGGGCAGCGATACGATAACCGATCGGCTTTGCGGCATGGATTTTATCATATCGGTCAAATCCTTTTTCCAGGTCAACCGCACGCAGGCGGAGCGTCTTTACAAAAAGGCGGCCGAATACGCCGCTCTTTCCGGCGAGGAAACTCTGATCGACCTTTACTGCGGTACGGGAACCATCGGGCTAAGCATGGCACATGACGCAAAGCAGCTCATCGGGGTGGAGATCATTCCCGAAGCGATAGAGAACGCCAACAAAAATGCCGAGCGAAACGGCGTTTGCAACGCGCGCTTTATATGCGCCGATGCGGCCAAGGCCGCCGCACAGCTTCGCGCCGAAGGAGTCGCACCCGATGTCATAATCCTTGACCCGCCGCGAAAGGGCTGTGCGCAGGAGCTTATCGAAACGGTGGCGCAGATGTCCCCCGACCGCGTGGTCTATATATCTTGCGACCCTGCGACTCTCGCCAGAGATATCAAAAGATTCACCGAGCTTGGGTACCACCCACAGCGCCTTTGCGCCGCCGACCTTTTCCCAAGAACGAGGCACGTTGAGAGCGTATGTCTATTATCAAAAAAATAAAAAAGGAGAGTTGTTTATGTTAAAATCCGGTTTTTACAAAGAAGAATTGTTTCAGATGAGGGAGAAGTATAATAAGAATCGCTTGGCTGATATAAAGCTGAAGAGTCCGGAATGGCTTGATTCAAAAGATGCTCTGTCTGAAATATACGCAAAGAAGTCAATCCTTCTGCAGCGAGGTGAAATTGTATACGCAAATATCGTGCAGGCAAATAACATTTTGTTTGAGAAAACTCCGAAGTATGATTGCCCCGCACTGATCGTTTATTCTAAAGATCCGTATTTTACTGAAAATCCGCAGGTTCTTTATACTGTTTCGCGTAGGATTTACAGTTTGAAAGATAAAGATTTAGATACGATACCAAAAGAATGGCGACGCATAGCGATGTCGATAACGAGTGAACATGACAGCTCCAGTTTTATCTTCTCTATGGATTTTGATGGCAGGTCTTTTGAATTTCACATGGTTCCTATTATGGTTCATAGAAAGCTGCTGCCCAAAGGAAAATTGTGCGGAATGCTTTTACCTGTTTTGACGGTTGAGGATTGCAAAACGGTTTTGATTCTGCCGAAAAAGTATTGGTCAAAGAATTTTACAAAAGCATGGACTGAAGGACATATTTAGTAATAAGTAGATATATTTGCGTCAGCAGATGACATTAATCCCATCGCCTTGACCCGCGTGGAGTCGGTAATCTTAATGATGAGAGTTTGACAGTATAGGAAAGAGCAGATATGGAAATCAGATATATTAATGCATCGGATGACAAGAATGCAATAAGCAGAATATACGAGGAAAGCTGGAAATTTGCCTATGGTGGAATTATTCCGCAGGATTACTTAGACTCCATTCCCGAAGGGAAATGGGTAAAGAATCTGGATATTCCCGAATGGAACACAATGGTTTGCGTTGAAAATGGGGAGTATGTAGGTACAAGCAGCTTTTGCAAATCAAGGTTTGAGCAATATCCTGATTCAGGAGAAGTGATTTCAATCTATTTTCTGCCGGATTATATCGGAAAAGGATATGGAAGGCGGTTGCTCACAGCCGTGCTGGGTGAATTGAAAAAACAAGGTTTTGCGCAAGTATTTCTTTGGGTTCTTGAAGAAAATATCAGGGCAAGGCGTTTTTATGAAAGATTCGGATTTTCTTGCACAGATGATTATTTAGATGATAACATAGGTGGGAAAGACCTGCGTGAGATCAGATATGTTTACCGTTTTGCGCAGGAATAGGATTTGATCATTAAAATTAGACAAGCATGGATTTAGTGAGGCGATACGTTGTTATTCCACATTTTTAACTCACAGAAAGAGCGAAGAGATTTCGGCGGTTCCGAATTTATAGAGATTCAATTCTGCAGGCTTCCGCGGGGTACCGGGATAAAGAAGCTGACAGCGGTAGAAAGTATAAAAAATTGGCAGGATGACTCCCTGTATGTATCCGATGAAAATACGTTTTACCGGGAATACGCTGATATTTTCAATTGCGGTATATATAATAATCTGGAAAGCGGAACCGTCGATATGTACGGTATAAACTATTATGCTCCGTCCTTAACGGATCCAATTATAGAAAGGCTCATTAATGATAAACCGGCAGATTACGAAGTGCTTGTCGAATGGCTTCGCATGTCTAAAGCCTATAATGGATTCTACATATTGGGAATTTAAACAAATTTTCATCATGGACGCATGGATATTATAAATCAGACCCTCTCTGATTTTACGAGGTGACATCATGTTCAGATATGCCGAAGAGAAAGATGTATCCCTGATATTGAGTTTTATCAGGGAGCTGGCAGAGTATGAAAAATTGCAGAATGAGGTTGTTGCGACCGAGGAGCTTCTTTTGGAATGGATTTTTGAAAAGAAGCGTGCCGAGGTTATCTTTGCGATGGAAGACGGAAAAGAGGTAGGCTTTGCTTTGTTTTTCCATAACTTCTCGACCTTCCTTGGGCGCGCCGGAATTTATCTGGAAGATCTGTATGTAAAACCGGAATATCGGGGCAAGGGTTACGGAAAGGCTCTTTTGAAAAAATTGGCGCAGACGGCGGTGGAAAGAGGCTGCGGAAGACTGGAATGGTCGTGCCTTGACTGGAATAAACCGAGCATTGATTTTTACCTTTCGTTAGGTGCACAGCCGATGGAGGATTGGACGGTATATCGTATTGCAAAGGATACATTAAGTAAATTGGCCGAATAAAGATCTTTCTTAAAATTTTCGGGGGAATTATATGTATACAAACAGTAGGGAAGAAGAGGTAAAATTTTTAAAAAGGCTCTGGACGTCGCAGCCGACGGTATGTCCGAAATGCGGCGGGGCGGAGCTTGTGCATCTGCATAAAAAGGCGAAAAAGAGCGATTGTGACTGGAAATGTCCCCAGTGCGGCGAGATTTACAGAACCATCAATATGCTCAAGGAGCTGCCGAATAGATAGGTGAAAATGCTTTGCGTAAATGCACTTATGTAGGAAATACGGGCAGGCGGCATCGGCAAGGATGCTGCGCTGCATTTTGAAAAAACAGAACTTCCAAGGCTGTGAACAGCCCAACTGTGAGGACAGTATAAACCCCATCTGTAAGCAGGAAAATATAGAATTAAGAAACAAAACTGGCACCGCTTTTGGGGCGGCGCCAGTTTTGTTTTTGGCAGAAGCATCCGCGTATGGGTATATCCTCTTTTTGGTTATTGTCCGTTTTTTCGGATCTGTTCGCGGTACCCTTTCTGGGGGATAGCTTTTCATAAGAAAGCACAGTCAGACTCTACCTTCCGTTTATTGCAATTTTCCGATACCCATTGTATAATAGCTTCATCATATATAAGCGAGAGGGGACAGACAAAATGGATTGTGCCAAAACGGGCCTGTTTATCCGCACGCTTCGCCGTCAAAACGGACTTACACAGCAAAGGCTTGCCGATATACTCGGAGTCAGCGACAAGGCTGTTTCAAAATGGGAGCGCGGTCTTGGCTGCCCGGACCTGTCGCTGCTGCCAGCGCTTGCGCAGACCTTTTCGGTTACAATAGAAAATCTTCTGTCGGGCGAGCCCATACGCAATGACACGGAAAGAGGAAATATGAAAAAGCTTAAATTTTATATCTGCCCGATATGCGGCAATATTATAACATCGACCGCGGAAACGACCGTTTCCTGCTGCGGCAAAATACTATCCGCACTTGAAGCAAAAAAGGCACAGCCGGACGAAAAACTCAACGTAGAGCTTATCGAAAACGAGCTTTTTATTTCGTCGGCTCATGAGATGACAAAAAAGCACTATATCTCATTCGCCGCTCTGCTTACAGGCGATTGCGTGATAATGCGCCGGCTCTGGCCGGAATGGGATATGCAGACAAGGATACCCCGTATTAGCCGCGGAATCCTTGTCTGGCACTGCACAAAGCACGGGCTGTTTTATCAGATAGTATAACGAGATTTACTGCGCTTTGAAATTATATACAGGACGGAGTACCTCAACGACATCCACGCTGTCGCGAATAACATCGATGATTGCATCAAGTGATTTATACGCCATCGGCGCCTCATCTATCGTTGCCTCGCTGACACTTGTGGTGTAGATTCCTTTCATCTCTCTGCGGTACTGCTCGATATCCAGCTTCTCTCTGGCGCTGTTTCTCGACATTATCCTGCCGGCTCCGTGCGGTGCCGACCAGTTCCATTCGGGATTGCCCTTACCAACGGCAAGCACGCTTCCGTCCCTCATATTGATTGGGATAAGCACCTTCTCACCGGCGTGGGCGGAAATAGCACCTTTTCGGAGTATCATTTCATCGGTATTGATATAATTGTGAATGGTGTGGAAGGCATCATTCGCCGTAAGACCGGTACGCTTTATCAATATGCTTGCCATAAGCTCGCGGTTTCTGCGCGCAAAGGCCTGACATATCTCCACATCGTGGAGGTAATCCTCAAGATATTCGCCGTACAAATGGCACAGATCCTCCGGAATATCGTTTTCCACTCTATCCCATACGATCTCCTGAAGAGCCGCCTGAATCTCGCTGCGCCTGCCGGCCGCCTTATATTCGGCAATTATCGCATCGCGCTTTGCGTAATATTCCTCTTTACCCTCATTGATCTCAATCGCGAGCCGCTGATAGATATCTGCTACCTGCTTTCCGAGGTTACGGCTGCCGGAGTGGATGACAAGATAATTGGTGCCGTCGGTCGCTGTATCCACTTCAATAAAGTGGTTTCCGCCGCCAAGAGTGCCAAGACTGCGCTCCAGTCTTTTGGAATCACGAAGCAATCTGAAACAGCGAAGCGCGGTTAAATCAAACTTTTCCTGTCTGCCCTCCCATACCCTCATACCGGACGGTATATAATGGGCGGCGGCATCCAGCGTATCAAAATTTATATCGCGCTTTCCAACGTTTACCGTGTACATACCGCAGCCGATATCAACACCCACAATATTGGGAACAACCTTATCGGTAATGGTCATTGTAGTGCCTATCGTGCATCCCTTTCCGGCATGAACATCGGGCATTATTCTGATTTGGCTGCCGCGCGTGAATTCATAATCGCACATCCTTTTTATCTGCTCGATCGCCTCATCCTCCACGATCTTTGCATAGCACAGTGCCGTATTCACCTTTCCCTTGATTTCAAACATAATTGTCATTCCTTTCTTAAGCCTTTGGCTTTTTTTAGAAAACAAATAAAAAATGCCGCCTATCCTGCAAAAGATAAGCGGCTCAAATTAAGCTAATTTCATCTATCCCTTGTGCCGTCGCACAAAGCACAGGGGATTCGCTTTGTTTTGCAGAAGTCTTTTGTTTTTTGAGCGCAGCAATTCACAGTGCTGTGCGAAACTGCACAGTACCAGACCACGTTCGTAATTTTTGCTTTTTGCAAACAAAGCAGACATGATAACGCTTCTTCCTTTCACTTGATTTCAAAGAGGTTTTACCACACAAATCACGATTTGTCAAGAGTTTTATTAACAAATTATGAACATTTTTGCTTTTTCTGTGATGATGCGGCTGGGCATTGACGCACCACGGCAAAAGTTGTATTCTGATAATATCAGACAAAAATAAAATCGCAAGGAGGCATTTTATGAATATCAAACAGGTTCAGCAGCTTGGCAGCAAATTGTCACAAAACATCAGCAAGGTCATAATCGGAAAGGATCGCGTTATCGGACTTACCATAACGGCAATGCTTGCAAACGGACATATCCTGCTTGAGGACGTCCCCGGCACCGGCAAGACCATGCTTGCAAAGTCCATCGCCCGTTCGGTCGATGCAAAATTTTCAAGGGTACAGTTTACCCCCGATCTGCTTCCCGGCGATATCATCGGCGTAAGTATTTTTGACAAAAACAGCGGCACCTTTTCATTCCACAAAGGACCGCTTTTTACCAATATACTGCTTGCCGACGAAATAAACCGCGCTACACCGCGCACCCAGTCGGCTCTTCTCGAAGCGATGGAGGAAAAGCAGATAACCGCCGACGGACAGACACGCGCGCTTGACGGATTTTTCTTTGTCGCCGCGACACAGAATCCCGTTGAAACCTACGGCACTTTTCCGCTTCCCGAAGCCCAGCTCGACCGTTTTATGATGCAGCTTACTTTAGGATATCCCACCGCCGAGGAAAGCCGCCGCATATTTGCAAGCCACCTTGCAAACGACCGTATTGAGGAGATATCGTCCGTATGCACTATCGAAGATATCGTTGCGGCGCAGAAGGCATGCCGCTCGGTATTCGTTCACGAATGTATACTCGATTACGTCCGGCAAATACTTGAGGCAACGCGCTCGGCCGACAACATCGCTCTTGGCGCAAGCACCCGTGCCGGTCTGGAGCTGCTTCGCGCAGCTCAGAGCACAGCGGCGTTATCGGGCAGGGAGTACGTCACCCCCGAGGATATAAAAATGCTCGCATCGCCGGTGCTTGCCCACCGTATCATTCTGCGTGCCGGCGAGCGGCGCGAGGCTCTTTCGGCCGACGCCGCCATCAGCCGTATACTTTCATCCGTTGCCGCTCCTACCGAAAAATGGAGCTGACAGCATGAACATAGTTTTTATACTTTTGGCTCTTATCGTACTGCTGTGGATAGAGAGTGCGATATATAAACGGTACTGGCCGCGCGGCATAAATGCCTCCATCCGCTTCGGTCAGGATCGCGCCGTTGAGGGCGATACCGTCGAGCTTTGCCAGACCGTCGAATATACCGGAAAGCTTCCGCTTCCGTGGGTTTGCATGAAGTTCCGTATATCACGGGATATAGCTATGCCCAACACACCCAACGCCATCGTTACCGACTATTATAACTGCGAGGAGCTGTTTTCCGTCAGACGCATGGAAAAGGTTACGCGCAGAATACCGGTCGTATGTCAAAAACGAGGTCAGCACCGCGTGCTTGATGTGGATATCGTCAGCAGCGACTTTTTCATGACGGGCAAGCAGATAGCCAATTTCGGCGGCAATGCCGGAATCACCGTCTATCCGCGCCGCACCGAGATACCAGAAATACTCGACTGTGCCCGTCAGATGATCGGCGAGCATATCGTGCGCCGGTCATATCAGCAGGATCCTTTTATCTTCCGCGGCGTGCGCGAATATGTCCCCGGCGATCAGCTGTCGCACATAAACTGGCGCGCCACGGCGCGAACCGGAAAGCTGTCTGTCAACCAATATGAGCACACATCTCAGCTGTGCGTAAGTATATGGCTCTGCATCGAAGAACAGCGCACCCGGCGCGATCTTGAGCTTACCGAGGAATGTATCCGCATCGCCGCAACACTTCTTGACACGCTGATAGATGAC
>JAGBFS010000206.1 GCA_017936365.1 Clostridia bacterium
ACTCTGAAGAAGTACTACACTTACGATGAGGCAAGCATGAAGTTCACCGATTTCCCGACCCTTACCTATATCTACAACACCAATGATGCTCATAAGGCTATCGGTGAGTATCTCCAGGCTGCATTCAGCAGTGTCGGAATCGAGATGACTCTTGAAAACCAGGAGTGGAACACCTTCCTCAACACCCGTAAGAACGGCGAATATTCCATCGCTCGTAACGGCTGGCTCGCAGACTATAACGATCCTATCTGCTTCCTTGATATGTGGACTACCGTTTCCGGCAACAACGATATCCAGTACGGCAAGGGTGCTCATACCGAGCTTGCTATGTATGATCTTGACCTTACCTCTTACGGCTATGACATCGTTGTCGAGGACGGCACATGGGCAGATACCTATGACGTTCTCATCGCAACCATCAAGTCCTGCACCGATAACGAGGTTCGTTACGAGCTCATGCATCTTGCAGAGGATATGCTTATGGAAACCGGCTGTATAGTACCGCTTTACTTCTACACCGATATCTATATGCTCAACAGCCATGTAAACGGCTTCTTTGCAAACCCGCTTGGCTACAAGTACTTCATGTACTGCACAATCGACTAATCATCAATTGCTGATTAGCTGAATAATTAATTTAACGGCTGCAATCCCATATCGGGGCTGCAGTCGTTGCTTTTTCTTTCTTTGATATATTAATGTCGAGAAAAATTTTTTATTTTATGAAAAATTTCGCCCTCGTCAATTGTGTTGTAAGTGAAAAGAGGTTAATGCCGATGTGTTCATTTGGTACCGATGAATACATAGTGCGTGTGGCGCAAACATACAGCAGTATGCTTTTGAAGGCGGCATATACAATACTCAGATCCACCGCCGATGCAGAGGATGCGGTTCAGGAAACCTTTTTGAAGCTTATAACAAAGCGTCCGGAATTTTCCGACCGTGAGCATGAAAAGGCATGGCTTCTGCGTGTGGTTATAAATACGTCACGCAATATGATAAAGGCGTCGGCAAAAAAAGACCGGCCATTGGATGAGTCCGCATTTTACACACAGGATGAAGCTTCGGATATACTCGGTGCGGTGCTGTCACTTGACCCAAAATACAGCACCATCGTACATCTGTACTATTACGAGGGCTATTCGATAAAGGAAATAGCCGATATATTGAAAAGACCGTCCGCAACGGTCGGCACACGGCTTGCAAGAGCGCGGATGATGCTGAAATCAATACTGGAGGGAGAGCTTGAGCAATGAACAAGATGGATAAATACAAAGCACAGATAGACAGCATAAGCTTTCGCAAAGGTTTTGAAGATGACGTTATCCGTATGATGCGGCGTGCGGCGGCAACAAAGGAGGAAAAAGCGATGAGCAAAAAGAAAACGATCCGTATAGCCGTGATAGCGGCGATAATTATCGCAATGTTCACAACGACAGTATTTGCACTTCCGCTGCTGCTTTCACCGAAAGAGGTAGCAAACAGGGCGGGTCAGTACAGCGTAGCGCAGGCGTTTGAATCGGGGGACGCTATAGCGGTAAATAAGTCGATCACCGCAGATGGCTATTGCATTACCTTACATGGAATGACCTCCGGAAAAAGCCTTGTCAGTATGAACGAAGAGCTTCGCGAGGAGGACAGAAGTTATATAGTAATTTCTGTTGCGCGTACCGACGGCACACCTATAACCATCGAAGACGAGCTGTTCTGGATATCTCCGCTTGTTTCGGGCTATGAAACATGGATAGTAAACGCATGGTCGCTTGGTACATCAGCAAGCGGCATATACGATAACGGCGTAGTTTACTATTTGTACGACTGCGCAAGTCTTGAAATATTCGCGAACCGAACGGTGTATATAGCAGTTTATGAGGGCAGCATGGTGCCAAGCCCTGAAATATTTGTCATGAGCGCCGACGGAAGCATCAGCTACCGTGACGACTATAAAGGCATAAGGGGAATGTTTACGCTGCCTCTCGACCCCGAAAAGGCAGACCCCGATGCGGCAGCAAAGCTGTTAGAGGAATATTACGGGTAATCTGAAGAATTAAAAAAGATCGCAGAGGACGGAGAGATCCGATCCTGCTGCGATCTTTTTCGTTTATAATGCTTATCGCTTTATCAGCGAGCGAACCTTGCCGAGCATTGCCTTGAATTCGGGCTGTCTGTTATACAGCAGGAACATTCCGAGGTTGGGGATAATGACGCATACCACAGCCCTTATAATAAGTCCGAGTATGCCGTCGCCGGGGCAAAGCTGACATACAAGCCATGTTGCGGCGCACAATCCCGCGGCGCTTGCGGTGTATATAACCAGCTTGATGGCGTATTCCTTTGCTTTGAATGAGAAGATGTATTTGAATACGGTGTATATTTCCCACGGCCAGGAAACGCACATTGCAATTATGGTTGAAAGGATAACGCCGTAAATGCCGATAAACTGGACGAGGATAAGGTTGCCGACCATGTTTGTTATCATCATGATATACGGTCTGAAGCGATCCTCCCACCATATGCCGCCGGCGTCTTTATAGGTTAGAATAATTCTGCGTATCTGATAGACATAGAAATATACAGCCAGCAATATAACGATATCCATTCCGAACATAAGCTCTTCGCCGACCCATATCTTCATAAAGGGCTGGAAGAGGCATATCAGCGAAGCGGAGCAGAAGGTCACGATCCATGCATTCATGAAGGATATGGTGTTGAAATCCTTGTAAACCTTCTCTTTCTTATCGACAACGATACTGTTGCCAAGACCTGCGGTCAGAGAGCTGTAGATGATCGTCATGATGCTGATGATAGCGTTCATGATATAGTAGTAATTGCCGTATTTTGCAACCATCGTCAGACCGAGGAATGCGGAGATAACGATGTTGTCGAGCGCGTGCATAACAACGGAATTTGCCTTTGTTCCGAAAAGGGCAAGAACCTTCTTTTTGATTGACTGTTCAATTTCCTTGTCAACATTGCCGACACATTTGTATTCCGGATACATTTTGTCAACGATTATCGAATTCGCAAGGTTGGTTATAACCGTGAATATCGGAAGAAGGATGATGTATGCGTAGTAGTTTCTGAAAAGAACGAGCACAAGTATCTGGGCAAGATACATAAGGGTCTGGACTACAAGCGAGCGCTTGCTGACAATATCCGAGCGCTGATGGGCTACGAGAAGCGACTGCTTGTAGCCGAAAAGCCAGTAGCTTGAGATGGTGTTGAACAGATAGATAAGATAGAGAACGTAAAGGTTTACCGTTTCGGGGCATCCGTCCTTGAGAAGATATTTAAGGAAGGGCAGAAGCGCCAGACCGATAACAAGGATAATGGTTCCTATGTAGCGGTATAATTTGCGGTAAAGGTTAAGCAGTGCGCAAACGGTCTTTTTGTCCTGCTTTGCGATAGGCTTGTACATGCTGTAAACCAGCGCCTGTCCTACACCCAGCTCGGCGAGACTCAAAAAGCTTAAAATCGAAGTGAACAGGCCGTTCAATCCGACGTATTCCGAGCCCATGATATAGAGCATGACGGTTCGGATTACGAAAGGAAAAGCAATGGCAACAAGTCTGTTCAGTATTCCGAATATCGCGTTTCGGGTCGCGTTTTTGGTTCTTTCGTTTTTCATTGATATCTATCCTCCGAAGAGATGTCGTAAGATTTTCGGATATTGCTTCATGCCGGCTGATTTTGAGCAAGCTGATTTTGCGTATCGATGTTTCCAAGGTAATGCGCCATGACCATAGAAGCGTAGAAGAACGGGGAAAAGAGGTGGATGGATATAATACCGTGGATCATTATGCAGAGAATGTGTATCGCGCAAACGACCGATGCGGAGTTCTTGGTGCGCGAATTGACGCGGGAAAATGAGCGGTATATCAATATCAGATAAAGAGCCATGCCGATAAGTCCGCTGTATACAAGCACCGACATCAGAAGACTGTGCGGCTGGGTGGCATGCGGGAAGCCGACCACGGCGGAAAACTCGCTGCTTGAGATATAGCCGCTGCCGATAACGGGCGATTGGCTGAAATAGTCAATCGATGCAGTCCAGATCCGCACACGAGCCATGATCGATACATCCTTCTGATCCAAAAGCTCGAAGAAGGGCGCGAAAAGTGACATATTCTGAAGCACGTTGACGAGGAATGTCAGAGCGATAATACCGAATATAAGCCATTTGGAGCTGAAGAATTTAACGGCAAACAATCTGTTTTTGCTTGATTTGGGGCTGTATGTAAGAAACAGCATGATGACCATAGCGGCGATGGTTACAACGCCGCCGGTATTTTTGGAAAGCAATGTGTCAACAAATGCAAGCGCAGTTATAAGCCAGAATTTTCTGTCGAGTCTGCCGGATTTCTGGATCGCAACGACCGCAGCCATCATAATGATGGGCAGTGTGGCTGTTCTTAAACGGGCGGTTTTGTATCCAAGGAACCAGCAGTCGGTATATATTTCGGTGGCGTACAGACCGTTTGGGTAAAGGATTATCGTGATTATATCAATAACGGTCAGTACGATAAGCAGCTTTATTGCCGCGCTGAAATACTCCTGCGGCTTTTTCTGCAGATAATATTCCGTCACCAGCGTGACCGCAAGAGGAGAGGCTATCTGCCAGAGTATAAGCTGCATACTGCCGGGCTTTTGAATAAACGTGGCAGCGAACAAAAAAGCAAAATAGGCAATGATAAGAAGCGTAATGTTGGATATTCTCCGCCTGAGGAGAAGGAGTGCCGCCA
>JAGBFS010000207.1 GCA_017936365.1 Clostridia bacterium
AGCGGCTGGCTGGAGCTTTGCCCCTGCGGCATGATCCACCCGAACGTCCTTGAGCTTGGCGGTATCGACAGCGAAAAATACACCGGATTTGCTTTCGGACTTGGTCTTACAAGACTTACCATGATGAAATACGGTATCAAGGATATCCGTATGTTAAACAGCGGCAACCTTAAAGCCCTGTCGCAGTTCACTGCAAAGCAATAAGCGCTCCAAATGGTAATACATTTTTAAACGGCACAGCCCCCCCATTTGGAAAATCAGCAAAAACATCGCAGTTTTCTGCGGGAAAGGAATGGTAATAACCATGCTTATTTCAATGAACTGGATATCCGATTTCGTTGATCTCAAAGGTCTGGATATCGATAAACTTATACACCGCTTCACCCTCTCCACAGCCGAAGTTGAGGAGATTCAGAAGCTCGGTTCTACCGTCGAAAAGGTAGTTGCCGGTAAAATACTTTCAATCGAAAACCATCCGAAATCCAAAAAGCTCCATCTGCTCAAGGTGGATAATGGCACAAAAATCGTCGATGTTGTCTGCGGCGCACCCAATGTACGCGAAGGAATGATCGTTCCTTTCGCCTGTGAAGGCGGTAAGGCCGGCGGCATGGATATAGTCAAGGCTACCATCGCCGGATACGATTCCTACGGTATGTGCTGCTCCGAAGCTGAGCTTGGCATAAGCGCCGACCATTCGGGACTTATGGAACTGCCCGAGGATACCGTTGTCGGTACCGATATCAAGAAGCTCTATGATATCGACGACGTCGTATTTGAAGTAGACAACAAATCGCTCACAAACCGTCCTGACCTCTGGGGTCATTACGGCATAGCACGCGAATTTGCCGCACTTACCGGCCGTCCCCTCAAGCCGATGGCTTTACATGATCTCGACCAGTACAAAAAGCTCCCCGAAGTCAGCATAGATATCATCGACAAGGAGCATTGTCTTCGTTATTCCAGCATAAAGGTCGAAAACGTAAATGTTAAGGTTAGCCCCGTAAATATGCGCATAAGACTCTTCTATTGCGGAATGCGCGCTATAAACCTTCTTGCCGACCTTACAAACTACCTTATGCTTGAAATGGGTCAGCCGATGCACGCCTTTGACCTTCGCAAGGTAGATAAGGTCGAGGTAAAGCGTTTCGACAGTAATTTTGAATTTGAAACACTTGATAAGACGGTCAGAAACATCGACCCCGACACACTCATGATCTGCTCTGACGGAAAGCCCGTTGCTGTAGCAGGCATCATGGGCGGCTACGATTCGGAAATAGCCGATGATACTGATTCGCTTCTTATCGAATCGGCAAACTTCGATGCTGTCAGCGTCAGAAAATCCACCGTCCGCCTTGGTCTTCGTACCGACGCCAGCATGAGATATGAAAAGACTCTCGACCCGGAAATGACCGTTCCTGCAATCGGACGCTTCCTCCATCTACTCTTCTCCATAGCTCCCGATGCAAAGGTCATCTCCCGACTCAGCGACAGCTATGTAAAGAAGTATGACACCATCACTCTTAACTTCAACAAAAAATATGTTGACCGCTATACCGGCATCAACATTACAAAGAACAGAATAGTCAAAACACTTTTGTCGCTTGGCTTTGATGTTACCTGCGACAAGAATGATTTTACTGTTGTTGTTCCCTCGTGGCGTGCTACAAAGGATGTCACCATCAAGGCTGATATTATCGAAGAAATCACCAGAATCTACGGCTATGACAATTTCGAGATAAAGACCACCCTCAGTCCGCTCAAGCCCGTTCGCAGCTCCCGCGGAAGAGTCGATGACTTTATGGTCAAAAACCTCCTCGCCGACAGCTTCGGACTGCACGAGGTTCATTCCTACATCTGGTGCATCGCAAAGAAATACAAGGATATCGGAATCGAAGTAGAAGCAAATCCCCGTCTTGTAAACTCCATTTCCGCCGATACCGTTCTTCGCCGTTCCATGATCCCCACACAGCTCACAACAATTTACGATAACAAGAGCTTTGCCGACAGCTTTGGCATATTTGAGATTGGCCGCGTTGTTGACGGACTTCGTGAAGACGGAACCTGCAACGAGCGCAAGATGCTCGGCATCACACTTTACAGCAAGAACGAGAGTGAAAAACAGCTCTATTTCCGTATGAAAGAGATCGTTTGCGCCCTCGGTACAGCTGCAAAGTCAATGAACTTTACACTTAAAAATGCCGAAGATATTGCCCATGCATGGCAGCATCCGGTCAATTCCGCCCTTATCTTTGCCGGCGACCGTGAGATAGGTTCATTCTATGCCCTCAACCCCACCGTTGCGGAAAACATCGATAAGAAGGCAGCCGTAATCTGCGCAGAAATTGACATGGATATCTTTGCCGGCGTTGACAGCTGTGAGCTTGAGTTCAGCGAGCCGTCAAGATTCCCCGGTATCGATATCGACCTTTCTCTGCTTATTGCAAAGAACAGACCTTACGGCGATATCACATCTGTAATAGACAGCTTTGATTGTGATACAATAACAGGTGTAACACTTGTTGACATTTACGAAAACGAGAGTCTCGGAAACGACCATGTCGTCACCGTCAGAATCGCCTTCTCTCATCAGGAGCGTACACTTTCCGGTGAAGAGGTCAACGAATCGGTATCAAAGCTCATCGAAAAATTTGAGCAAAACGGTATCGCGCTTAGAAAATAAATCCTCGTTTGTGTTACAACAGCGTTACCACTTTTTAACATTTTGCACTTGATAATTACGGTCAAATGATGTATTATACTAATTAACGTTTATCGGCTCGAATGTTCAACTTCTTGTTATCAATCGGCCGTTAGGCTGCAATCGCGGATCTGCGGGAAAGGTATGGTGTCAATATGCAGGGCAAGACCGTAACATTTTCGATCGGACAGGATCATTCCGCTCAGATGAAGAATACTCTTAAAGTCGTATTCGATGCTTTGACCGAGAAGGGCTATAATCCGATTAATCAGATAGTCGGATATATTCTCTCTGAGGATCCGACATACATCACTACACACAATAACGCGCGCAGCATAATTCGTAAGCTTGACAGGGATGAGCTTCTTCAGGAGCTTGTTCGTTCCTATCTTGGGGACACCAACTGATGCGGATAGCTGTGCAGAAAGGGTTTGACGAAATCAATGAGTGAAACTGCACAGAAATTCACCTACAAGGATCGCCCTCTTGTCAGATGCGGTGATGAGATGTATTACGGCAGCATGGAAGATAAATTTATCATCTATATGAAAATTACTTCCTATCTTACCCTTGGCGATATCAAGGTTCCAAGCCGTATTGAAATACAGCTTCAGTATACCGACCCTGATATCAAGGGGAACAACAAAATAGTCCGAAGCGGCGACAGGGACAGCATTTCCAAAGCATTTGTACTTGCCGACGCTTGGCTTTCAAGATCCAACTAATTTTAAATGCCGGTGTCAGAATCTGTCACCGGCATTTTATCTTTTATTTTACTTCGTTGACCGTTTTCCCATCGAACCAGCTTCGGATGTTTTCAAGTGTGACCTTGGCTATCGCCTCCAGCGCCTCGTTGGTCAAAAAAGCCTGATGCGAGCTTACTATGACATTGGGCATTGAAAGCAGCAATGCAAGCTTTTCATCACGCACTATAGAATCGGAATGGTCATCGTAAAAAAGGTCAGACTCTTCCTCGTAAACATCAAGACACGCACCACCGATATTTCTGTTTGTCAGCGCTGATATCAATGCCTCGCTGTCTATCAGACTGCCGCGTGATGTATTTACTATAATCGCATCCGATTTCATCATTGAAAGTGTGCCGTTGTCTATCATGTGCCACGATTCCTTGGTCAGCGGACAATGAAGCGATATAATATCAGAATTTTTGCAAAGATGTTCAATATCTGTATACTCCACACCATCAATTTCGGAAGGATACGGATCATACGCAAGTACCTTCATCCCGAACCCCTTGCATAGCTGGACAAACGCACGGCCTATCTTACCCGTACCTATGATACCGGCTGTCTTGCCGTGTAGATCGAATCCGCACATGCCAACAAGGCTG
>JAGBFS010000208.1 GCA_017936365.1 Clostridia bacterium
AAAGCTTCCGCCATCATTTTCAAACCCAAGCTAAAGCTATATTGAAACAATCGGCACTCTGCATGGGTCTGGTATTCTGTCATACAATCTGTGTAGAGTGAGAACAGCTCTTTTTGTTCATCCGTAAAGGTAGCCCTGAGTTTTTCCTCGTTTTTTACAAGCAGCCGAAATGCTTCTTTGCACTCACTGCAAGAGGATTTGTCATATTCCCTGGGGTCGATATTGCCGTACCAAAAATCTTCGAGTAATTTCATATTATGCCTCCCTTCAGGCAACAAGCATATCCGAAAAGGAGGCGGAAAGCTATTTACCAACAGCAACGAAATAAATGTCGGTGTTTTGTGTAATAAGCAGGATATTTTGCAATTATAGTCGGATCATAAAAATAAGCTCTGACGGCATTTCAACCATCAGAGCTTATTTTTAAAACCATGTTTCCAAGAGCCCGACTAATTCCATAATATGTTGCATGGGTGTCTGTCCTTCATGTCTGCTGTGGAGATAGGGTACCGTGTGCTGAAAATGAATATGACCAAGTGGCTGATGAAAGCTGACACAACGGTGTCGTAGGGATTACATCTGAATAATTCATTTCAAAATAACATCAACCGCCACCTTAC
This sequence comes from Clostridia bacterium, assembly GCA_017936365.1. Taxonomy (GTDB): domain Bacteria; phylum Bacillota; class Clostridia; order Oscillospirales; family Acutalibacteraceae; genus SIG598. Next base: position 621 of record JAGBFS010000208.1, read on the forward strand.
AGCTGCCTGCAGGTGGCGGTTGATGAAAGATGAAAAAGTTATTGGCGAAGTCAAGTGTTTGTTTTAAAGTTCCTCCGCTATTTTTACACCGGATATCCCGGAAATTTTACAGATAATCTCCTTTGCATCTACGCTTTTTTGCAATCTTAGCAAAAATATTGCGCTTGCTCCCGTTCCGTTTACTGCTGCCGTACGCATTACCTCCATGTTTACAACTCGCACTTTCACAGATTGCATTTTAGCCACGATGCTTTCCAAGCAATGCCTGTCTTCACACTCAACGTATACGTTTAACTCAGGTGTGTTTTTAAGTATAAAATACTCTATACGTGACATCACGTGCTCAATGATAACTATTAAAAGTATCGTTATTATTCCGCCTTCGTAAAATCCGGCGCCGAGCGAAAGTCCCACGATAGCTGTCGTCCAAAGTCCCGCCGCTGTTGTCAATCCTTTTATGCGCTGACGCTTGGTAACTATGATGGTACCAGCTCCGATAAATCCTATACCCGCGATGACCTGTGCACCCAAGCGCATTATATCGACCTGATAATTCAGCTCCATCATCAGATACTGGCTGGTCAAGGTGGTCATTGCCGCTCCGGTACAAACCAAAATATGCGTCCTAAATCCTGCGGGACGGCGTTTATATTCTCTTTCTATGCCAACTATTCCACCGCATATAAACGCCAATATCATTCTAAGGCAGAGTGATGCGGTCGAAAAATCTCTGAAGGGCTCCAATATCTGCAGCATAATTTCTCCTTATATCTCTTCTATATACTTAATATATTGCTGCTCGAACATTGCTGTTATAACTTCTGTATGTGATTGTCTTTTTTCCAGTCTCAATGAAAAAACAGCACTTGGGTATCGGTATTCTTCTGATTTGCCTTTTTCTATATCGATATCATATATATGTATATCTTTTGATCTTAAATAAGACGCAGCCGTTCTTACATCATCGAGTGACTTAAGTTCAATATAAAGATTCATGTTTCGGGACTGCCCTATCAAATATGATTCAATGGGATTCAAAAGCATTATGCAGAAAATTATAAGCAAAAATCCCAGCAGCACACATTCATAATATCCCGCGCCTATTACAAGCCCCATGCAGGCAGATGCCCAAAGAGCAGACGCGGTGGTAAGTCCTTTAACAGCCTGATGACTGGTCACTATTATGCTTCCTGCTCCGAGAAAGCCTATTCCGTTGATCACCTGAGCGCTGAGCCTTGTGATGTCAGGTTTGACCCCGATATTTACCATAGCGCTGTTTATTACGTACGAGTTGTACGGATATTGTCCTAATATCATAGTCAGGGTCGCGCCTATACATACGAGCATATATGTGCGAAAGCCTGCTGCCTTGCGGCGTTTTCCGCGCTCCAATCCTACCAATCCACCAAAAAAGGATGCCAATATAAGCCGCAGCAGCACCGAAGCCATATTAAAATCTCTAAGATATGCTATCAATTCCGTCAAAGAAATCTCCTTTACCGTTATGCATAAAGCCGCCCCGCCAAAACGGAGCGGCTTTTATAACTTATATCTGTTTAGTGAAGTTATTGCCAATCTATCATCAGTTTTCCGTCATCAGAAAGCGGTATTTCTTCAAATTCGGAACACGCAGAAAGACGGGTGTCCTTTTCTATCAATTCTTTAAGAGACTCTGACACATACATATCGGATAAATGCAAAGTATCCTTTATGATAACAAGCTTAGCCATAGTGGTATCCGCAACTTTAGAGCTGTGCACCGCGGCCTTTATCACCTGTTCATCATTGGCAAGAGTCATAGGGATTCTTACATTATGCAATCCGCCCGTAGTAAGTGCGTTTGCGTAAGATATTTCAAGATTTACCCTTGAATAAAGCCGTTCGGTAATAACATCAACGGCACCGATGCCTACAACGTTTCCGTCCGATTCCCTGGAAAGCTGAAGTACGCCTATCTTGGTTATCTTGGGGCCGCCCGGAAGCGGGCCGATGGCTCTTTTGCCGGTTATATTGGGGTCAAGTCCCTCGCCCGATATTTCCTTGCCCATCTGCTGAGCGATAAGCACATCAAGCTCATCAAAGGGCAGCTTGCCAATTCGCTGCTTTGCCGTTACCAGCATTTCCTTATCGGTATCGATAAGGTCTTTTGCCAAAACGGCACGGATATCGCAAATGCGATCATATGCATTCTCAACTGTACCTACCGCAAAAAGCAGCTTACAATTTTTCAAAAGATGGGGCGCTACCGCTTCAAGGACTCTTCCCATACGGCCGTTTGCCGCAGTATGATAAGCCTGCGCACCATGCTGTTTTCCAAAGCCCACTACAAGCATTTTGCAAAGTCCGCTCTCGATGACATCTTTAAATGCGGGATGTGGCTTTACTCTGGCAACAAAAACTATTCCGTCTGCCTCATATGCGTTTTTATCAAGATAAGTTTCAGTATCGGTTTCAAGCTCAGGAATATGAACACGACCAAGCGAAACCGTTTCCATACAGGAACAGATCGGACAGCCCATAGTCTGCTCGGTTATCCCCAACGAGGCAAGTATCGCCTTTTGACCTTCGGCAGTAGCTCCGCCATGGCTTCCCATGG
>JAGBFS010000209.1 GCA_017936365.1 Clostridia bacterium
AGATGCTCCGAGCCTTCAGACCCCGGAAGTCCCAACGGGTTTTCTATAACATAAACATCTCTGCCCTGATCGGCTGCGCATCGCGCCGTTATAAGCGCACCGCTCCTTTTGCCCGACTGCGCCACGACAACCGCATGCGACAGGCCGGATATTATCCTGTTTCTCTGCGGAAAATAAGCCGACAGCGACGGCGTTCCCGGCGGATATTCCGAAACCACCGCTCCGCTGGACGCTATCATCTTACGCATCGAGTGTTTGCCCATATTGTATTCGTAATCGATCCCACAGCCCAGCACAGCAACCGTCCGGCCGAAGACCGAAAGAGCGCCCGAATGAGCCGCAGAATCTATTCCCCGCGCTCCGCCGCTTACTATAACAGCGCCGGCATACGAAAGCTCGGCCGCAAAGCGGTATGCGATATCGGCGGCAATTTCCGAAGGCTCGCGCGAGCCGACAATGCCGACATAAAGCATACGTTCCGGCTGCGAAAGAGCTCCGCTGACATAAAGCACCGCCGGAGGGGCTGCTATATTTTTCAGCCGGACGGGATAATCATCGTCATCGGGCGTGAGCACATCGTAACCCAGCAGACCGCATTTCGTCAGAATATCCTGCACTCCCGAAAGCTCTTTATCGCAGAGTCGGTCGATCTGCTTTGCCGTGAACTGTCGGAGCTCTGCCAGCTCGTCCCTTTGCATCTCAAAAAGCTCCCGCGCCGAAACCGAGCCCGACACGGCAAAGCCAGTTTTTGCATTTGCAAAGCCCAGCGCATTCTGGAGCCATATCCAGTATATGGCATTACGCATATCAGTAATTCCTTACCATTTCCCACATAAGTATCGAAGCGGCTGTGGCGGCGTTGAGCGATTCCGCGCGGCCGTTCATCGGGATGGTGACCCTTTCGCCGCATACCGAAAGCAGCTCATCGGACAGGCCGTTGCCCTCGTTTCCGATGCACATGATAACGCCCTTGAAGAAGCGTATAGCTGTGATTCTGCTTGCGTCCCCGTCGGGAACCGATGCGATAGGACGCATATTGCGCTGCTTGAGCGATTTCATAAGCTCAACATGATCCTTTACCTCAAGGTAAGGCAGACGCATCACAGCGCCCATGCTTGCGCGCATTGATTTCGGGTTGTACGGGTCACAGCAGTCACCCGAAAGAAATGCTCCGCTTAAGCCCAGAGCCTCGGCCGTTCTGAATATCGCACCGATATTTGCCGGATCCTGAAGGTTTTCGAGCATGACATACTGTCCGTCACTTCTCATCGTTTCGGTATCAATCTTGTTTATTATCATTTTTCCGATGCAGAAAATACCCTGCGGCGATACGGTATCGGCAATCTTTTCGGCTATCGCATCGGTGATAATATAGGTCTTCTTTGCCGCCTTTTCAAGACGTGCTGCGACCTCGGTATATTTTTGCTTGGCGCTTTCGGTAAAAAACGCCTCCTCGATTTCACATTTATTTTCGAGCGCTTCTGTGCACAGACGCACACCCTCGACGATGAACAACTGTCTTTCGCGCCTTTCCTTGGCGCTTGTCATCAGCTTCACCGCCGCCTTGACGCTCGCATTGTCCTTGCTGGTTATCTCGTTTGCCATGGCGATCGTCCTTTCGCGGTAAGTTGTTTTATTCCCCGTTCTCCGTTTTCCACATTATTGATAACCGCTTTTTAGCGTATTCTGCCAAAAAGCGCGCTCGGACGGGCTCGTCCGGGCGCACTTTCAGATTATTATAAGGCTGCCTTTGCCTTCTCTACAAGAGCGGTGAAACCCTGCTCATCGGAGATAGCGATCTCGGACAGCATTTTTCTGTTGAGGTTGATGTCAGCCTTCTTGAGGCCGTGCATGAACTGGGAATAGTTGATGCCGTTCAGCTTGCATGCAGCGCTGATACGGGTGATCCACAGTCTGCGGAAATCACGCTTCTTCTGACGGCGGCCGATGTATGCATACTGGCCGGACTTCATTACGGCCTCTTTGGCCATCTTAAAGTGCTTGCTCTTGGCACCCCAATAGCCCTTGGCAAGCTTAAGTATTTTCTTTCTTCTTTTGCGCGTTGCGAGCGCACCCTTTACTCGTGCCATTTATATGACCATTCCTTTCTTGTTGTTAAGAGGATCGATTATTTGTACGGGATAAGCTTCTTTGCCTGTACCATGTTGGTCTTATCGGTCAAAGTAGACTTTCTGAGGTTCCTCTTTCTCTTTGCGCTCTTGAGCGCGCTGTTGAGCTTATGGCGCTTTCCGGCGTGTGCTCTTTTGATCTTTCCGGTTCCTGTGACTTTAAAGCGTTTCTTTGCGCCGCTGTGAGTCTTGATCTTTGGCATTGTATATCCTCCTTGAAATTAGTTACTGTTCTTTTGCGGAGTTTTCAGCGCCTGCCTGCTTCTTGGAAGAAGCTTTGGAAGCCGGCTTTGCCGCAAGGAACATAAGCATATTACGTCCCTCAAGCTTTGCGGGCTTTTCGACATTTGCTACCTCGGCAAGAGCTTCGGAAAAGCGTTTCATGATCTCAAGTCCGTGTTCCGGATGTCCCATCTCACGTCCGCGGAATCTGATGGAAACCTTGACCTTATCGCCGCCCTTTATAAATCTTGCGGCGTGACCGACCTTTGTTTCAAAGTCGTGTGTGTCGATGTTCAGCGAAAGACGAATCTCTTTTATTTCGACCGTATGCTGATTTTTCTTGGCTTCCTTTTCTCTCTTCTGCTGCTCAAAACGGTATTTGCCGTAATCCATGATCTTGCACACCGGCGGCTGAGCCTGCGGTGCGATCATAACGAGATCGAGCTGAGCTTCTTCAGCCAGATTGAGCGCTTCATCCGAGCTCATTATTCCGAGCTGTGCGCCGTCGCTTCCGATTACTCGCAGCTGCGATGAGCGAATCTCTTCATTGATCAGGACCTGCTGTTCCTTGCTGATACCAAGCACCCCCAAAATAATTTACAAAATAAAAGCGCGGGACGCAAACACACCCCACGCAATAACACACGGCAATTAAACCTTGAATTATTGACCCTTTGCCGCACAAAGGCTGGGGTGAGGCGCTAAACGCCTTCTTTGTTGTAGATGTATTATATCACAAATGGGATATTTGTCAAGAACTTTTTATTGATGAGCCGCGCCTGTTATGATATCATTTATCCGAAAGGAATGCAACGCTTATGTCAAACATCGGAATTTACATACATATCCCCTTCTGCGCCGGCAAATGCCCCTACTGTGATTTTTATTCGCTGCCCCTGTCCGCCGATACTGCCGACCGCTATACCGACGCCCTATGCCGCGAGATAGATTCTTATGCCGGCAAAGGCATTGTCTGCGGCACCGTTTATTTCGGTGGCGGCACCCCGTCGCTCATGGGCGCACCGCGCATCGAAAGGATACTCTCTCACATAAAACACAGCTTTACCCTTACGCCCGATTGCGAAATAACCCTTGAGGCCAATCCCTGCACCGTCACGCCCGATATCGCCAATGGCTTTGCAGGCGCGGGAATAAACCGCATCTCCATGGGCGTACAGTCGGGCATCGACAGCGAGCTTGCCGCTCTCGGAAGAAAGCACGACTCCGCCCGCGCGGCACAGGCCGTAAAATATATCCGCTCGGCAGGAATCGACAACATATCGCTCGATCTTATGATAGCCACACCCGGACAGACTCCCGATTCGCTCCGCAGGTCGGTCGATTTCCTCGCCTCACTTGAGCCGAAGCATATCTCGTCATACCTTTTAAAAATAGAAAAGGGCACCCGTTATGCCGATATCAGCGAAACGCTCTGTCTGCCCGATGAGGATATGCAGTCACGGCTCTACCTTGAATCGGCCGAGCATCTGGAGAGATACGGCTACAAGCAGTACGAGATATCCAATTTTTCCCTGCCCGGGTATGAAAGCCGCCATAATCTCAAATACTGGAACTGTGAGGAATATATTGGTTTCGGTCCGTCGGCGCACGGATATTTTGAAAAAAGAAGATATTTTTATCCGCGCGACCTTATGCAGTACATCGAAGCTCCGCAAAGACAGGACGACGGCGAGGGCGGCAGCCGCGAGGAATATGCCATGCTGCGGCTGCGGCTGACTGAGGGAATCACCGACACGCTCTGGCGCGGCCGCTTCGGCGAGCCTTTACCGAAAGAATATATCGAACGCGCAAAAAAATATCAGCCGCACGGGCTTACGGAATGTACCGATTCTTCAGTAAAGCTCACCTGCGAAGGCTTTCTTGTTTCCAACGCCCTTATATCGGGAATCCTTTACTGAAATTACAAAAAATGACAGTATAATATTTTCTTGTTTGGTATTGTAATCTATTGCAATAACTTCTTTTCTATATTATAATATATATTCAAAACAATTTCAAAGCAAAGAAGACGATCATAAAAAATGAAAGCAAAAAAAGCAAAGAAAAAGAAGCTTACAAAAACCGATTTAATCGAGTATTCCTTCTTCGCATTGTCGATCCTGCTCATCGTATGGATATGCGCAAATCAGATACCGCGCGGCATCCACGATTCGCGTGTTATCCGCGAAACGCTCACCGAGCTGAGCTTTGAGCGCGAGCATTATTATATATATGTTGGCGAAACCCTGACGCCGTCATATTACGTCACACCGGCTACCGCCATCACCGACATAACCGTTTCCGCTTCGGATACATCGGTCGTCAGCGTTTCGGGTGATCTGACCGGCGTTACCGGCAGCACCGCCGGCGACATCACTCTTACCGCGACCGGCACACCGGGGGTCAAGGCCAACGCTACGGTAACGGTCGTCGAAAAACAGCTTCCGCCCGATTCCGACCTTCCCCCTCTTTATAAAGACAGGCTCAAGATAGCGAACATCAATAATGCGCTTGACCCCGACTATGTACCGGAGGGTATGGTAGTTATAGACACCGTTCCGGTTTCCGTCCCCGGAAGAATGCTTCTTGCCGACACGCTTGCCGCATACGAAAAGCTTTACGCCGCCGCGGTCGAAGCAACCGGACAGGACGTTCGCATAATCAGCGGATACCGCTCTTACGATTACCAGAACGGTCTTTTCACCAACAGGGTCAAACGGCTTATGGCAAACGGCATGGATGAGGAAACGGCAAAGCTCACAGCCGGAAGAACCACCCAGCCCGCCGGCCATTCCGAACATCAGCTGGGCAACTCCATCGACCTGAGCGTCGGGTGGGATACATCCTATGATTTCGGCAACACAAAGGTCGGCAGATGGATAACCGAGCACGCCCATGAATACGGCTTCATACTCCGCTATCCGGCCGATAAAACCGAGCTGACCGGCATCAATTACGAGCCGTGGCACTTCCGCTATGTCGGGCTTGGACACGCCGAGTACATCCACAGCCACGGTATCTGCGTGGAAGAATACGTCATTTTGCAGGATGAGGCCGTCACCGCAGCGCAGATCTATTCACAGCAGATAACCGCCGAAGAGCTTGCCGCATCACAGGCACAGTAACAAAAAAGCAATGGACAGCAAAATCGCTGTCAGACATCATATATTGGAGGATAATCAATTATGTCCGCAGCATCAGTAAAATTCCGTACACAGGCTAAAGAAACCATCATCGCCGCATTCGGCGCCGCCTTTGAGGACGGTTCCCTTGCAAAGGCCGATATCCCCGATTTCAACATCGAGGTTCCGGCCGACAGCTCCCACGGTGACCTTTCCACCAACGCGGAAATGATGTGCGCCAGAGCCTTCAAATTGGCTCCGGTCAAGATTGCATCAATAATAATCGACCACGCAAAAACCGACGGTACATACATCGACCGCATCGAAACAGCCGGCCCCGGCTTTATCAATTTCTATCCCACCGCACAGTATTTCTGTGACATCGTTTCCGAAGTCGTCGAAAAGGGCGGTGAATACGGCCGTTCCGACCACGGCAAGGGCAAACGCGTTATGGTCGAATTCGTTTCCGCCAACCCGACCGGCCCGATGCACATGGGCAACGCAAGAGGCGGCGCCCTCGGCGATTGCCTTGCCGCAGTTATGGACGCTGCCGGTTATGAGGTATCGCGCGAATTCTACATAAACGACGCCGGCAACCAGATAGAAAAATTCGCACTTTCTCTCGACGTTCGTTATCTCCAGCTCGTAAAGGGCGAGGATTTTATCGAGATACCCGAAGACGCATATCACGGCGCCGATATAATCGACCGTGCGCAGGAATTCCTCAGCGAAAACGGTGCTGAATGGGCTGATAAGCCCGAAGCCGAGCGCAGAAAAGCTCTTGTCGATTTCGCTCTTCCGAAAAACATCGCAAGAATGCAGAGCGATCTTCTCAAATACCGCATCGAATATGACGTATGGTTCCGCGAAAGTGCGCTTCACAACGACGGAAGCGTAAAAGAGGCAATCGAGCTTCTTTCCTCCAAGGGCATGACATACGAAAAGGACGGCGCGATATGGTACAAGGCAACCGACCGCGGTGCCGAAAAGGATGAGGTTCTTATCCGCGCAAACGGCAACCCCACCTATTTTGCTGCCGATATCGCATATCATATCGACAAATTCAAGCGCGGCTTTGATCTTTGCATCAACGTCTGGGGTGCCGACCATCACGGCCATGTCGCACGAATGAAGGGCGCACTTGACGCCGCCGGTTACGACGGCGAAAAGCTTGAGGTAGTACTCATGCAGCTTGTTAACCTTGTTCAGGACGGAAAGCCGGTCAAGATGAGCAAGAGAACCGGCAAGGCTATCCAGCTTGCCGACCTGCTTGACGAGGTTCCCGTCGATGCCGCAAGATTCTTCTTCAATCTGCGCGAATCAACCACCCAGATGGATTTCGACCTTGACCTCGCCGTAAAGCAGGATTCGGAAAACCCCGTATACTATGTACAGTACGCCCATGCGCGTATATGCTCCATATTCAGAAAATATGCCGAGCAGGGCGGAAATTTCGTCCCTGCCGATATCGAGCAGCTTATGCTCCTTACCGCACCGGAAGAGCTTGAGCTTATCCGTTATCTTTCCGCTTATGATTCGGAAATAATCGCCGCCTCCGACAGCCGCGAGCCGTCAAGGATCACCCGTTACGTCATGGAGCTTGCCGCAAAATACCACAAGTTCTACAACGCATGCTGGGTCATCGGCGAGGATGAGGCTCTAACCCGTGCAAGACTGACCCTTTGCCACTGCACAAAGCAGGTTATTGCAAACGTTCTTGATATGTTCCGCATCAACGCACCCGAACAGATGATATAAAGGAATTATTTATGGCTAACATTTTCACTTCAAAATCCCCCTTCTTCCTTGACGGAGGAACGGGCACACACATGATCGCCGCAGGATTTCCTGAAGGCGCCTGCATGGAGCAATGGATACTTGAGCACCCCGATGTGTTTCAGAATCTCCAGCGCGAATATGTAAAGGCCGGCTCCAATGCGGTTTTTGCACCGACATTCGGTGCAAACCGCGCAAAGCTTTCCTCCTACGGGCTGGGTGACAAGGTAGACGAGATAAACCAAAAGCTGGTCAGCTTATCAAGAGAAGCTGTCGGAAATGATATCCTTGTCGGCGCTGATCTTTCCACTACCGGTCTGTTTATTCCTCCCTACGGCGACACGTCCTTTGACGAAATATATGATATTTACCGCGAGCAGATAGAGTCACTCGTTCGCGCCGGAGTCGATTTCATCGGCATCGAAACCGCCCTCAATCTGTGGGAGCCGAGAGCGGCCGCAATGATCTGCCGTGAGCTGGATATCCCTTTCTTTGCCTCGATCACAGTCGATCAGTCGGGGCATACCCTCATGGGAACCACCCTTGCCCCATGCGTTGTCTGCCTTCAGGCAATGGGCGCATCGGCGGTCGGCATCAACTGCTCCAACGGCCCGGTCGGTCTTGAGGAGCAGTTCAGACAGGCTTCAAAATATGCAAAGATCCCTCTGTCCGCAAAGCCCAACGCCGGCCTGCCCGACGACAGCAAGCCGAGCGGATTTGACCTGACGGTCGAGGAATTTGCCGACGGAATGAAAGTACTTGCCGAAAGCGGCGCATCGATACTTGGCGGCTGCTGCGGCACGGGTCCTGCGCACATCGCGGCTATACAGAATATTAAGCCCACTTTACCGGATGTTTCACAGCTTGACTGTCTTGCAAACGAAAAACGGGTCTTTGTTCTTCCTAAAGCACCCGTAATCAGCCAACCGATCACCTGCGGCTGGGAGCTTGAAGATGATCTTTTGGATCTTGAAGACACCGGAACCGACATCGCCTGTGTAGTTATATCCTCCGAGGAGGATTGTCAGACACTTGCCGAAGCGGCTTCATCCTCCCCCGTCGCAATAGCCATATCATGCAGCGACTCCAAGCTTTTGGACAAAGCACTTATGCTCTATCAGGGCAGAGCCGCCGTTATGAAGGATTGCATCGAAGACAGCGCCGCCCTAATCACCATTGCCGAAAAATACGGTGCCGTCATATTATAAAATCTCCCATTAATTCAAACTATGTATGGAAAGGAAAGGGAAACCGATTTTGGATAACAACAGAAATTCAAAAGCAAGCTGGAAAAAAGACGCTTTCTCTTTTGAAACCGAATTTTCCGAAAGCCATACTGCCGCTCCTGCTAAAAATGATTTTCCGAAAGATAATCAATCTGCCGCAAAATCACCAGCCGCAAAGCCCAAGACGGACAGCGCAAAATACCGATTTGACGATTTTGATTTTTCGCAGGATGAAGATACATACAGAAAAAAGCCCGAAAAATCACCGAATACAGCGCCCGCTCTTTCCGACTATTCCGCTCCCCGCAAAAAGGGCAAGGCTGCCGTTATCCTTTCATCAATCGGCCTTGTATTGCTTATCATAATCAGCTTTGCGTGGACGTGGGTGGACAAGAATATCACCGGTCAGCTCAATATCGTCACCTCCGACACTCAATCGAATGTCGTGCTTACCGATGAAGAGCAGGCTCTTCTTGACGCCGAACGTGACGACGGTTCGGATACCGATCCGACAGATATCAATTCCATACCCGATGATGTAATTGTTTCCACAAATGAGGTGGATATCATTCTTATCGTCGGATGCGATTCGCGAATGGGCGGCAAAGACGCTTCGCGAAGCGACTCCATCATGCTGGGCGTTATCGACCGCAAAAATCAGAAGGTAAAGCTCATTTCGATATTGAGAGATATTTATTCCTCTATTCCCGGATATAAGAAAAACAAGTTCAACGCCGCATTTTACTATGACACCATGAACGGCAACATGGATCTTAAGATCACACGCGCGACCATCGAAAAAAATCTTGGTGTCAAGGTCGATGATTTTGTCGCCATCGATTTCAGCGCATTCAAAAAGCTTGTCGATCTGCTCGGCGGTGTTACGATGGAAGTTTCCGCGGCCGAGGCAAATTATATGTGTCACGACCCAAAATACGGTCTGTTCCCTCGGTATGAAGCCGGCGCAGGCACATATAAAATGACCGGCGCCGAAGCCCTCAACTACGCACGAATGAGAAAAATAAAGGACACCAACGGCGATTTCGGACGCACCGAGCGCCAGCGCAAATTGCTTGAACAGATAATGACGGAGGCTCTTGCATCAAACCGCTCATATACGGAGCTTGCCGGTATTGCGACCGAGATACTCCCATATATCACCACCAATATCAGTGAGGACAGGATCCGCGGATATATGTTTGACGCATTGAACATACTTCGCTATGAGATAGTTCAATACACCGTCCCCATCGACGGAACCTGGCGTTACGCCGATGCACAGACAAGCACCGGATCTATGTCCGTTGTATCGGTTAATTTCAAATTCAATGCAAACGAGCTTAAAAAGTTCATTTTTGAAGATGATATGACCTATGCAAACGGCGGTAAAGCCAAGGGTGTTTCCGTTCCCACGATTCCGGGCGCAACCACTACCACGACCGCCGGCGCGGCTGATACAACCACCGCACCGCCAACCACTACTACTGCGGCACCGACCGCCGCTCCGACCACTGCGGCTGCCGCAGCGGAATAACACGCCCAATACAAACAAGGCTGCACAGCAACGGTATATTATCGCTGTTGTGCGGTCTTTATTTATATACGATTTTATGTACACATCTTCGCCAAGATATACGAAAATTCTGTCATATATGTTATTTTTTGCTGTTATCCCCTTTAAAATATTGCTATTGATTCGATTAAGAGGTATAATAAAGCGGTGTAAACTATATAATAAGCGCAAAGGAATGAAATCATGCTTGAACTTATAAATTGCTCCTTCAAGGTAAGCGAGCCGGGCGGCGAGCTTGATATCGTCGACAACGTAAGCCTTACCATTGACAGCGATAAATTTGTCGTAATTACCGGCCCTAACGGCGGCGGCAAATCCACCCTCGCCCGTCTGATAATGGGCATCGAAAAGCCGACATCGGGCAAAATAATATTTGACGGCACCGACATCACCGATATGTCGGTAACCGAACGCGCAAAGCTCGGCCTTGGCTATGCATTCCAGCAGCCGCCGCGCTTCAAGGGACTGACCGTACGCCGTCTTTTGAGCCTTGCCCACGGAAGCGAGCTGCCCGAAGACGAGTGCTGCACATATCTCACAAACGTCGGCCTCTGCTCAAAGGACTACCTCAACCGCGAGGTGGATTCCTCCCTTTCCGGCGGCGAGCTTAAAAGAATAGAAATAGCCACCCTTATGGCGCGCGAGCTCAAGCTTGCGATATACGATGAGCCGGAGGCTGGCATCGACCTGTGGAGCTTTGCGATGCTCGTCGGAAGCTTCAAGGCGATAAGCAGAAACCGCCACAAGAGCGTTATCATAATCTCCCATCAGGAGCGTATAATGAAGCTGGCTGATGAAATAATCGTCATAGCGGACGGCAAAATATCCAAGCGCGGCACGCGCGAGGAGATATACCCCGGTCTGCTGGGCGAATTTTCCGAAAACTGCGGTTTCGGCGGAAAGGAGGAGGCCGTAAATGAGTAAATTCACAAATTATGAGCAGGAACTGCTTGAAGCGGTTGCCGACC
>JAGBFS010000210.1 GCA_017936365.1 Clostridia bacterium
CGATCTACTGCCGAGTTCACTGAAAAAGAATGATGCATATACCGCCACAAATTTAAAAGAAAGTAAAATCCCGCCGGATATTATACCGACAACAGACGCAATCAATGTAACAGACGTATAATTAATCAGAAGGTGTCCGCATACTGCAAGCGGTGATCCGCCGGAGAGCATCCTTGCCCTAATTTCACTGCGCTTAATTCTTGTCCAGTGAGCAATAACATCAAAAATATTAATAAGCAGCAAAAATAAAACCGCACAGAATATCATTATCAGAATATTGTCCGATTGAGAAGCCTGATGGTTTTCATCAAATGTTGCTGCGTAAAAAGCCGCAATTTGTGCATTTCTTGCGTCACAGTACGCTTTATAAGCAACACACGCTGAAGAAAAGACAGATGTTACAAAATAAAAAAATATGACAATCGAGCTGCCCCTAAAGAATTGTTTCATACTGTTTTATTCCTTTCCAAAATCCTGTAGCAGATTAAATAGATATGTATTTTTCTAATTTACTTGATCAAGCCATAATTAGCATATGATGTGTACTTAATATTGTTTGTACGTTGGATTTCTTTTTCAATAAATTGTACGGAACTTTTTTGGTTTGAAAAAGTTGATGAGTACTTCCATCCACTATCATAAGTTCCTTCTCTAAGCCTGACCTTACACCTATTATACTTATAGTAAGGTGCCCTATCTTGATCTTTCAATATCTTGCAGTTAACACCAACAACCAACCCAGTATAATATTTTACTTTATACCCAGGTCCATTAGCCGCAAAACACATAAGACAAGATGTAGCAAAGACTACCATTACAAGGAATAACGCAATGATACTTTTTAATTTTTTTGACATATTTTTTCCCTCCACTTCTTTTTTCCCTCCACTTCTTTTCACCATTTTATTTAATCTGTTACGATAATATTGTATGAAATTTTCATATACGAAATCAATACAAAACACCAACAAAACGAAGTGTAAATAATAAGCGATTTTTAGCGCAATATATAAAAATTTAACGATTTATAGCGAATGCAGGTTTAACTAAAGTATTGGGCGCTGGTTACAAAAGCAACCAACGCCCCACAACAAATTTTACTGTTTCTTAATTCCAAACATCAATCTTAATATTCCGCTTAAAACCTTCGGGCTTCTGACAACAACTATTTTCATAAGGCACCTCCAAAATGTAATAAGTGCGACTCATTTGTCATTATCATATTACGCGCAAGAACGACAAAGGTGATTATGTTTTGCAAAATATTATAAATTAATGCGGTCTTTTGCTATTTTATCTGGTTTCCCATTCTTTTATATTCTTGGCCTCTTCGTATAATGCCTTATAGCTTTCGTGTCTGGACAAGCTTATTTCTCCGTTCTTTACCGCTTCCACCACAGCGCATCCCTTTTCGCACAGATGCGCACAGGATGTAAATTTGCAGTTTGGCGTATATTCGGCAAATTCACGAAAACAATCGGCAAGCTCATCCTTTTTTATCTGCATACCGGTTTCTATATCAAAGGACGAGAATCCCGGTGTATCAGCAAGCTTACCGCCAAACGGAAGATTATACAGTTCCACACTGCGCGTAGTATGCCTTCCGCGCCCGAGCTTTTCCGATACCTCGCCCGTTTCAAGCACAAGTTCGGGAGCAATCGCGTTGATGAGAGTAGATTTTCCGACACCGCTGTTGCCAGCAAATGCCGATACTGCATCTTTCATCAATTCTTTAAGCTCATCTATACCGCCGCCGGAGGAATAGTCAACCATAACTGTTTTCAGGCCGGCCTTTTTATATACAGCGGCAATCTCATCTGCCGGTAAAAGGTCAAGCTTTGTAAAGACCATTATCGGCTCGATATCATTGTATTCCGCCATAGCGACAAGTCTGTCAAGAACAAGTGAATTCGGCTGGGGCAGCTTTGTAGAAGCAACGATAAACAGCTTATCAAGATTTGCAACAGCAGGTCTAATCAGGCAATTTTTTCTTTCTTCAATGGCATCAATAACCGCAATACCGTTTTCCGGAACGGTAAATGTGCAGATATCGCCCACAGTCGGCGTGAGGCCTTTCCTGCGAAATACGCCTCTTGCCTTACATTCATATATGGTACCGGCGGTCTCTACATAGTAGAAACCGCCGATGCCCTTTATTATCTGTCCTTTATCTGTCATATATTTATTGTACCGCCGGAGCTTCGGCAACAGGAGCCGCTGTTGTTGTAGTTGTTGGCGCTGTTGTTGTGGTCATCGATGCCGTTGTCGTAGTAAATCCATAATCACGGATAAGCTCATTGGTGTTTGACGTAAAGTTTATCGTATATTCACGGTATTTGAAACCGTTGAGATATACCACCGCAGTCTTTACACCTGCACCCTCAAATGTGGCTGTATGATTAGGTGTTGCCGCCGGATTTACGGTAGCTGAATAAACAGTAGCATCATCAACTTTAATCTCCATCTGCATATTTGAGTTGATCGCCGCAGGAAGTGCAACGTTAAGTGATGCGCTGCGTCTTGGTATTGTTCCGTTACTCAACACAAGCTTGACAACAACATTGCCTTCAAGCGGAGTAAACGGTGCAGGCTCCTGCTCAAGTATTGTATCCTTGACCTTCTCGCTGTCGGTATAAACGATCTGAATACTGCTCTTGTTTATGCCCATAGCCTCAAGCTTTATCGCCGCCTGCTCATAGGTCATATTCTGGCAGTTAATCATGACGAGCTGATCCGGCTTGGGACCTATACTTACATAAACTTCAATTGTCGTTCCAACATCAATATCCGTTCTCGGAAGCGGATTTGTATTGATTATATAGTCATTCGGAACGGTATCGTTATAAACCTCGATCTTTCTGTAGGTAAGACCGCTTTCAAGAATCTTTTGCGAATAGGTTGCAAAATCTGTATTATTGAAATCGGGAACTATCGGTCTTTCCGCACCAAGGCTTATTGTAAGCTTGATCTTTGAGCCGGAATAGACCGTCTTGTTAGCTTTCGGACTCTGGTCAAAAACTATATTTTGAGCAAATTCAGAATTGAAAACATATTCCGTTTCAAAGGAATACATGCTGTATGCTTCTACTGGAGTAAAATCATTACCGTTTTCGGAATAATTGACGATGGTATTAATATCCATTCCGACAAAATTCGGAACCTTCGATGTTTCTCTGCTGCTGTTGCTGCAGCTGTCAAAGAAACCATAGATATTAAGAACCATATATCCGAATATTACCGCAATAAGAATAAAGGATGTAGCAATACCTGTAAGAACGGGAATAACCGGGCTCTTTTCATTTTCTATCGCAGCTTCCTGCATTCTCTTTGTATTATTGATGGCGTTCATATAGCGAGTCGGCGAATCGTCTATCATGTATCGATACTCAAATCTGATAGACGGATTGCGCTTGAAATCATCAATATCAAGAAGCATATCGGCCGCAGACTGATATCTGTTGTTTGGATCCTTCTGCATCGCCTGAATAGTTATCTCTTCCAATGCTTCGGGAAGCGACGGCATGATCTCGCGCGGCATCTTGGGATCGGCCTGGAGCTGCATAACAGCAACAGAAACAGCATCATTAGCCTCAAACGGCAATCTGCCGGTAAGCATTTCATAAAGCATAACACCGACAGAATACAGGTCAGCTCTTTCATCGGTTGGGGCGCCTCTCGCCTGCTCCGGTGCAATATAATGAACCGAACCAATGGCCTTGTCAGTTGTCGTATGGGTCTCACTTCTTGCAAATCTTGCAATACCGAAATCGGTTACCTTTATCTCACCGGTTTCAAGCAGCATAATGTTCTGCGGCTTGATATCCCTGTGAATAACTCCATTATCGTGCGCATGCTGAAGCGCGCGCAGAATCTGGGTTATAAAATGAACAGCCTCTTTCCATTCTACAACACCCTGCTGTTCGATATAATCCTTCAGCGTTATACCGTCAATATACTCCATGACCATATACTGCATATTGACACTGCTGCTTACATCAAACACTTTGATGATGTTTTTATGATTCAGCTGCGAAATTGCCCTTGATTCATTCCTGAAACGACGACAGAACTCCTCATTTGAAAGGTATTCTTCCTTAAGAATCTTTACCGCAACCATCGATCCGTTCAAAAGATCACGGGCGCGGTAAACATTTGCCATACCGCCGGTTCCGACAAGCTCAAGAACCTCGTATCTTCCGTCAAGTCTTTTACCGATATATCTGTCCATACTTTATTTTCCGGAAAATAAATCCGGAGTTCCTCCCATTTAGAATATATATATAACCGATAATCGGTCATTCGCATATTACTACCGCTGTTATATTATCAGCACCACCAAGTTTATTTGCTTCATCAATGAACGCCGTAGGAAGATCTTCAACCGGAACCGATTGCACAATCTCACAAAGTCGCTCATCGCTGACAAAATTTGTCAGACCATCGGTGCATAACAACAGCTTATCACCACATTCAAACTGACATTCACAATAGTCGATATCGATATTCTCGTCAATTCCAAGGGCTCTTGTGATTACATTTCTGCGAGGATGATCCATAGCTTCCTGCTCGGTAAGCATACCGCAGTTTATCATATCCTGTACAAGTGAATGGTCGGTGGTAAGCCTTGAAGCTCCATCTGACGATATAAGATAAGCTCTGCTGTCACCCGCATAGGCAATATGAATAACCCCATCACAGATAACTACTGCAACTATTGTAGTACCCATGCCGTCAAGCATTCGGTCGCTTTTTGCTTTGTCGAGTATATCAATATTTGCCGCAACGATAGCTGTATTGAGCAGATTTCTGATAGAATTACCGCTCATATCTTTTCTGAAACCGGATACGAGCTTCTCGCCTACCGTCTGAACCGCACTTTTGCTTGCAACAGCACCGCCGTTCAAGCCGCCTATGCCATCACATACAACCGCCCAGACATTTCCGCCTTCAAGATAACCATGAAGAAAAGAATCATCATTCAGGCTGCGAAGCATACCGGTATCTGTTTTACTGAAAATTCTCATTATGTTTACGGCGCACCGCTAAATACGGAAAGCGCTTTATACCCTCCCACCTTTCAGGGAAATATAACACCTATGTATCAAGACTCTTTCGTCTTAACTGGCCGCATGATGCATTTATATCCGAACCGAGCGTACGCCGGACAGTCGCGGTAACTCCGCGGTCACAAAGAATCTTTTGAAAAGCTGCGATCCTTTGCTTTGACGGCGGCATACACCCCGATTCCTCTACATTATTTACCGGGATAAGATTAACATGACTCAATGAGCCGCGCAGTTTTGACGCAAGCTCAAGCGCACATTCATCGGAATCGTTAACACCGCTAATCAGCGCATATTCATATGAAACACGTCTTCCCGTAGAAGCCGCATATTTCTTGCAGGCCGCGAGAAGCGTATCAACGCCCCATCTGTTATTTATAGGCATGGTAAGCGATCTGATATCGTCGTTCGGCGCGTGCAAGGATACCGACAATGTAAACTGCGGCTTCATTTCAGCAAGCTGATTGATCCTGTCGACAATACCGCAGGTGGAAACGGAAACGTGCCTCTGTCCGATACATACGCCATCCTTATCCGACAAAAGTTCAAGGAACCTGATAACATTGTCAAAATTATCAAGCGGTTCGCCCATTCCCATAAGAACAATATTGGATATGCGTATATTGTTGTCAAGCTGAGCCTCGGTAATCTGCGAAAGCATCTCCGATGCTGTGAGATTGCGTACAAACCCTCCTCGGCCTGTTGCGCAGAAGGTGCATCCCATTTTACAGCCAACCTGTGAAGAGATGCACATCGACCATCCGTGATGATAGCTCATCAGAACAGCTTCAACATATTCGCCGTCAATAAGCTTAAAAAGATATTTTATTGTATCATCATACCGCGATTTAAGCTTCTTTTCAATCACAGCAGAAGATATGTAACAATTTTGTAATAAGCGTTCACGAAGATTTTTTGAAATATCGGTCATTTCATCAAAACCATGAACACCTTTATGGAGCCACTTAAAAACCTGTTTTGCGCGGTATTTGGGTTCGCCAAAACTCACAATCAAATCTTCGATTTCATTGAGCTTCAGTGATTTGATATCAATCAATTCGGGCATCATTATGCACCCTTTTTCTTTAATCTTGCAATAAAAAATCCATCAGTACCGAGAAGATGCGGGAAAAGCGTAAGCATATAATCGCTGTCCCATTCACCTCTTTCGCACGGCGCATCAAACGGGTATGGTTCAAAATCGCTGTGCTTTGATAAAAAGCTTTCAACGACATTTCGATTTTCCTCATGCGACAACGTACATGTGGAGTAAACAAGCACCCCGCCCGGTTTCAGAAGATCAGCAGAGTTTTCCAATATAGAACGCTGCAGCTTTGGCAGATCGGCAATATCAGACTTCTGCTTATTTTTAATATCCGGCTTTCGTCTTATAATACCCAAACCTGAACAAGGAACATCACACAGCACTCTATCGGCTAAAATATCACACGAACCGGTCTCTGCATCGCGCAGCTTTGCTGTAATCGACTTGAGTCCAAGCCTTTTAGCACCGGATTCGATCAGCGAAACCTTTTGCGGATAAATATCGTATGAAAAAACATTGCCGCAATCGCACATAATCTGTGTCAAGGTAAACGACTTACCACCCGGAGCGGCACAAACATCACAGACCGTATCGCCGCTTTTGGCTTCAAGAAGCTTGCAGCATAATTGAGATGCCGCATCCTGGACATGAAACAGACCGTTTTTATAAGCCTCAAGCTGTTCAATATCGCCTGTTTCAAAAAGTTCAGCGGCACCGTCAAGCCATGACAAGTTGTTAGCCTTTACATTACTTTCGGCTAACGAATTACTTAAAGATTCAAAATCAGTTTTTAAATTATTGATTCTTATATAAATCGGCGGTCTTCCGGACAGCTCTTTAAGGATATTTTCGCACATCTCATCGCCATAATCATCTATCCACTTTTCGGCAAGCCACAGCGGAACAGAATATTTAAGTGACAGATAAAGCTGCGGAAAATCTTCCCTGTCGGGAAGCTGACACGACTTTCCGTCGCGGATAAACGAACGCAGAACAGCATTAACAAGACCGGATGCTCGTTCAAGCCCGATGCTTCTGGTAAGCTTTACCGCTTCGTTCACCGCCGCGTTATCAGGTATCTTATCCATAAGCATTATCTGATAAACGCCCATTCGCAAAATTATTATAAGCCGATTATCTATTCTAGAATTAGCTTTGGACAGATGATTTAGGATAACATAGTCAAGAAGCTGTTCATTTTCCAGCACACCATAGAAAATTGCCGAGGTAAGCGCGCTGTCGCGCTTATCAAGCCCGGAACGTGAAAGTATGCTGTCCAGCACAAGGGTCGAATAACCGCCCTGCGCTACTTTATTCAATGCATTAAATGCCGCTTTTCTTGCTGTCATTTAAGATTAATTTCTGCGTCTGCCGACGATGAGAAGGACATAGTAAAGCACCTGCATAAGTGCTACAAACAGAGCTGCAACGTATGTCATAGCAGCAGCGCTGAGTACCTTCTTTATGCCCTTGCGGTCTTCGCTGCTTGCGCACAGAGTAACCTCTGCCTGCTGCATAGCACGCTTGCTCGCATTAAACTCAACAGGAAGGGTAACAAGCTGGAAAATTGCAGAAAGCGAAAAGAGCATAACGCCGAATATTGCGATAAAATAACCCCAGTTGCTGAGATTTGCAATCGCCATAAGAATAAGACCTGCAAAAATGAGTATACCAGAAAGGCGTGAACCAATATTTGTGGCGGTTACCATAGCCGTACGCAATCTGACCGGAGCATAATTTTCGTTATGCTGGATAGCATGTCCAACCTCATGTGCAGCGATTCCTGCAGCGGCAATTGTTCTTGAAGAATACACACCTTCGGAAAGGGATACTGTGTCGGTCTTGGGATTGTAATTGTCGGTGAGGTTGCCTCTGATGGGAACTACCTGTACATGCTGCAGTCCTTTGCTGTCAAGAATACGCCTTGCAACCTCCGCACCGGTAAGACCGAGCGAATTTTCAACCTTGCTGTACTTTTTATAAGACGACTTAACCTTGATTTGCGCTACGATTGAAAAAATCATCGCCGGAACAAGAAGAATAAAATAAAGAATATACGGATTGTAAGAAATATCAACCAACCACTCGAACATCAAAAACCATCCTTTCGTTATATGTTATCAAATACTATTCCGGTCTCCACCGGATGACCTCTGAAATAATCGGAAGACTTCATTCTTTTTCCGCCGTCGGCCTGAAGCTCTTCGATAATTATCGCACCGCTTCCGCAGGCAACGGTAAAAGGATTAACCGATATAACCTCACCCGGTTTACCCGCACCATCGCAGACGAAGGTTTTGTGGATACGGATACGCTCACCGCCAAGGTATGCCGTGGCTACCGGCCATGGCTGAAGTCCACGCACTTTGTCATGAATAGATTTTGCCGGATCGTTCCAATCGATAATTCCCACCGATTTATCAAGCATCGGCGCATAGCACGACAGGCTGTCATCCTGTTTTATTGGAGTGATCGTATTATTCTCAAGCCCATCGAGTGTAGCTAAAATAAGCTGCGCACCCATCTGTGCAAGGCGGTCATGAAGCTCACCGGCCGTTTCATTCTTATCTATCAGTGTTTTTGCAGATAAAAGAATATCGCCGGTATCAAGACCTTCGTTTAGAAGCATCGTGGAAACGCCTGTTTCCTCTTCTCCATTTATTACCGCCCAATTTATCGGTGCTGCTCCCCTGTATTTCGGAAGCAGAGATGAATGGATATTGACACATCCATATTTTGCTGCCGTCAGAATCGCCGGAGGAATGAGCTTTCCATACGCGGCTACTACTATGCAGTCGGCTTTTTCCCCTATTATCATTTCTGCAACCGATGGATTCTTTAGCGTCTGCGGCTGATAAACAGGAATCGAAAGCTCCATAGCGCGTTCCTTTACGGGCGGCGGAGTAAGCTTTAGTTTTCTGCCTTTTGGTTTGTCCGGCGGTGTAAAAACGGCGGTTACCCGATGACCTGCGCCGCACAGCGCGTCCAGAGCCGGTACTGCGAATTCGGGGGTACCCATGAATATCAGGTTCAATTATGAGTCCCCCTCCTGTCGTTCCAGCCGGCTTAACTCCTCATCTGTAAGCATACGGTCAGCAACATCAATATATAATCTTCCCTCAAGATGATCACATTCATGGCATATCGCACGGGCTGTAAGCTCGGTTCCATCTATCTCGCACCAATTACCCATTCTGTCCTGATACTTTGCCTTGACATGGTTGGGACGTGTTACAATACCGTATTTTCCCGGAATCGAAAGACAGCCTTCAAGCCCGGTCTGTTCCCCATCGGTGAAGGTTATTTCAGGATTTATCATCTCAACATATTGCTCACCGGTATCTATGATAACGATCCTTCGCATAATTCCAACCTGCGGCGCGGCAAGACCAACGCCGTTTGAATCGATAAGAGTATCCCTCATATCGTCAAGCAGCAGCCAAAGTCTGTTATCAAAGTTTTCGACAGGGCGACACTTTTTACGAAGTATCGGCTCGCCCTTAATAACTATATCCCTGATAGCCAATTCAAATAACCTCCAATTTGATTATACCCTGTATATCACATTACATTCTCCGGATTCATATCGGCAAAAACCGTCACATCAGAATATTCCCTGTCAGATCCGATTTCACACAGAAGCGTATGCATCATCTCGCGGAATCTTTTTCCGTTGCGGCATTTGATTATGATCCTGTAACGGAATTTGTTCATGACCTTACTAACAGCCGCCGGTGCGGGCCCCAATGCTCTTATCGGCAGCTCTTTATATTCACCGGCGCATTTTTCTTTGAGCTTTAACATAAACGCAAGCGCCGCTGATTTTACCTTTGATTGAATCGAACCAACAAAACCAACCATACAAATATCTGAAAACGGCGGATAAAGCATTGCCTTGCGAATAGCAATTTCGCTTTTATAAAATGAACGGTAATCCTGCGCCGAGGCAAGCGCAATAACTTCGTTATCTGGCGATAAAGTCTGAATTATCGCCTTGCCGCGGTATTCGCCTCTTCCCGATCTTCCGACAACCTGAGTCAGCAGAGAAAAGGCACGCTCACTGCTTCTGAAATCATCACAGCACAACGTCTGATCCGCAAGAAGTACACCGACAAGCGTTACACGCGCAAAATCGAGACCCTTTGCAACCATCTGTGTACCAACCATTATATCATAGTCACCGCGCGAAAAAGCGGCAAGCTTCTCGCTATATGAGCTTTTAGCCGCTGTTGAATCGGCATCCATCCTAAGTATACGCGCATTCGGAAAGATTCTCTCAAGCTCATCCTCCGCTTTTTGTGTCCCCTGCCCGGCATATCTGAGCTGTGATTCACCACATTCGGGACAAACGGTGGTAAACGGCATAGATGCCGCACAGTAATGACACATAAGGCGATTTGTATCATGATGGTAGGTCATCGAAACGCTACAGGATTTACAGGTAAGCACATGACCGCAAGCCCGGCATGAAACAAATGTATTAAAACCGCGTCTGTTGTGAAGAAGTATCGATTGATAACCGTTTTCAAGATTATAATTTATCGCTTCGCCAAGCTTTGAACCGATAATACTTTCGGAAAGCTTCATAGAAGATATATCAACAATATCGACATCGGGCAATGCCGAATCACCGTATCGTTTATCCATAACCTCAAGGTTATATTTCCCGCTGTCTGCCGCGTAATAATAGCTTTCGACCGACGGTGTAGCCGAACAAAGCAGCAGCGGACATTTATGATAAGCACATCGGAACCGCGCAACATCCCTTGCGTGGTATCTCGGTGAAGATTCCGATTTATATGTATATTCCTGTTCCTCGTCCATTACGACAAGTCCGATATTGTCTACCGGAGCAAATATCGCCGATCGGGTGCCGATTATTATACGTGCTTCACCGTATTTTGCGCGTTTCCATTCATCAAGCCTTTGACCAAGCGAAAGTCCGCTGTGCATAACAGCGATATTATCGCCGTATCTTGCACGGAATCTGTCAAGAGTCATCGGTGTAAGCGATATTTCAGGCACAAGCACAATCACCGATTTTCCGTCGGCAACGACCTTGTCGATAAGCTTCATGAAAACAGATGTTTTTCCGCTTCCGGTAACGCCGAATAGCAAGGTTGTCGAAAATTCGCCCGAAAGGTAACGGCCAAGCATATTGTTATATGCCTTTTCCTGTTCCCCTGTCAGTACTATATCTCCGGCATCCGCTGCAACGCTTGACACTTTTGGCCTGCGATATATCTCTCTGTCAAAATACTGCGCAATGTCTTTTTTAACAAGCGCATCAAGAACGGATTTTGTAACACCGAGTATTTCGCATACCTCACGCACACCGGCAGAACCGTTAACATACAAAAGCTCAGCCGCATCACGCTGTTTTACAGAAAGCTTGGGCA
>JAGBFS010000017.1 GCA_017936365.1 Clostridia bacterium
AAAGTATCGCAGCTATGATGAAGCAAGATTAGAACGCAATATTAGCTTGCTGGAAACTTTTTCTGACATGAATGCCGATATTGATAAGTATGTGATGATAGTTCCGTCTTCCTATTGTGTGCTGTCCGATAAACTTCCGCAGGGAACCGGAAATATTGATCAGCTTCCGCTTATAGATGGGCTTCAGAATCGTCTTGAAGCATCCGGGTATATTCCGATTGATGTAAAGGAGTCTTTGTTTGAGCACGGCAAAGAAGAAATATATTACCGTACCGATCATCATTGGACTACACAAGGAGCATGGTATGGCTATCACAGCTTTGCGGAACAAGCCGGATTTACTGCGGTTGTTCCGGAAAATTCACTGAAAAAAACTGCGGAAGGATTCTGGGGTACCTATTTCAGCAAGGCGCAGAAGCATGATGCGGTTGCCGATGTGATTGACTATTATGATCTTTCTGTCGATTCGGTAACAATAAACGGCGAATCAAAAGACGGTATGTATGATTTGGCGCAGCTTGATGTACGCGACAAATACGCTATGTTCCTTTATGCAAATAACGGCGTAACGGTTATAGAAAACTCTAAAGCCGAACTTGATAAGACAGTTATGGTTATAAAGGATTCTTATGCCAACTGCTTTACGCCGTTCCTTACTCAAAATTACAGCAAGATAGTGGTAATTGACCTTCGTTCTCTTCCTACCGGACTTAATCAGATAATCAAAGAGCAGGAAATAGATGATCTGCTGGTACTTTACAGTTTTTCCAATCTTGCATCTGACACTAATTTGCCGAGACTTAAATACTAATAAAAAAGGAGCTGTCGCAGACAGCTCTTTTTTATTGTAATATTAAGTTATATTACGAAAGATAGTCGAGTACATACTGACAAAAAAGCGCAGAGGCATAAAAAAGGCTTCTGTCGTCAAATTGCACGCCGGGATTATGTACTCCAAGCATAGTAGCGGCATTTTCAGGATCATTTGTTCCGAACCGGATGATAGCACCGGGAAGTTTTTCGGTAAATAAAGCGAAATCTTCGGAGCCGGTGGAGGGGAATGGCATAATGCTTATCGCATCAGCTCCAAATAGCTTTTTAATAGCATTTTCGGCTTTATCGACGATAGCGTTATCGTTGATGGCAGAAGGAACAGAGGTATCCATGAAGTCCACTTCAACACAGGTTCGCATAGCACCTCCAACGTGCTTGCAGATTCTCTTTATAGATTCTTTTATAGTGCTTCTGCTTTCGGGATAAACAGTCCTTATTGTTCCTTCAATAACGGTGGAGGAGGGGATAGTGTTAGGCGTTGCGCCGCCGTGTATACTGCCGAAAGTAAGAACGGCAGGCATCATTGGATTGTTATCTCTGGAAACGCAGGTCTGAAGCTGCGTAATAAGAGCGGCAGCAGTTACTATAGGATCACCGCACTTTTGAGGGCAGGAGGCGTGACCGCCCGAGCTGCTGATGGTAATTTTGACATTATCACAGCTGCTGTTGGCGCTTCCTCTGATAATTCCGTACTTACCGACAGACAGAGGCGGGAAGGTGTGGAAGCATAAAACCGATTCGGGCTTGGGATCGATCTCCAAACA
>JAGBFS010000018.1 GCA_017936365.1 Clostridia bacterium
GCGGATGCACGGTCTGCTGCGCCGTACTTGAAGCAGAAGATTGCAAGTATTATATACACAGCCCAGCTGATAAGAACAGGAATGATGTAGAAGGTGAAGTCTTCGTTATCGATCATATTATAAACAGAATCAATAAGGCTGAAGAATACGACTGCCAAAGAACCGATTGCGGTGAGCAGAGGCCATGCCTTCGATTTTTTGAAGGAAAGTGCCAGGCCGACAACAACAACGATAAGTGCGGCCATTACAAGGAATGAGAATACAAGCTGTATGGTGTAGGTTCCAAGACCCATTTCTTCTGTATACTCTTCGATGAACTCTTCGAGGTCATCATAATCCCAACCATCCATTTTATCGTTGAGTGTTACATTCAGCTCATCGACTTTATCGGTGAGCGCGACTGTATAGTTAATAACGGAATGGCCTAAAAGCATATTGGTAGAGCTTGATGCAGGTACCAGAAGCGGATTCAATGTGCCTGCAAAAAGCGCAAGCAGTGCAGCGAGGCAAAGAATTCTTATCTTTTTGATAAGACCTTCCTTATCAACTTTTTTCTTCGGTGCGACCGGCTGCTGGGGGAGGAATTGCTGCATTTGGTTGTTCATAAATACTTCTCCTTATTAAAAATTTTGTCAAATACAATTATATCATTTTTTTGCGTATTTTCAATATATAACTGCAAAATTAAACATATAAGAACTGTTCATATAAAATTAAATTTATTTTGCTGATTTTTGTGTTGACAGTTTTTAGCAGAAGTGGTATAACATAGGTGTACTAATAATCATAGTACACCTATGTTGTGCATGAAAGGAGATGATAAGGTGTTTTTAATTGACAATCAGTCAAGACTTGCTGTTTATGAACAGATCGTATCGCAGGTTGAAAGATTCATTCTTACCGGTGTTTTCAAGGCCGATGATGCACTGCCGTCGGTAAGGTCGCTTTCATTGGATCTTGCGGTAAAT
Source organism: Clostridia bacterium (assembly GCA_017936365.1). Lineage (GTDB taxonomy): Bacteria > Bacillota > Clostridia > Oscillospirales > Acutalibacteraceae > SIG598. Next base: position 969 of record JAGBFS010000018.1, read on the forward strand.
CCAAATACCATTCAGAAAGCTTATACCGATATCGAGCGCAGAGGTATTACCTATACGGTTAAAGGGAAGGGGAGCTTTGTTGCGGCGCAGGCTCGTGATATAATAGCGGCCGAACGCATGAGTGAGCTGGAGGTCATAAAAAATGCCTCGCGTGAACTGTCGCTTGCAGGGATAGATATAAGTCTTGCATATTCGGCGGTCGATAAAGGATATGGTAAAAAAGGAGATGAAGATTTGTGATCAAGGTTGAGAATGTAACGAAGAAATTCGGCAATTTTGCCGCGCTTTCCAATCTGTCATGTGATATTCAGGATTCCGGTGTGTTTGGACTGGTTGGTTCAAACGGAGCGGGTAAATCGACGTTGGTAAGGCTTATTGCCGGTGTATATAAAGCAGACGAAGGCAGTATAAAATTAGATGGGGAAGAGATATACGGCAATTTTGATGCAAAATCCAAAATTGCTTATGTATCCGATGAGCTTTTCTTTTTGCCGGGAGCAAATATTTCTAGGATGGCTCAGATGTACGAAACATTAAGAACTGATTTTGATAAAAAGAAGCTTTTTGAATATGCAGGTATGCTTGGTCTTAATGTAAAAGCGCCGATATCGCAGTTTTCAAAGGGCATGAAGCGTCAGGCGGCAACCATACTTGCGCTTGCATGCCGGCCGCAGGTAATGATTTTTGACGAAACCTTTGACGGCCTTGATCCTGTCATGCGAAGCGTCATAAAGCGGCTGGTTTCCGAAGAGGTCATTGACCGCGGAGCAACGGCTATTATTACAAGCCATTCACTTCGAGAGCTTGAAGATACCTGCGACCAGCTTGCGCTTCTGCATAAGGGCGGAATAGTGCTCCAGTCGGAGGTATCAGATCTCAAGACATCTTTGTTTAAAGTGCAGATAGCGTTCAGCCGCGAATTCAGTCAGGAAGAGCTTGCCGTTGAAGGTGCACAGCTTATAAATGTATCCATAAGGGGCTCGGTAGCAAACCTTATCATAAGCGGTGATAAGGATTCAATCTGCAAAAAGCTTGCCGATCTCGGGCCGGTTATACTTGAGGTTTTGCCCCTTTCTCTTGAAGAGGTATTTGTTTATGAAATGCAGTCAAGAGGATACAGCTTTGAAAATATGTTTGCCGATGAAGCGAAAGAGGTGAATAAATAATGAAAGATTTATTTTCGATGAAGCTATATAAAGAAGGCTTGCGCCAGACAAAGCTCGCCGGTCTGACATATCTTGGTTTGACCATTCTTATAACTCTTCTCGGTTATACCGATTTGAGCTGCAATTTTAACGGTATACTGGAAGCTCGCTACATTTATCCTTTTGAAGAGCTTATTGGCTTTATGTTCGGATATGTTGTAATCGCGCCGCTGCTTTGCCTTAGTCTTTTCCATTTTCTGAATAAACGCAGCGCATCCGATTTTTATCATTCACTCCCACAATCAAGGACATCGCTTTTTGTAAGCTTTTTTCTTGTTATCCAGACATGGCTGACAGCGCCGGTTATTGTGGGACTTATCAGCTGTGCAGTAAAATTCGCTATTATCCCGGGTGGTCACGGAAGCTTCTGGGCATTTGTTCTGTTTGCATTTTCTTTGCTTAGCTGTAATATGCTTGTATCGGCGGCTGTCATTCTTGCTATGACGCTTGCGTCAACATTGTTCAGCCAACTTGCGGTATCCGGTCTTATAATTTTCCTTCCGCGCACCCTTATGATCGTGTTCTATGAGCTCGTTTCCGAAAAAAATGCTTTAGTACCCAGCATATACCGTGCAGGCGGACTTTTTGGAAGCGTATTCGGCAATTCGGATAACCTTGTTTTCAGCAGTACATTAGGAATTCTGTTTAGCGGCGGAGAATTTGGTGACAGTATATCAGCGGTAATCTACACGCTTATTCTTTCACTTGTTTATTTGGCGATCGCATGGCTGCTTTTTAA
>JAGBFS010000211.1 GCA_017936365.1 Clostridia bacterium
GATGGTCTGCATATCATTTGAGCCGAACATGGACGAAGCACCGAAGCAGCCGCCAGCACCAATGGTATTGAGAGATATCTGCCTTTCCCCGTCACGCCTTGCGACCTTCAGCTTTCCCGATGCGACTATACCAAGCGAGCTTTCAAAGCCTTTGCCGCCGCAGACCAAATCGCCCGCATCAAATACGGCATCGCATATCCAGCCGCTTTCGGCCGCCTCAAAAAGCAATCGGTCATCACAGCCGGCAAAAATCGAATTGGCTTTTATCGCCGCCGCTATACGTTTCTCATCCATAAATTTCACCCCAAACTGTATCATCTGATACACTTTGATAATATTTTAACATACACATTGCTATATGTCAACAATAAAAAATCGATTTGTCACATCGCGCCAAAATTTATCATATAATGTGTCGAAACGTACATATTATATGTTACGGCTTCAATAATCTGAAGGAGGATTTAACAATGGCAGATTGCAAAACCAATTCGCGCCGTGACTGTTTTCGTGAAGCAGTATGCATAAACGCCAGCCGCGTTTACGACGCCTGCCGCGACAGGGAATGTCTTGAAAACATCCCCGTCTATTTCACCGAGCGCGACCAGGAAATGATAAATAATGCCATCGGTGTACGAATGAAGTGCGCCGAGGTCATCAACGTCAATATCGACACCGAGCCCGTCCCCTTTAACCGCGGATATTACTGTGTTGACCTTACCATCTATTTCTCCATCGGCGTTGACGTAACCGTATCCCCTATCAGCAACCCGTGCCAGATAGACGGTCTTGCGGTATATCACAAAAAGGCCATACTCTTCGGAAGCGAAGGAAGCGTCAAGATATTCAGCTCCGATTACGTCTGCGGAGATGACGACATCCAGAATCCCTGCTCCGGCAATCTTCCGAAGGTCGTATGCCAGATCGCAGAGCCTGTATGCCTCGGCGCACGTCTTGTAAAGAGCTGTGACTGCTTATGCAGCTGCTGCATACCGCGCTGTGTCACAAGACGCTTCGGCGGAAGCTTTGACCACAACTGCGCCGAAAAGACGGTTGAAGCAACACTCGGCATCTTCATGATCATCCAGGTCGAGCGTGAGGTTCAGATGCTTGTTCCGGTATATGATTTCTGTATGCCCGAAAAGATCTGCGTTGAAGAGGGCAACAGCGATCCCTGCGAGCTTTTCAGCAAGATCTGCTTCCCGACCGAAGCCTTCTTCCCCCCGCGCGAGGATTGCTGTGACGAATGCTGATCACGCGTAAAACATAAAACAAAAGACATATTAAAATATACGGCCGATTAAACAGGACGGCTCCCTTCCGCCATTCATGGAAAGGAGCCGTCCGATCAATTTATCCTGTATTTATTGGTTATCATATAATTATCAGAAGAATACACATTCTTCCATCGCCTGACTTAGTTCCTCGCTTATTTCATAGGATGAGCCGTTTCTGTATATCGTCACCGTCGGTTCGGATGTATTCCATCGGCCTATGGTGGAAAGCGCACCCGACCTGCCGTAGGTTTTTACAAAGCCGGAAAGATCGGCTTTGCGTTCAAGCGATGAAATACCGCTCGATTCCATAAGTACGGGAGCGGCCTCTTCAATAGGCTCTTCCATCTCCATATCTCCGCCGTCGGTCTGAAGATCAAGATAATCCTCGCCGAAAATAAGCGAAAGATCGACCTCATCCGCCGCACCGGGAGCATCGGGCGCAAAAAGCAGCTCCTGCGTTGCCGCATCGGCTATTCCGGTCGGCAGCGGTATCACCTTTGCCTGAAAGGCCTTTATCGCATCACGGGTAAAGGCACCGTAATATCCCGATATTTCCTGATCGAAATATCCAAGCTCGGTCAGCCTTATCTGCAGCGCGGTAACCTCATCCCCCTTCGAACCGACATCAAGATTTTTATAAACCTTTGCGGGCTGTGTCGGCTGTGATTCGACAGGCTGGGACGGCGGCGTCGGCGTTGGTTGAGTTGTCGTAGGCGGCGCGGTCGTCACCGTTGTCTGACCGGGAACCGTTGTTGCGGTTGTCGGAGGCTTTGTCGTTGTGGTAGTCGTGGTCGGCTTTGCCGTTGTTGTGGTGGTTGTGGTTGTCTTTTTGGTGGTTGTCGTGGTGGTTTTCTTTGTCGTAGTGGTGGTCGTACATTTGGGCGCAGAATCGGCATACAGAGCCGTCTGCGTGCCCTTACCGGCTATACCGTCGGCGGTAAGACCGACCTGTTTCTGAAATTTTATTACAGCCTCGGCGGTTTTCTCACCGTAATACCCCGTTGCCGAGCCCTTCATATATCCAAGCTTGATAAGCCTTTTCTGAAGCTTTGTAACCTCGCTTCCGCTGCTGCCCTGTTTGAGCGACGGAAATTTTGTTGTGGTGGTTGTCGGCTTCTTGGTGGTTGTTGTCTTTTTGGCGGTCGTTGTGGTGGTAAGCATGCTTGGGTCAACCTCACCCTTTAGCGCGCCCGATTTTCCGAAATCGTACACCTTGCCGTCAACCTTTTGTATTCCGGTTACAAACTCGCCGTTTTTGTAATAATATTCCTTGCCGTTGAAGGTGACCCATCCCGTGGTGGGATAGGAAACACCCTGTATTTTAAACCATTTTACCCACGGTGACCACGAACGGCTGTCCATGGTTGAATAGACCACATTGACACGCTCGTTTCGCGCATCGACCGCCATATCAACACCGTTTTCGTTTTTGCCGACGTACACACCGGCATGACCCTCGCACCACAGACCTAGTCCGTGAATATTGGGCATTCCTTTAGAAACATTGCCCGATTTTGTCGCGGCGTTAAGAAGAGCCTTTGCACCACCGCCGCCGTTTATGTAGGAACGTATAAGTCCGGAGCAGTCGACCGCACCGGCGGACGAGCCGCCGAAAACATATTTCCAGCCCTCGTTATACGCACGAAGCGCCCATTCGGCCATGCCCACACCGGTCTTTTTGCTTGCGGCGCTTACCGTAACGGGCGCCGACGAGAATACCGTCATCACTATAAGAACAAACGACAGACAGGCGACCGCCGCTCTTTTTATTATCCTTTGCATCGCATAACCTCGAAAATAAAGATATTCAGCACCAACAATTATAATTGCAAATTGTGAACACGGCAAGGCTGTTAAGAAAATATTCACAGAAACTTTTTATAAGGATAACTTTATGATAATATTATATGTATGTAACGAAATGCCAAATATGGAAGGGATTGATATTTTTGGATAATTCTCTTATCTACTGCACCCCTGAAGAGGTCGGTATAACATCGGCATCTTTTCTTAACTTCATCGACCTTGCACGCGACCGAAATATAAACATACACAGCCTGCTGGTAATGCGCCACGGCAAGATAGCCGCCGAGCTTTACTGGAATCCATACTGCGCCGAAGAGGCCCATCATCTTTATTCGGTAAGCAAAAGCTTTACCGCAACGGCTGTCGGGTTCGCAATAGCCGAAGGGCTTCTTTCACCCGAAGACCGCGTGGCATCATTTTTCCCGCGAAAGATTCACCGCGGCTGCGACGACCGCATATATTCGGTAACGGTCGAGCATCTGCTTACCATGTCAGCCGGCATCGTCAGCGCCAACGAGGTAACGATGCTGAACCACGTCGACTGGATAAAATGGTTCCTTAATTCACCGCTCGAATTTTTCCCCGGCGACAAATTTTCATACAACAGCCTTGACACCTATATACTCTCGGCCATACTTCGCAAGGTGACCGGAATGGGGCTTGTCGATTACCTAATGCCGCGTCTTTTCGAACCGCTCGGCATCGAGCGCCCCCTCTGGCTTACCTGCCCGATGGGCATAGAATGCGGCGGCTGGGGACTTCATCTGAAAACGACCGATATAGCAAAATTCGTCCGGCTTTATCTTGACCGCGGAATATGGAACGGAAAACGCATACTCCCCGAAGAATGGATAGACAGCGCACTGAGCATCCACGCCGACCCGGGCAGCGACCAGAAGTTCCTTGAGCATCCCGACACAAAGGCCGGCTACGGCTACTGCTTCTGGCGCGGACGGGATAACTCATGGCGTGCCGACGGCATGTTCGGTCAGTACGGAATAATGCTTCCCGACTCCGACACGGTAATTGTAACGACCTCCGCTTCGCCCAACCAGATGCTCGTTCTCGACCTTTTATGGGACACCATCGTTCCTGCAATAGATTCCATACCGGAAAACAGCGAGCCGGGCGAGGACAACATCGCGCTTATCGAAGCGGCCGCAAAGCTTTCAGTATCACGCATAGAGAGCGTACAATGTGCCGACGGACTTTGCGATACGATAAACGGCAAGAAATTCATTTTTGCACAGAACACCCAGAGCATGATGCCGTTTCTTGTAAGAAGCCTTTATAAAATACCGTGGCTCGGAATAGATAACGTGCAGTTTGATTTTCCCGGCGACGGCAGCCTTGCCTTTTCGTGGAGCGAATCATATTGCCGCAACAGCTTCTCCCTCATCATCGGGGGCGCCGATATCGTATGTGACCTTACCTTTGGCGGCACGGTGCTGAAATCGGTAGTGAGCGCCGACTGGACATCGGAGCGCACTCTGACCATAGATATCCGTCCGATAAACACACCACACAACGCACGCATAAGCTTTGAATTTGACGGCGACAGGGTAACCTACAGCTATGACGAAGACCCGCCGTTTGACACCTCGCTCAAAATGTTCTTCGACCTTGCGCAGGTGATGCGTCCGCTTTCCGGCCAGCTTTCAAAAATAGCCGGCGGTCTTATTCCGTCGATAACCGGAATTGTCGAAATCGATACGGAAAACGAATTCTGATCCTATTATATAAAAAGCGCAGGCACTCCTTTGTTTGGAGTGCCTGCGTTTAATTTTATCTGTTTACCTTTCTGCGATCAGCCGCACGGTTGATAAGTATCGCCGCCGCTACCGCAAAAGATATCATCATAAGGTTTGTGTAAAGCGCAATATCACGGGTATCGTCGCCTGTCTGGGGAACATCACTGTCACCCGAATCGTCGGGATCACCTGCAGAAACAGGCGGCTCCTTGACGATATAGTCATGGGTTCTCTCGACAGTTCCGTCAGCCTTCCAGCCTCCTGCGGTGTATACAAATTTATTGAAGTTTACTTTGATTGTATACTCGCCTGCGGGCTGTCTGAACTTGCCCGAATAATCGAAGGCTTCGTCATCTGTACCGTCCCAGTCGCCCGAAGGCTCGGCATGATGCCAGTCATTGGGAACATATTTTATATCGCCTTCAAGAACCTTTGCTTCATCGGGCCAGTAGCCGATAGCCTTGAAGGTTATATCTTCGGTCGTCAGGAACTCATCCTCCATTTCGATCCAGCAATCGGGGAACTGTTCGAAGGTGACCTCAACAAGAGTATCCGTCACAACATCTTCAAGAGTAAGAACAAACTTATCGGAATCGACCCCGAGAGTTCTGGGATCGATCGCCGCAGAGTTTACCTTTACTTCCTTGATTCTGTATCCGTTTGCGGGATCAATGACAACCTGTGCGTCATCGCCCGATTTGATAACATTTCTCTCGGGGGTGGCTGTACCGCCCTCGCCCGCTTCTGCCGTTACGATTATTCCCTTTTCCCACACAGCGTAAAGATCGACCACGCCGTTATTTTCGCTTGTGAGGTTGATTACGTTCTGCTCATCGGTGTATACGACCGTTTCGGCAGCCTCATCGGTATCCCAGCCGACGAAGAAATAGTCGGTCTTTTCAAACTCGTTTTTATAAAGATTCTGTGCCACGTCATAGGTGAACGGCTGATCTTCCATCTCGCCCGAGGTGGCATCCTCCGCATTGAATCTTACTATATAGTTGTTTGCTTTCCAGATGATTATAACAGGAATTATTTCACCCTCATCGCCGCTCAAATCTACGATCGGCTGATCGGGCGGTATAACCGTGGGGTCGTCCCCCTTGCGATAGCCTTCAGGCTCATATCCGGGAGGCGGTGTTATCGGCGGAATATCAACGCCACCACCAGTTTCTACGGGGATTATAATAGGATCGTCGGGAAGATCGGGGTCGGGTATGGGATCATCGGGATTAGGCTCCGGATAATTGGGATCGACAACTACGCTGAATTTGTTTGGCTCCCATACAGCGTAAAGATCGACCACCGCATCATTTTCCGACGCGAGGTTTTTTACCTCCTGCTCATTCTGATAGACAACCTCGTCTGCGCTGATGTCATTATCCCAGCCCGCAAACTTATAGCCTTCCTTTTCAAACTCGTTTTTATAAAGCTTCTGCGCCACGTCATAGGTAAACAGCTGATCGGTCATCTCGCCCGAGGTCTTGCCGTTTCCGTTGTATCTGACGATATAGTTGTTCGGCGTATAGTTTGCCCAGACCTCTTTATCGGCGGTTATATTGGTCAGAACCGCCAATACAGCTTCGGTAAGGCTGTCGCTCCAGAAATTGAAGGTATAGCCCGTGCGTTCGGGGTCTGTCGGAGGAACAGCGTCCTCACCGATGAAAACCTCCTGTGTTTCGATCTCGGTATCATCGTAATCATTGAACACTACGTTGAATCGCTTTGAGAATTCGATGGTAACGGTGGTGTCATCATTTGCGCCCGAAAGAGTGTATATTTCGGGATACGCCTCGAGATCAACGGGGATATCGGTTCCGTTGTTATGGAAGGTAACCGCCTTTACGAACCAGCCGTCATTCTCATTCGGCATATACGAAACGGTCATTTCGCCATCGTCATAGCTCGAATTGAATCGGTTTATAGGACCGTTGCTGCCCATGAATATCATTCCCATATCGCTCGCGGCAGCCTCGCTCCACTGTGTACCTATTTCGTATACTCTCAGAGATCCATCGTTGTAAAACATACTCATTTTGTTATGGTTCACTGTAAACCCGGATATATCAAGCTTCTCAAGAGATGTACAACCGGAGAACATTATATTCATGGTTGACACATTGGAGGTATCCCAGTTTGAGAGATCAAGCTCAACAAGACTCGAGCAGCCCAAAAAGGTCTGTGAAAAATTCGAAACACGGGATGTATCCCAATCGTTCAAATCAAGCTCTTTTAGCGATGTGCATGATGAAAAAGTTGATGCCATATTGCCGAGCACCGGTGTGTTCCATTTTGAAACATCAAGCTCCTCAAGAGAGCGGCATCCCGAAAAGGTCTGTGTCATATTGGACGTCTTTTCCGGATTCCAAGTCGAAACATCAAGCTTTGTGAGCCCCGAACAGTCATTGAATGCAGAATACATCGTTGTCACTTTTGACACATCCCAGCCGGTAAGGTCAAGCGACGTAAGCGACGTACACTGGTTGAATATATTCTGAAGGCTCGTGTTGCTTGACGTATCAAAATCTTCAACACCGCTCAGCTTGTTCAGCATACCGCACTGGTGGAACATTCCGTTCATTTTTGTAACTTTTGATGTATCCCAGCCGGTAAGGTTTGCTTCTTTAAGCTTTTTGCAGCCGGAAAACAGATTCATCAAATTCGTGCAGCTTGATGTATCCCAGCCGCTCAGGTCTATGCTCTCAAGAGACTCGCATCGCATAAACATCTGGGACATATCGGTAACATCAGCCATATCCCATTTTTCCATACTGGTCTTTTTAAGATTGAGACAGTTGTAGAACATGGACTCCGTTGTTTTGAGCGAGGCGGTGTTCCAGCCTGACAACTGGCTCATATCGGTCAGTCCATTGCAGCCATAGAACATATATGCCATATTTGTCACGGAGGATACGTCCCATTTTGAAATATCAAAGTTTGTGAGCACAGAGCATCCTGTAAATGCACTTCCCATATCGGTCACGTTGGAAACGTCCCAGCCAGATATATCAAGACTTTCCAGCTTGTTACAGTAAGCAAATGTATCAGCAAGTGACGTTACTCCCGATGTATTGATATTTGACGGGAATTTTATCTGTGTAAGATTATTGTCGTTTCTGAACGCACCACCAAGCGATACAAGCTCGGAGGCATCAAGGTTCGTCAGGTCGATTGTCGTACAGTTTTTAAGCGAATAAAAGGGAAGTCTTGTCGCTTTGACACCCGGCTCGACCACAACGGAGGTTATCGAATCTGCATACTGCGAATATTCGCCCTCTATCCACGGAGCCTCGACCATCACACCGGAATTACCGTCGGTCGGCCAGATGGACAGAACGCCGCCCGAGCTGATGCTCCACGAGATGGTCCCGTACACACCCGAAGCAATATCATCGGGAGATGCGCCCAAAAACATCGGCTCATCCGAAACACCTTCGGCAAGCTCCTCTTCGGGTAATCCGGTCTGCATTTCAGAATCGGATACAACGGCTGCAGACTCCTGCAGCAAAGCGCTGCCGGAAGCCGCTGTTTCCTCCTGCGCCAGACCGACAAGCATATTTGTGATCGGCATCATTGCAAAAGCCAGAGTTATGCAAACCATTACAACAAGCACTCTTCTGATCTGCGCCCTTTCCATTCCGAAAAGCCTGCGTTTTGTGTTCATCCCTAAACCATTCCTTTCCTCACAATAATGCACGGCAGCCGCAAAAAGCATGGCAAAAGCCATAGTTCCAAAAGTAATTTATAAAATTATAGTAATACCGCACACAAAACTTATATGTATTTGTAGAATATCACAAGCCAAATCTTATATCAATAGAATCGGATTATTTAACATATTTAAATAATTTATTTAACTCTGTTTATTAACATCCGCCGAGCCCGTATATTATTGAAACCGTAAATTTAAACAATTTCCCCTGATTCGTTTTGTAAACGTTACCAAAACGCGCTTTATCAAGCATAAAAAAATCCCGCATCCGCAAAATACGGACACGGGATTTTATAAAACATTTTTAAGACGCGCGCTGCATAACAGCACGATAAAGTGAATATATTTTCTTAGAACAGAACGATAGCAAGGACAACCAATATCACCTGTGCTACGATTATAGCCGGGATACCGATCATAAATTTCGGATGCTTTGTCTTATGTCTTATTTTGAACATGGTCGCAAGCATAGCGATCGAGCCGCCAAGAGCCGCAACAAGAAGCAAAGTTTTTTCCGGCACGCGCCATTTTCCGCCCTTTGCCTTCTGCTTGTCGGATATTGTGATAGCCACAGCGAAAAGATTGATCAAAATAAGATAAATTACCAGAAGCCAAGCGCCTAAATGTTCCATGTAAGGTGCCCTCCCATATATTTTGGATGTGAAAAGCCTGACACATCTCTTGATAAAATGGTATCTGTTTTGATATAATATGTCAAGTAAAAAAGTAAAATTTATCAAAGAATTTATTTGCAGGGAGATTTGCATAAATGAATATCTCAAATAAACAGGCATGGCTGATAATCGCTGCCGCTGCCGTACTGCTGGTGCTTGTCATTTTCATAGCTGTATTTGCGCCGACGGACACCTCTGCCCCGGTCATGCTTACCGTATCCGACAACGCCAAAAAGCCCACATACACGATAACCACCGGTGAGGCCGCTACAGTTACCTACGGCACAAACAGCTACAGCATACCGCAATCGCTTACCGAAACGGAGATGCGCGCCGTATGGGTGCCATATATGTCGCTTTACAACATCGATAAAGATGGACTCGACCGTATAGTTGCAAACTGCCGAAGCGTCGGCGCAAACGCGATCATCTTCCATGTGCGTCCGTTCGGCGATGCGCTTTACAAATCCGATTTCTTTCCATGGTCACACATAATAACCGGCACCCAGGGCGCCAATCCCGGATTTGATCCGCTTGAATACATAATCGAAAAGGCTCATCAGAACGGTATGGAGCTGCACGCATGGATAAATCCGCTTCGTATAACCCTTAGCGGCGGCACTCCGTCGGTTCTTTCAAGCGACAACCCATACACCAAATGGCGCAACGATTCAGATCCCTCCAACGATAGTTGGGTCATAGATTACAACGGCGGAAAGTATTACAATCCCGCTGTGCCGGAGGTTCGTCAGCTTATAATCAACGGTATGGCGGAAATTGCCGCGAGATACAATGTGGACGGTATCCACTGGGATGATTATTTCTACCCGGCGTCTGATTCTTCCTTCAACGATGGCGCGCAATACAGCGCTTATGTCGCATCGGGCGGCACATCCGACCTTATCGCATGGCGCACCGAAAACATCAACACCCTCATCCGCGAAAGCTACAGCCGCATAAAGGCAACCGACAGCTCCTGCGTTTTCGGCATAAGCCCCGCCGGTAACATCCAGAACTGCCTCGATGCCGGCGCCGATGTATACAAATGGTGTTCGAGCGGCGGATATATCGATTATATCTGTCCGCAGATATACTGGAGCTTTGAAAGCACCGTTGCTCCATTTGACAAGCGGTGTCAGGAATGGCGCGCTATGGTCAAGACCGACATCGATTTTTACGTTGGTCTCGCCCTTTACAAGGCCGGTTCCAACGCCGACGGCGGACAATGGCTGCGCTCCTCCAACATCATCGCGCGGCAGGTGGAATACATACGCTCCAACGGAATAAATGCCGACGGCTTTATGCTTTATTCCTACGAATATATTTCCGGCGCGCAGACCTTTGTCGAAATGGAAAACCTTATGGCTCTTCTGGCGCAGTAGGCTGGCAGTACAATATTTTTTACAAAAAGACCTTTGACAACCGTTTTGGCTGCCAAAGGTCTTTTATCATACAAATAAATTATTTAAACAGGCTTACAATCCATGCTATAACGGCATCGACGCCCCAGACGAAAAGGGTGACGGCAACAAGCAGTATTCCGAAAAAGAGCACATAAAATCCGATGCGCTTGCCTGTGCTGAGCGATGCTACATCCTCGCGCAGCTGGTCTTCGGTATATCTGGGCGGATCAACATCCGGCTCCTCACCGTCGGCAACCTCTACCGCCATAGCCTTTTCTTCTTCGGTCATACCGTAGCCGATGCCGTTGATTACCTGGGTCGCTTTATCGAAATGCTCTTCGGTTACATAAACATCATACCCGTTTTCCGGTACGCCCATCGAGCCCGGAAGTCCAAGAACATTATCCGACGGGGTCGGACGCCAGTATGACGGCAGTCCCTTTTCCTTTAGGGTAGCCTCTATTGTCGTTGCCTCATACTCAAGATCAACATGAATCAGAAGCTTATCCGGAGATTGCTTTTCGCTCATTTTCGCTATCCTTCCTTTCGGTCATTTTTATATTTTTCAGTTTATAGAACACAAAATAAAAGATGAACGCCGCCGCGCAGGTACACGCGATATACAGCGGAGTATTTACATACCATCCGAACTTTGCCGAAATTTCCTTGAAAACAATGAGCGGAGAGTTATGTATAGGTCCTATATAGAACATATTTACGCCCGGTTTGCTGCTTAATATTATATTGATCGAAAACGCAATAACACACAGCACGCCGTAGACGATTATCGCACCCTTGTAATCGGAAAGCTTTTTGCATGCTCTTCCCGATACTCCGAGATATGCTCCGATAAAGACCAGCATCATGTGCCATACAAAGGCATGCCATGTCAGCGTATAGTATTCGTGGGTAAGGCCAGAGGGTTCGAGAAATGATACAAAGCCGCTCATAAGGTTAAAGGCAAGCAGGAAATTGTACAGCGCATCCTGTACTCTGCCTTTTTTCAGAAACGGTGCAGCAAGGCAAAGATACATTGGTACCGAACATAGCTGGAATGGGAATATCCACCACTGATACGAACCGTTTCCTACCACATAATAGTAGAACAGATGCTTATACACTTCGGTGATGATAAGAAATATTCCGCACGATAAAAGAATAGCCTTATTAGCTTTCTCGTTCGATTTGCGCAAAAGGAAGCAAAGCAGTGCAACAACAGCAAGCCCCGCAAAAAGAAAGGTAAGATGAAATGCACCGTATGATTCCGGCCGCTGCATTGGCCATGCCGTCCATTCGATAAACTCGCGTATGGTCATAAATGATGCCCCCTGTTGTCAAATCATTATCACATCATAATACATCCGCTGCAATTAAGATACATTACGCTTTTTGACACTTATTTAACTATTTTACCAAAGAAACAGCTATGCTCGCCGGTGTGACAGGCAGCACCCGTCTGCACCACTTTGACAAGAAGCGTATCATCATCGCAATCGGAGCTTATCGACACGACCTTCTGATAATGTCCCGATGTTGCACCCTTGTTCCACAGCTCGCCTCTTGAACGACTCCAGAACCATGTATTGCCCGTTTCGAGGGTCAGCTTCATAGACTGTTCGTTCATATATGCAAGCATAAGAACATCGCCGGTGGAAGCCTCCTGAACTATTGCCGGTATCAGACTATCCTTTTTGAAAAAGCGCGAAAGGTCGGGCGAAGAGGTTGACACCGCCACCGCATCGTTTATATCAAGCGCGCCCGAATAGAGCGCCTTGCCGCATATAACAGA
>JAGBFS010000212.1 GCA_017936365.1 Clostridia bacterium
AAGAGCTTCGCAGGCAATACCGCCCACGCCGCCAAGTCCAAAAACGGCAACGCCGGAATTATACAGCCGCTCCACAGCCTCATCGCCGAGGATCATAGCCGTTCGGGTATCCTTTTCCTCTATCATATCAGTATACAAATCCGCCGACCGGACCGAAACCCAGATGCTTGTAAAATTCAACAAGTGAAGACAGGCACATTACATATACATCGCCATCGCGGTAACGCTCAAGCAGCGCACCGACAACATCTGCCGCAAATCCCTTTCCGCGATGCTCCGGCAAAGTTGCGCACATTGTCACAACTCCTGTACCGTCGGCAATATGTAACGCTGCGCACGCCGCAGGAAAGAGATCAGCGCGAAGCAAAGCTACGATCTGCGTTCCCTGCTTTATTCGCTTTTTCATATCATCATAAAAATATTCAAAGGGCGGAACATCAAAGCCCATTCCGGGACAACGCTCCAGCACCGAATATACATCTTCTATCGGCGGATTAAGCTCGGTTTCGCCGCCGGATGCAGTCATCCTTGTCCGGTCAAGACGCATTATCACGCCATCAGCGACCTCGCCCTTTCTCACCGGACGAAGCGCACCGGTCTTGCCGACACACATCTCCACAAAGGCGTCTATCTCTTCTTCGTCATAATCACCCTTTGCGCAAACGGTCATGCCGTTATCAAGCCGTCCTATCGCCGCCGTGATCTCACCTTTATCATTGTACTGAAGCCAGAACTGCGCGAAGCTTTCGCTTGTGCCGTAGGTTCTTTCGGCCGCAACGATCCTCACTCCGTACGGATCGCCTTTGCAATACTCTTCAAACTGCGCTACATTTTCGCGCTCGACCAATCTTATCATAACAATACCATTCTTTCAAAATTATATACTGCCCGATGCCGCGCGAGCCGAAAGCATCCGGCACAAAGTCAGCACCGATTCGATATCGGACAAAGATGCCGCCTGTACCGGGCTGTCAATATATCTTACCGGTACATCTATGGCAATTGTTCTTACTCCGCCGCGGCTTGCCTGTATAGCTCCGGCGTTGCTTCCGCCCTTTGCCGACGCTCTTATCTGTACACCCGCTCCGTTTACTTCGCCAATGGAGACCGCCGCCTCATACAAAGCCGCATCATAAACGGTGCGCCCTTCCATAAACCCGACCGATGCACCCTTTCCAAGCTCGCACGCCGTGCTGTCCTTATCGGTTCCGGGAATATCGGCCGCACGCGCCGCGCCTATCGATATCGCAATATCCGGCTGGATGCTGAAAGCCTCGCATCGGGCTCCGGCATCACCCATTTTCCCAAGTACCGCAAAAGAGAAAAAGGTGTCATACTCAAGCTCTTCGTTCATCAGCTTCATCAGAACAGCACAGCCGGCACGCGAATCTATCGCTTTTCCCTTTATATGGTCAGCGCCCAAGCGTTCAAACTTCGTTTCAAAGGCACAAAAGTCACCCGGCCGCACAACCCTCATCGCTTCGGCTTTGCTTGCTGCTCCGATATCAATGGTCATTGCTTCCTGTTTCGGAATCTTTCCGGCATCCTCTTTCTTTGTCAGATGCACGGGGACTATACCGATAACCCCCGGTATCTGTGCCGCACCTATCCTGACAGCTTTGCCGCACAGCGCACGGCTGTCGGTTTTTCCTACGGTGTCAAATTTAATCAGTCCGTCATCGGTTATTCGTGTTGCAACAAGTCCTGCTTCATCCATGTTTGCCGTAAGCATTACGGTGTGTTTTGCACGGTTTTTACCGCGTTTGAACGCGGTAACAGAGCCTGTCGCTCCGATATTCACTTCATCGGACAGATCGATTATCTGCTCAAGAATATAGTCGCGGACGGCTTCCTCCCGACCGGATACCGCGTCAAGATCGCACAATTTTTCAAGATTTTCAAGCATCATGAAACCTCCTGCGCTATACCGCCGCTCTTTACATATTCGGCAAGAAGCCGAGCCGTATTTTCAATATCGTCAATATCGCATATTTCAGCCGGAGTATGCATATTTCTCTGCGCTATCGAGATTATACCGCATGCAACACCCGACCGCGAAAAGGCAATTCCGTCAGCATTCGTGCCGGTGACCGAACCGCCGACGTCATACTGCCACGGAATCGAGTTTTCATCGGCTATCTCGCACAGCCGCTCGGTTACCGACCGCGACAGCACCGGATAGAAGCCTATCATCGGCCCTGCACCCAGATCACCGCATTTATCCTTCGGCGCGCCCGGCTGATTTGCAAAACCGACATCGACCGAGACCGCCTGCGTCGGTTCGATATCAAACGCCGCACATTTTGCGCCGTTTCCGCCAAGCTCTTCCTGCGAGCTCAGAAGCACCGTCAGCCGGCACGGTATATGCTGCCCTTCCAGCATCTGTACACAGCGGATAAGCGAGCAGGCTCCGGCTCGGTCGTCAAGCGCCTTGCCGCTTATCCTGCCTCCAAGCATAACCGTCTGCCTGCGTTTATAAACCACACTGCTTCCCGGCGGCACAAGTGCTTTTGCTTCATCCGCCGGATCTCATATATCAACAAATACATTCTCCCATTCGGGCGCCTTGTTTTCATCTCCGCCGCAAAGACCGACCACTCCGGTCAGCTTTTTTGTGCCGAGAACGAAAACCTCGCTTCCCGAGATTACACGCCTGTCCATACCGCCGCAGCGGTCAACATGAAGAAAGCCGTTGTCATCGACAGATGTTACTACCATACCGATCTCATCAATATGCGCGTCAAGCAAAATATGCTCGCGCGAATTGATGTCACCAAGCTCGGCGATAACATTGCCCATTGTGTCCATTCTTACGGGAGCATAATCGCTCAAAAGCTCCATCGCCAGCCGCGCCGCCGAACCTTCCGCTCCGGCGGGCCCCGATGCGGACGCAAGCCCTATTAATATTTCTGCTGCTGCATTACGCACCGATCGGTCGCCTCCCTTATATTTATGCGGTGGTCAGATATGCTCTTGTTATTGTAATAGCGCTAAGCGGCTTGGAGCTTGCGTCAACCTGTACCGCGGCTATTGCATCAACAACGTCCATTCCCTGATACACCTGACCGAAAACGGTATGTCCGTTATATCCGGGATATAGTGCCGAATTGTATACACCGTCAAGATGCGGCGTTCCGCCGAGCTCGGCATACTTTTCGGCCGCCCAATCGGAATATCCGGCGCTCTTCAGCTCATCAGCCGAATAGACACAAGACTTTGACTGGACTATAAAGAACTGGCTTCCGCCCGATTCGGGTCTGCCTGTATTGGCCATAGCCAGCGCACCGCGGAAATTATAGAGATTTACGCAGAATTCATCGGCAATGGTTCCGCCGCCGTAAGCATCGCCGCCGGTGCCGTCACCCTTGGGGTCGCCGCCCTGAATCATGAAATCGTTTATAACTCTATGGAATGTGACGCCGTTATAATACCCGGAGTTTATCAGATTTTTGAAATTTTCAACAGTTATGGGGCACTGCTCCGGGAAAAGCCTTATTTTGATAATACCGGCAGATGTTTCCAATACAGCCACTTCCTCACCGGCCGAGGGCGGAAGAAGCTGCGCTCCGTCGGCTGCGGCATTTGCGGCATTGGTCGGCGCCGCTGCTGTAGTTGTCGTTATCGGGGTAGCCGTCATAACGGTCGTGCCGCTCGTCGTGAAAGTACCCGAACCGGAGCAGCCGGAAAAGACCGCCGCCAGAATAACCAATGTCAGCATCACGACGGTGCTGATCGAACAGATTTTAGTAAGTCCCGATTTTTTCATTGCAACAATGTTCCTTTCCACCAATAGCGCAGGCCTTACAGCGCCTCAACTATGCTTCTGAAATGATCGCCTCTTGCTTCAAAGTTGGGATACATATCAAAGGACGCGCAGGCCGGAGAAAGGGAAACTATATCACCCTCCACCGCCTTTTCACGAGCCGCTTTAACCGCTTCCTCCATGTTGGAAACACGCACGATCTCTATTCCGCTGGAATAGAATTCACGGCATTCGCGGACGGTCTTCTCTATCTTATCGGCGGTGACGCCCATAAGTATGAGTGTCTTTACCTTATCGCACACAGCCGGTCCCAGCTCATCGAAGGGGATCTTCTTGTCATATCCGCCGGCGATAAGGATAATTTTCTGCTGCCAGAGCGAAAGCGTACCCTTGATCGTTCTTGCCGGAGTGGTGGCAATCGAATCGTTATACCACGAAACACCGTCCAGCTCGCGGATAAGCTCCGCACGATGAGCAACACCGGAGAAGCTGCGAGCCGTATTGACAATGGCTTCATCGCTTACTATTCCGCCAACCGCACTAATCGCGGCAAGGAAGTTTTCAACATTATGCATTCCGGGAACCTTTATATCGGCGGTTCTCATTATGCGGCGTGCAACACCTCTGTCGGAAAACCATATCGCGCCGTCGCTTCCGCAATATGCGCCCCACGAAGGCATTACCATTCTTGAAAATGCAAGGCAGCTTCCTCTTGCACCATCAACAAATGACGATGCTATCGGGCAATCGGCATTGACGATAAGCTTGCCGAAGCCGCTCTGATGACGGTAGATATTGCGCTTTGCGTCAACATACTCCTTCATATCCTTATGCATATCAAGATGGTTGGGCGAAACGTTTGTGACAACCGCGATGTCGGGCGAACGGCGCATGGAAATAAGCTGGAAGGAGGACAGCTCGACAACTACCCAATCCTCCGGCTTCATTTTCTCTATATCAGGAAGCAAAGCCTTTCCTATATTGCCGCCCAGCCATACGTTTTTGCCGTCGGCACGAAGCATCTCGGCGATAACTGTAGATGTTGTGGTCTTTCCGTTGGAGCCGGTAATGCCGATGATGTGCGACGGACAAAGGTCGAAAAAGACCTCCATTTCGCTGATTATTGCGACACCCTTTTTTCTGTATGCATCCAGCTCGGGAAGATAAAAACGCATACCGGGGGTGCGGAATATCACGTCAACATCCAGCCCCTCAAGATAATCTGCACCCAGCTTTAAAGTCGCGCCTAAAGAAGTGAGCTTCTCCACTACATCGCCCAGCTTATCCGCGGAGCGTTTGTCGCATACGGTCACCTTGCAGCCCTTTTCCAAAAGCATCTGCGCAAGCGGAGTGTTTGTAACGCCGACACCGCACAGAGCGACCGACTTTCCCTTAAGCTTTTCAAAAAAAGTGTTTATATTGTTATCCATAATGGTCTTCCTTTCTTGCATACAGTTATACATTATATATTATATTAATTCTGCCCCATTTTTTCAACTGTTATTTTAAGGCATGCAAATAAAACTTAAAAACCCAAAACGGACGGCCTTACAGCCGCCCGTTTTGGGTTGAAAAGAGTATATATTGGGGATGGGACGTAATCAAAATTAAGTGTGTCGAACAAGGTCATCTCCCTTTGTTCGATGTAATATTAACACGCAATTGTGAACCTTATGTGATATGAAATCATAAATATTTTTTGAGGTTAAATCTTCCTGCCGTCTGTCATATTAATTGTCCTGAAGAACAAAATCCCCGTCGGCAACATAATGCCATCGGTTTCAGATTCGCACAAAAGGAGATGCTCTGTATATGATAAACGATCTGCTCGACCGCGTAAGCGAGGCCGTCTGGGGACCATGGACCGCCTTTGCCATATTGCTCGCCGGTCTGTTTCTGTCGGCTCAAAACCGCTTTTTCCAGATTTCCGCATTCAAAACATGGCTGAAAGAAACAGCAGGGCAGCTCTTTAAAAGGAACAAAAGCGACTCCATCACCCCGGCACAAAGCTCGCTTGCCGCTCTCGCCGGCACACTCGGTACGGGCAACATCGTCGGCGTGGCCTCTGCTCTCGCCATGGGCGGCCCCGGCTCTATATTGTGGATGTGGATCGCCGCAATATTGGGCATGATGACCTCATACGGTGAAAATGTCCTCGGTATGCTGTACCGCACACGCGACGCCGGCGGAAACCGGCTCGGTGGCCCTATGCTCTATCTTGAAAATGGATTGGGCGCCAAAAAGACCGCGCGCGTGTTTGCGGTGATATGCGCTCTTTCCGCCTTCGCCATGGGCAACATGACCCAGACCGGCGCGATAGCCGACAGCACCCAGAAAGCTTTTGGCATATCTCCGGTTGTAACAGGAATAACCGTATCTCTGCTTGCCGCTCCGGCTGTGCTCGGCGGAGTGGCCGGCGCGGTCAGACTGACCGAAAAGCTGGTTCCTTTCATGGCCGGCGCGTATATGCTCGCCTGTCTTGCCGTTATCACCGTAAACTATCGCGCCCTGCCCGAGGCAGTGTCATCAATATTCCGATGTGCATTTACACCGTCCGCCGCGGGGGGTGGTGTACTCGCCGCCATGCTTACGGGGGTCAGACGCGGAATATTTACAAACGAAGCCGGACTCGGCACAGCGGTGATCGTCCATTGCTCGGCCGAAACAGAAAACCCCGTAACGCAGGGAATGTGGGGCATGTTCGAGGTGTTTGCCGACACCATCGTTGTCTGCACCCTTACCTCTCTTGCCATGCTTACGGCAAAAACGGATATCGGGAATACCTTTTCCTGCATTATGGGGAATTTTTCCGATGATTTTGTGTCATTATCCCTTGCCCTTTTCGCCTTTGTTACCATTATAGCGTGGAGCTGTTACGGCGAAAGGGTGGTCGTTTATCTGTTTGGCACACGCGCGGCAAAGCCTTTTCGGATACTGTATATTCTTGCGCCTCTTCCCGGCGCGGTGCTTGGGCTTTCGGGCTCGGTCGCACTATCCGATATCCTCAATGCCGCGATGTGTTTTATAAATATAACGGCAGTACTGCTCCTTTCGGGAAAGATACGACAGGAAACCAGACGTTATTTTAAGCGCTAACCATTTCGAGTATTTTTTCCACATTCTGGAGTACCGACAGCTTTTTATCCGGCTTTACGGTGATATACGGCTTGCCGCCCGCCGAAAGCATGACCCGTCCGGGCATTCCCGTCACAAGCTTTGATACCATATCCATGTCCATTTTTGCCGTATAAAGTACAATGTTTCCGCCAAGCTGCTTTATTTCGGTAATACCTGCCGCCGCGGCAGTATTTCGAGCAAGCGCCACTTTTACAAGCCCCTCCACCGCGGGCGGAGGATCGCCGAAACGGTCGACCAGCTCATCTATAACCTCAGCCGCCTGATCCTCGCTTCGGATATCGGCTATCATGCGGTATACATCAAGCCGCACGCGAAGCGATTCGATATACTTTTCAGGTATATGCGCCTCTATCGGCAGATCGACCGAGCATTCGGCATCGGCTGCGGCTGGCTTTTCGCCCTTCTCCTGCGCAACTGCCTCACCAAGCAGCTTCAGATACATATCATAGCCTACCGATTCCAGATGTCCCGACTGCTCACCGCCAAGAATGTTTCCCGCGCCTCTTATCTCAAGATCACGCATGGCTATCTTCATGCCGGAACCGAATTCGGTAAATTCTCTTATTGCCTGCAGCCGCTTTGACGCAATCTCGGTAAGCT
>JAGBFS010000213.1 GCA_017936365.1 Clostridia bacterium
CATGTCCCAGTTATAAATGGTATTGTATGGCTATAAATCACATCTCATAATCTATGCACGCTCTTGCTTCTCTGATATCGGAAATAAATCGGCCAAATTCAATATGGGTCGGATCTTTTTGATAGCTTTCAAGATCATTTATCGATTCAAAATCAACGATAAGCGCTACTTCAAAATTCGATGACGGTGCCAGCTGTGAATTACTGACCGCTGTAAGCGTCTTCACCATCGCCAGCCCCTTCAGCGATTCAGCTTTTTCAATGAACTGCTGTATATTATATTCCTTATTTTCTTCCTTCAGCTTGAACATACAAATATGGCGTATCATGTTTTTCCTCCAATAGCATTTTCTTCATATAATTTATTTTGCCGCTTTGCTGTATTTTATACCCTTTACTGTGGTAACAACTATGCTTATAAGTCCAAAAACTGCTATCAGTCCGAAAATCAACACATTAAGGTGAGAGAAAATGCCGCTTACTACCTCTACATCCTCAGGGGCAACATCAAGTTCTGATACGAGCTCCGATATCTGCGGATTAACTATATCGGAACGCAGAAGGATGAACGCCGACATTATAATGGTCACAGCTTCACATACTGCATTAACAATCGCGACCTTTATATTATATCTTGCAACAATCAGCTTAAAGCAATCATTTGCAATTGATGCACCAAACGAAACGACAAAAAGGAACCACAGGTCTTTTACAACCGGTACATTAAAAAGTGAAACAAATCTCGATCCGCCATCCGGCAGATTCATTACACCAAGACCTACCCACTGGGGAGCAAAAAGGAACACCACCAGAATGATCGCACCTACAAAAATGCCGATAATACTGTCAACACGGCTTATTTTTTCATTCTTCTCCGGAACGGGCGGCAGATTCATAAGATCTCCGTTTGAACCGATATTGACCTTTTTATACTCCAAAACAGCAAAAACAATTGTAACGACCGCAAAAACAGCTAATGCTGTATTCCAAATATTGTTAAGCCATTCAGCCGCGATGCTATACCATGCACCGCTGCTTTCACCGGCCATCGCAGACACAATACCCGCTAAAATCAACGCACAGGTATTTGCAATAAGCACAATGGTCAGCACCTTGAAATAGCTGCGGTAATACTTGGGGCCGATAAGCCATCTTTCGCCGCGCGGATCGTACTTTAACGCAAGCTCCGACGGATCTCCAAGCTCGGTAAGAACAACCTTGACATCGTTTTCCGACGGTGTCATTCCATCGCATCGCTCATCAAGCATATCGGAAATTGCCGTGCGAAGCTCCTTATCCACATCATTTCTTATAGAACCCGGAAGCTGTGCCGACACAGCATAAACGTATCTGTCAATAAGCTCGTTGTTTGTCATAATATATCTTCCTTTCAAATTAATCTGATCGTTTTTATCTACTGATCGCCCATTATTTCACTCATGCTCTCTGCCGTTTTGCGCCAGTAGTCTTTCAGCTTTTCCCTTATTTCGCTGCCGAATTGTGTTATCTTATAATACTTCCTCGGCTTCGACTCCTCGGTATTCCACTCGCTTTCAAGCAGCCCCTGCGACTCAAGCCGGCGCAGAAGCGGATAAAGCGTATTGGTTTCAACCGGTATCCCATGCCCCGAAAGCTCGCTTAGCAGACTGTATCCGTACATCGGCCTGTCAAGACTGCACAGCACACTAAGCACAAGTGTTCCGCGTCTGAGTTCCATTACCATACTTGTCAGCAATTCATTCTGTTCCATATTCAGCTCTCCTTTCGCATAATATTGTGTCTTTCGCTTTATTGTTGAGTTCATTATACTGTGCGGCGCACTATATGTCAATAGCAAAAATAATATTTTTTCAATTTTTTATTTTTTTCCTCTTGACAATTGAACAGTCGTTCAACTATAATAACAATTGAACAGGCGTTCAACTATAATAACAATTGAACAGGCGTTCAACTATTTTTATGAAAGGATGATTCGTAATGGGAAAAACCGAAGCTCCCTGCGATTGCAATGTGATTCACGAAGAGGTTATTGAAAAGCTTTGCGAAATCAAGCCGGATGCCGAACAGCTTTTTACCATAGCCGATTTTTTTCGCATATTCGGTGACAGCACAAGGATCGGTATAATTTGGGCGCTGGATAAATCCGAGCTTTGCGTCTGTGATATCGCTTCACTCCTTGGAATGACAAAATCGGCAGTATCGCACCAACTTAAAGTCCTGAGGGATTATAAGGTCGTCAAAACCCGACGCGAGGGCAGAGTGATTTTTTATTCTTTATCCGATGACCATGTAAAAGAAATCTTTGAGAAAGCGGAGGAACACATCAATGAGTCAAAATAACGAGCAGCATATCTGCTGTAACCACGACCACGACCACAACCATAACCACGATCACGAACACAAGCACGAGCACGAACACAAGCACGAGCATAATCATTCCCATTCACACGGTCACAATCACGCCCACATCCATTCGCATCACCACGCCGAGGGAAATATACTGACCGCTTTTCTTCTCAATTTTATATTTGTAATAATCGAGGCTGTCGGCGGATGGTTTTCCGGAAGCTTCGCTATTCTTTCCGATGCAGTCCACGATCTTGGCGACTGTCTTGCAATCGCATTTGCATTTGTGCTTGAAAAGAAATCAAAAAAGAAATCAGACGCCGTCTATACATACGGATACCGACGCTATTCCGTCATATCGGCTCTTATAACCTCGTCCATACTTGTTGCCGGATCGGCACTTGTAATATACGGATCGATCACAAAGCTGATATCGGGCGGAAACGATGATCTGAAATCAGGCTGGATGCTTATTATCGCGATCATCGGACTTATATTCAACGGTCTTGCCGTCCTCAAAACCTCCCATGGCAGCGGTGCAAACGAAAAGGCAATAAATCTCCACATGCTGGAGGATGTTCTCGGCTGGGCGGTTGTACTTATCGGCAGTATTCTTATCAGAATATTCAACCTTCCCATCATCGATCCTATCCTCTCACTCTGTGTCGGATTGTTTATCCTTTATCACGCGGTGCGCAATATCAAAGGCGTTATGTCGGTTCTTCTTGAAACCGCTCCGACAGATTTCGATACCGAAGAATACACAAAAGCATTGCTTGAGACCGAAAATGTCTGTGACGTTCATCATGTCCATATCTGGACTCTTGACGGCGAAAATATGCTTGCAACTCTGCACGCTGTGGTGCCTTCCTCCATCGACACAGTACAGATACTTGCCGTAAAAAAATCCCTGCGCAAAAAAAGCGAGGCATTTTCCGTAAGTCATATTACCGTGGAGATAGATTTCGATTCCGAAGAATGCTGCGACAGTCATTGCGCAACCTGATATTAAAAAAATATGAACAAATTATAACCTTATTGTACCCCTTTTAATCTCTGTTTTGAAAGTTGACAGTTTTCGACTTCTATTGTATCATATAAGCAGAAACAAAAATTGAAAGGATCATCAACGCTATGGAACAGAATTTTGCTTCTCTGCTCGACACACACAGCAACCTCTTCCCCATCGGCCTTGTTGCCACTCCGGGTGCAGAACAGCTCGCATCACTTATCGACAACCATCTGCTCAACTTCTATTACAGCCAGAATCCGGACGCAATAAGCAATGACGCTTTCCGCAAGACCCTTATATGCAAATCAAACTGCCCGCGTTTTTCCACCGGTGACGGTAAGGCAGTTCTTGGTCACACAGTTCGCGGATACGACCTCTATATTCTTGCCGATGTCGGAAATTATGCCTGCACCTACCCCATGTTCGGCAAAGAAACACCGATGTCTCCCGATGATCACTATCAGGATATAAAGCGCATTATCTCCGCAATAAGCGGTAAGGCAAGCAGAATCACCGTTATCATGCCGATTCTCTACGGCGGACGCCAGCACAAGAGAAGCATGCGTGAATCACTTGACGCTGCTCTGGCTCTGCAGGAGCTTGAGCGCATGGGCGTTAACAGCATCATCACCTTTGATGCTCACGACCCCCGTGTTCAGAATGCAACTCCGCTCATGGGCTTCGATAACGCAATGCCCAACTATCAGGTACTCAAGGCTCTGTTCAACAGATTTGATGATATCAATATTGATAAAGATCATCTCATGCTCGTCAGCCCCGACGAAGGTGCTATGAACCGCAACGTTTATTACGCTTCCATCCTCGGCGTCGACCTCGGTATGTTCTACAAGCGCCGCGATTACACACG
Organism: Clostridia bacterium; assembly: GCA_017936365.1. Taxonomy (GTDB): domain Bacteria; phylum Bacillota; class Clostridia; order Oscillospirales; family Acutalibacteraceae; genus SIG598. Next base: position 4,226 of record JAGBFS010000213.1, read on the forward strand.
CGTCGTCAACGGCCGCAACCCCATCGTCGCACATGAGTACATCGGCACCGATGTTAAAGGCAAGGATATCCTCGTTGCCGACGATATTATCGCTTCCGGCGATTCCATGATCGGTCTTGCCGAAGACCTCAAGGAACGCGGCTGCGGAAGAATATTCATGTCCGCCACCTACGGACTCTTCACCGAAGGTCTTGAAAGATTCGACCGTGCTTATGAGCAGGGACTCTTTGATGCTGTTCTTTCCACAAACCTTACATATCAGTCTCCCGAAATGCTCGCACGTCCCTGGTATGTAAACGTTGATGCTACAAAGTATATTTCCTACTTTATTCTTGCAATGCACCAGAACCGTTCGGTCAACACCCTTCTTGACCCGCACAAGAAGATTAACGACCTTGTTGCAAAATATAACGCATCGCAGGGTAAATAAACTTGATTTTATAATTTCAGGCGCCCCTCAAGAGAAACATCTTCTCTTGAGGGGCGCCTGTTGTTTAATTAATATCAGCTATTATTCAATTTGGTCTGCTGCAGACAACACCGTCACCGCTACGGTAAAGGTCATATCTTCGGCCGAACAGATCATTTCGGGCGTAAGTGTATACACCCCGTTCTCATCAGGAGTCAGAACTATTGTTTCCGTCGCGTTTATAAAATTGACTTCGGAAATCGTGTAACCCTCCTGCGCAGCGGCAACAAAAGTTATATCACTCTCATTGTCCCAAACATATCCGGATTCGGTTTCTTCCGCTCCCAAAACATCGCTGAAGCTGACATTCTCCCCTTCGAGCATTACCGTTACCACAGGCACCTTGCTTGTCTCTACGGTTACAGCAAAGGTTTTGTCTGCATCCGATTGGAACTGCTCCGCCGCGATCACATAAACTCCGTTTTCATCCGGTTCAAGCGCTTGAGCTTCTTCCTGTGTTCCAAACAAAACTCCCGATACCTCATAGCCGTCCGACGCCGACACTTCAAACGTCACGTCCGAAGATGCGTTCCAAATGCAGCCCGAATCATCCTGTTCCACGCCGCTGATATTTGAAACCATCGCATTATCAGCCGCAAAATCTACCGATACAACCGGCAGTTTCTCCGTCTGTGCAGAAACATCTACAACCGTACCTTCGTATAATTTAAGCTCCTCTGCCTCAATGGTATAAACATTCGCACCGTTCGGCTCAAGAGCCTCGCTGGTCGTCGCCGTTTCAACGTCCACACCTGCAATTTTATATCCATCCGCAGCCGACGCCTTAAAGGTTATATCACTGCTTCTGTCCCAAACCAGCTCTTCTCCGTTATCTATAACTCCGGTAACTTCCTCAAATTCCGCTTCCTCACCGGTAAACCTCATTTTTACAGCCGGCAGCTCCTTCACCTGTACGGTAATTGCAAAGGTCGTGTCGTAAGAGGATTTGAGGTCATCCTTGGAAATTGTGTAGGTTCCGTTTGATTCCACAGCCGTACCTGTCTTATATCCGGTATCATATTTTACAGATTCCACTTCGTACCCTGCAGCAGGCGAAACCTTGAACGAAACGTCCGTTACACCATTCCATATATAGGATTTTCCCGACTTTGTCGCTCCCGTAATCGAGCTGTATGAAGCATTTGAATCATCAAATGCAAGAGAAACCTGAACCAGTATAGGCGTTACCTTTTTCACAAGCCTTTCGACCTGCTTATCTGCCACCGCATAAATTCCGCCGAATACAAAGGTCTTCTCCACAGATCTTGATGTAACATAACCCTGCAGCTGCTCATTTATACTGCTGACCTTGCCTGCCGCATCGCTGTATCCGACAAGCACAAGCGGGCATCCGGTCTTTGCGGCCAGCGCCGCGCCTGCCAAAGCATCGGGGAACGCCATTCCCGTTGCGACGCAAATTGTATCTTTATTAGTGAATACACTATCATATTTTCTGCATATCTGAAGCATTGTATCATATCGGCCGCCTGTTATTCCGGCATGTACACGTTCAATCACCGGTACTGCCGCTTCAAGATCAGCCTGTGCCGCTTCCGAAACCGCATAGATTCCGCCGACAATAGTCATCTTTCCGCAGCCGTTATCACAAAGCGTTTTTACATAATCGGCCGTTTCCGGCGAAACGGTGTTAAGACTGCAGTCCTGACCTTTAGCATAAGCCGGTGCATAAAGTATCGGATTCATTTCTATACCTGCGACCGGGCTTATCGAAAGAGCATCGGCAAAGCTTCCGGCAGAGCAGAAATAAACATTGCTGAAGCTGCCCTTTCCTGCTTCTCTTCTAATCTCGTCAAGCTTTTCCGCAATGGCAAGCGAGGTTCCGTAACGGTTTTCGCCGTACACTCTTTCAACATTATTTTTACCGTATTTCGACTTGAGCGAACTTTCTATAGCCGAGCTGACAACATATTCGCCGCCGAGAATATATACATTTTTTACTCCCAGCCGGTTCATCTCCGCCGTAACAATACTTTCAAGCCCCGACTCCAAATTTCCGGTAAGAAGCAGCGGGCAATCAAGTGCCGCGGCAAGCGGCGCACCGGCCAATGCATCAGCATAATTCATTCCATACGCAAGCACTACATTTTCAGAACCGTTCTTCCATCCGCTCTTGCTTATCTCGACCGCGGTGTCGAAACGCCCGTTTCCTGCTATACGGTAGTTCATGGGGGTCGTTTCAAGACGCTCGTTATACAGACCTATTGTTATCTGTTCCCATTGAGCCTGTGTGCCATCATATATCACACAGGGGATGCTTTCGTTTGACTCCGTATCATAAAACGCAAGTGCGCCGATAGTTTTTACCGACTTTGGTATAGCAACGCAGGTCAGCTGCGAGCATTCCGCAAACGTCAACCCCATTATTTCGGTTACCGATGACGGTATATTGATTTCGGTAAGCGAATCACAATCAAAAAACGCACCTTCACCTATTGTCGTAACCGAATTCGGAATGTTGACCTTTGTAAGCCCATCACAATCGGAAAAAGCCAGCGCAGCAATAAGTGTAACCGAACTCGGCATAACTATTTCGGTAACTTTACTGCAATAATCAAACGAAACGGCTCCTATCGTTTTTACTCCGGACGGAATCGTCACTTTGCCCGACATACCCGGTGGACAGGCCAAAAATTCAGTTCCGCTTTTATTTAAAAGCATTGCGTTGACGCTTTTATAATTGGGATTTGCCGCATTAACATTTATTCTTGTCATCTTGCTGCAATTATAAAATGCACCCTGACCTATATATGTGACCGATTTTGGTATAGTAACGCTTGTAATGCCACTACAGCTATCAAACGCATAAGAAGCTATCGATTTGACTGTAGACGGTACGGTAAATACGCCCTTCTTGCTTCCTCCGCAGCTTATAATCTCGGTCTTGTTTTTGTTATAAAGAACTCCATCGGCCGAAGAAAAATATGGATTTGAAGACGAAACCTTGAATTCTGACAAGGATTCACAAGAGCCAAATGCGCTTGCCTGAACCTCCTTCAGCGTCGCCGGTAAGGTTACCTTTTTAAGTGATGAGCATCCATCAAAGGCACCGACCTCTATCACAGAAATATTATTACTGATAGTAACCGACTGGATATAATCACATTCACTGAACGCAAATGTTCCTATCTTTGTAACCTTCAATCCGTTTATCGTCGCCGGCACAACTACATCAGCCGTTAACGCTTCGCTGTTATAAGCTGCTATAGTCAGATTTCCGTCCGACTCCTGAACATAGGCAAAATTTCCGTAAACTTTGACGTCTTCATCAGCAGCTCTTGCTGTTATTCCGACAGGCGCCAACGGCAGTATACAAGCGACTATCGACAGCATCAAAGCTACAGCAATAATCTTTTTCAATCCTCTCTTCATTACATTTGACCTCCTTATACTTTAACATTTTAAGAATTCTGCCATTTGAGACCAGTATACACCATTACGTTTATGATTGTCAATCTATTTGCATTTTCGAGCATTTTTCAAAAAACAAAGGTATTCGTATCACGCGTTTTGTAATACGAATACCTTTTTATTCTTTAAAACTGAAGTGTGAAGGGAAGAAGAAAAACATAGGGCGACGAAAAAGCCGCCGTCAGCAAAGCTAACCTCTTCAGCTTTTCCTCTTCGATAAGAAGTTTTTTAAACGTAAATCGCAAATCAAGAAAATAGACTCCGAAAAACGCAAGCGCTACTGCCGCAAGGACAAACAACAGCGCAAATATGTTGCCGAACGGATTTGAACATATATATATGAATATATTTCTGTCCCACCATTCGGAAAAGAAAGCAGGAACAAATCCCCAGAAAAGCAGAAAACCCGATGCTATTATAAAGCAGCCGCAATGCACGACAAATATACGAACAAGGCATTTTTTCAAAAAGTCTTTCCACGCCCACAGCTCATCTATTATCTTAAGCGATAATATCACCGCCGCACAGGCAACGATCAGCGTCAGCGGAAGCATGAACCACCACGCCTGCGGAATCAGAAAGAGCGCCCACATCGGCATATCGGTCCCTGAAAGAAAGCCGCCCGATGTATTGTTGGCCGCATCGTTTATAACATCTGTAAGGCTTACGTCGGAAGCACTTACCCCGGTCGAAACATAGTGTAAAATATTCATATCATTCGGTTACAAAGGCTATAGCATCATCTTTGACAACAACGTTGACAAAGTCAGGCAGATTCTCCGCCCTTTCTATAATAAGGCTGGCCAATCTGTCTTCAAGCTCTTTTCTTATAAGATTGCGCAGATCGCGAGCCGCACTTTTGCCGCCCTTTGCGTGATCGGCAAGCCATGCCACCGCTTCATCGGAAACAGTAAGCTTAATGCCCTTTTCAAGAAGAGTACCGACATATTCATCGGTCATCAAACGGCCGATAGCTCTGTAATCCTCATCGCTGAGCGGGCTGAAAACAACCACTTCGTCAACACGGGCAAGAAATTCCGGACGCAGGAAATCGGCAAGCGCACGCATCGCCTTTTCTTTTGAAAGCTCTGCTTCGCTCTTTGCAAAGCCCATAGCTCCGTCTTTTTTATCGCTGCCGGCGTTGGATGTCATTATTATGACTGTATTTTCAAAGCTTACGGTGCGTCCCTGCGCATCGTTTATCTTTCCTTCGTCAAGTATCTGAAGAAGTATATTAAGAACATCGGGATGCGCCTTCTCTATTTCGTCAAAAAGAAGTACAGAATAGGGCTTGCGGCGAACCTTTTCGGTAAGCTGACCGGCTTCGTCGTAACCGACATATCCGGGAGGAGAACCGATTATCTTACTCACCGAATGTTTCTCCATATATTCGCTCATATCAAGTCTGATGAGAGTTTCCGGGGTGGAAAACAGTTCGGCCGCAAGTACCTTTACAAGCTCGGTTTTACCCACACCGGTGGGGCCGACAAATATAAAGGAGGCCGGTCTTCTTCTGGGGCTTATCTGAACTCGGTTGCGTCTTATCGCTGCAGCAACCAGATCGACCGCCTCATCCTGTCCCTTTACCTTTTCTTTTATTCGGTCGCCTATCGCGGAAAGCTTTGAAAATTCACTTTCCTCAACGCGTGAGGCCTGAATACCGGTCCAAAGCTCAATTACTCTTGCAAGGTCACCCTCGGTAACGCCAAAGCCCTCCGCTTCGGGACGAAGTTTTGCCGCCTGATCTTCAAGCTGCATGATCTCGCTTGTCAGCACCGCAAGCCGCTCGTAATCGGGCTCTTCCTCCGATTCGGTAAGCTCGTTCTTCTCGCGGCTGAGCTGCTCAAGTCTTATACTTACCTTATCAAGCTCTGCTCTTGCTTTATTGCGCAGAGCCGCACAGGCGCAGGCCTCATCGAGCAGATCGATAGCCTTATCCGGCAGGAAACGGTCGGTAATATATCTTTCGGAAAGTGCCACCGCACGGCTGATTATAGAATCACTTACCGTTACTGCGTGGTGGTTTTCGTAATAGTCCTTGATACCTTTGAGCACATTGACCGTATCGGCCGCCGAAGGCTCCTCCACCGTTACCGGCTGAAATCTTCTCTCAAGCGCCGAATCCTTTTCAATATGCTTGCGGTATTCCGTAAATGTTGTTGCGCCGATAACCTGAAGCTCACCTCTCGAAAGAGCCGGCTTCATGATATTCGCCGCATTCATTGAACCTTCGGCATCACCTGTGCCGACAAGATTATGAACCTCATCAATGAAAAGAATAACGTTGCCGCGACCCTTTACTTCATCAATAAGACCCTTCATGCGGCTTTCAAACTGTCCCCTGAACTGCGTTCCGGCAACAAGAGCGGTAAGATCAAGAAGATAAAGCTCCTTTGCAGCAAGCTTTGCCGGAACATCGGCCGACGCCATGCGGATGGCCAGACCTTCGGCGATAGCCGTCTTACCAACACCCGGCTCACCTATAAGGCACGGGTTATTTTTAGATCTGCGGGAAAGTATCTGAACCATGCGTTCGATCTCTCTGTCCCGTCCGATTATCCTGTCAAGTTTGCCTTCTCTTGCCTTTGCGGTAAGATTTGTACAATAGTTGCTCAAAAAGCGAAGCTCTTTATTTCTGCGCTTTTTATCTTTTTTGTTTTTGGAAGTACTTTCATCTGAATAGGTTGCTCCGCCGAACTGGAAGCTGCCGCCGAAAAGTCTCTCAAACGGCGACATACGATGCTCTTTTTCGTCGTCTTCGGATTCTTCCGGTTTATCGGACACATCCTCGGCGCTGAGCACTGCACCATGAACCTCTTCCGGTTCATCATCCTCTTCGTCGTCACTCATGTTCTCCATAAGCTCCGCAAGCGCGCCGCCCTGTTCGAACATATCATCGCCATCGGAGAAGGGCAGTTCACCGCTTTCCGCCATTTTCGCCAGACGGTTTTCCATTTCTTCTATTCCGTCATCGTCAAGCCCCATCTGCTTCATTATCGCATCCACCTGGGGAATTCCAAGCTCTCTGGCGCATGTCATGCAAAGTCCGGCGTTTTCTGTTCTTGAATCACCGAACATACCTGTTACAAATACTACAGCTTGTCTCTTTTTACAGCGTGTACAAAGCATTAATTATTTATTCCATTTCTCCGCAGCATTGTATTTATCGGGTCTCTCCGCTGCGGAAAAAAGACCAACTGCGCGCACATACTATGCTATGTCCTGTGCGCTCTCCGTTTTGTCGCTGTTTTCGGTTTCGTCTTCCTTTTTAATAAGCTTCAAGCCCAAAATGAAATATCTCACAAAGGCAAAGAGCATAAGAACAACCGAAAGCGCTACCAATCCTATTATTATTGCTGTGCTGTACTGATAATCACTAAAGAATATCGACACGATCATGACACCCATCATACAGGCATAAAAACCGGCTGTGCCGATCTTTCCCCACCAGCGCGCAGGGAACACCTGACGTCGGCCTCTGAAAACAATAATGCCGCCAATCGCCATCACAAGCTCCTTAAGAAGAAGCAGAGCAAAAAGCACGTTGAGTATGGGGATCTGAGTTCCGAAGCGTATCCACATGCACACGACCACGGCACCAAGAGTTAATTTGTCGGCAATCGGATCAAGCAATTTTCCTATTTCGGTGATCTGATTAAGTATCCTTGCAAAAAATCCGTCAAGCAGGTCAGAAAGTGCCGAAAGCACCAAAGCTGCACCGGCAATGTAATAATACATACTATCCTGACTGGACATCAGAAACGACCAGCAGAAAACAGGGATGAGCAATAATCTTAAAACCGAAAGCGTATTTGGAACATTCATAAGATTTTTTTACCGTGCCCCTTCGTGAGCACTCCTCCTTGTAATGTAATAAAAAAATAGAATTAAAGTCCTACCGGATATATCCCCTTACCAAGGAAAAGCATCAGGATATTCTGATCGTAAAACATTCTGAAAAAGAGCGAGCCTGTAAGATTTTCACCCGACAAGAACTGCCATTGTTCCGGTATTGTCGGTATGCAAAGACGCATGGCGGCTATTACTATCGTGATGAATACCGCGCATTTTATACAGCCCATCGCAGCACCAAGCGCAGCATTATTTGAACCTCGGTCGGCATTCATCATCATATTTTCAACAAATGCGCCAAGAGATTTCAGCAGATACAGCGCCCCAACAAAAACCACCACAAAATAGGTGGCTCTGAAAACGCCTTCGACTACCGGTCTTGCCAATATATCAACAATCTTTCCTGCCGAGCCGGTAACGTCACCGACAAGAAGCGAATCTATCTTCTTTATGGATTCATCTGTTATCGTCTGATAACTTCCCGCGGCATAGGATATCATATTCGGCAGCGAATCAAGCAGACGCTGAATATTACCGGTCGATGAGGTTGTTGTTGCCGCATCGGCAACAACCGTTTTGATGCGCTCGGCGATCGCATTGCGGAAAAACGATTCATAGCTCAGCGACGCAAGCAGACGAGCCAGCGGCACGGCTATCGCCGCCGAAAGAACGTTGCATATTGTTTCTATCACAACCGTGATCTGTGTGCGCTTTGAGTTATTGCGCGCAAACAGAAAAAACAGTGCAATTATTCCCACATCAACCAAGATACCAATAAAATTCATTGTACCATTCCTTTCCCGCGAACAGCGCAGGGATTTTCAAAAACTTGATTGTTCATATTATACTTCGGAGGGATGACGCGATGTAAGGAACTGGATAGTCCTCTCAATGCAGTCGCGCGAATCCTCCGGCATAGGCATACCGGCATTGCGATAATCGAAAGATTCTATAAAGCCCATAAGCTGATCCTTCAGAAGATCGCTGTGCTTGCATACAAGCTTATGCGACGTTTCGCACAACTCGGCATATTTATTTCCCGCAGCCGATTTACCGTCGGTAAGCATACGGCGGTAATGAGGGAAGCAAAGATATTCCTGTTTTGCAAAAAGCTGTCTGAATTCCGGCTCTGTTTTGTAATTGCGGAAAAGAGTATCGAGCGAACGCGAAAAATGGTTTTCGATATATTCGCAGACAAAACAGCTTTCTTCAAGCTTTGCAAGCTTTTTCGCGCTGCTGCTGTCGGCATTTTTCAGAAGTTTTCTGTCCGAATCGACAAGATGACTGTGAAGCATCTGGCAAATCGGCAGCCTGTTTGTGCAGCGAGCAAGCATCTGACGAAAATGCTTTTCGCAAAAGCCCTTTGCATTTGTGAGCATACGAACATCGGGCTCCATCATTGCGGCGCCTGTGATATAGTCTATATATTTCTTTTCAATGATGTCCCTCATCCTGCAGATCGGGCACCCTCCGGTTTGTTCAAAAATCTCGTTTACGGGAATTGTACAGATGGTCTCCTTCATTGTTCGCACCTCCGAATTTTACATTTCTGAAAAAATATTATATCACGGTATTATATAAATTACAATTATATTTTTCTCAAAATATAATAAGTTTTCTGATTTTTGCTTTTGCTCTTTTCCCCAGCCTTAACAAAGTTTTATCTCACGCATTATATGGTGGTTTCGACGCATCGGCGGCACAAAATAGCATTGGTTGAAATATGTTTTTTAATATGATATAATATCATGTACTCTACTTATCAGCTTTTGCATAATGCAAAAGTATTCTATGCCGCACACCGGCAAAATGGAGGATCATATTATATGGCACGCATTCATAACTCGCGAAAGAGCTTTTCTTCGCGGTTGCGATCTTTATTACCAAGAAAGACCAGCGGATACAGTCCTTCCGAATACCCCGTCGGAAAGGGACTTGGAAAGGTTTCCCGCTCCAGCAGCGCAGTTTCCGGTCAGTTTCGCTCGGCTCAGATAACCGACGCAAAACGCCGCCACAAGGCCGCTGCCGCTTCCACCTCGGTAACCGTCGGAAAGTCCCATCCTCGCCGTCGTATTTTTTCCGGAGTCCGCGAAAGCAGTCTTTCGAAATTTCTCACAATAGCTGCATTTTCGCTCGTCGGCATCATCGGTCTTGCTCTCATTCTCATCTCCGCCAACAGCGGCGGTCAGCAGATGACCACATCTCCAAACGAGCCGGCTTCCGATTCCGCATTTCAGGCCGATTCTTCAACCACACTTGACGATGACGGAGCCTCCGTTACCGTCACCGTCGGCGGTGCGATCCGACTTCAGGATGAAATCCTTTCCGCCGCCGCTTCCGGAAGCGGCTACAACTTCAGCAACTATCTTGACGATATGAAGCTGATAATGAAATCGGACATCAGCATCGTCGGTCTGCTCGGCACGATCGACGGTTACGGCTCCAACGCATCTCTTTCCGGCTATCCTGCCGCAAACTATCCCAGCCAGCTCACCGGAGCTCTTTCAGAAATGGGCGTTACCACCGTTGCTACTGCAAACACCGCTTCGGTTTCCAATGGTTTCGATCCGATGAGCAAGACCATCAGCAATCTTAATGCCGGCGGTATAAACGCCGTCGGAACATACTCATCACAACAGGAAAGAAACACCGTCTGTGTCAAAAAAATCGACGGTATATGTGTCGGCATCGGCTCTTACAGCTGCCTCACATCGGGCGAAATAGCCGCACAGACCGGCACCTTCGCCGACGGACAGAAGGCCTGGTGCATAAATCAGCATGAAATAACCGAGGCTTCACAGCACATCCTTTCCGATGTGCAGGCTATGCGCAGCGCCGGCGCACAGTTCATCGTAATATATCTTTACTGGGGAAGCGCCGCCGACACAAGCCCGACCGCCGCGATGCGTTCACTCGCACAGGATCTTATAGACGCAGGCGTTGACGTTACCGCAGGCATCGGCCCCAACCTTGTTGAGAGAGTTACGGTTAAAAAATCTTCTTCCACAGGCAAGGATTGTTATGTTTTCTATTCTCTCGGCAATCTTTTTACAGATATAAGCTCGGGAGCGCCCCAGACAACCCAGCAGAGCCTTGTTGTCAGCTTCACCCTTGAGCGTGCCGCCGGCTCTGATACGGTAACACTCGCAAAAGCAAATTATCATCCGGTTTACTGCAACAGGGACAACTCGCATGCAACCGAAAACACCTATCTGAAATACCGTGTCGTTCCCGCGGCACGTTATGTTGATGCTGCCGCAAGACCGGAAGTCTTCTCCACAAACGACCAATGGCAGCGCTGCAAAACCACCTTTACCAACATACGCACATTAATCGGCAACAAGCTCGTTCTCGGCGATGTTGAAAAGGTCAATTCAGATCAATACATAGGCGGTTCCGGAGATAATACAAGCCTCTGATTTTCGATCCCGCCCAAAAAACATTTCGCCAAACAGCGCACTTCAATGCTGAAATTCATAAAAAAGAGGGGATAGATTGATGCTTATTCTTGGAATTGACCCCGGCTATGCTATAGTCGGATACGGTCTGATACGTTACAACGCTCCGCGCTATGCTCCGGTTGAATTCGGCGCTGTTGTGACCCGTCCCGAAATGCCCTTTGAGGCAAGACTTGAAACCATCTATGATAAGATCACAGATATCATTGAGCGCAGACGTCCGGATGCATTATCCATCGAACGGCTTTATTATGCAAACAACGCCAAAACCGTCATCGGTGTTGCCGAGGCAAGGGGCGTTATACTGCTTGCCGCCAGAAAAGCCGGCATACCGATATACGAATACACTCCCCTGCAGGTAAAACAGGCAGTAACCGGATACGGTCAGGCCGTCAAGGGACAGGTTCAGGAAATGACAAGACGACTTCTTTGTCTGCCCGAACGCCCCAAGCCCGATGATACCGCCGATGCTCTTGCTATGGCCATTTGCCATGCACAGAACAGCACAAGAACCAAGCTTGAAGTAAGAACGGTCATAAAGTAATTTATAAGATAAGGACAAATTAAACAATGATATATTCATTAAGGGGAACTCTGACCCTTTCCGAGCCGGGGTTTGTCGTACTCGAATGCGGCGGTGTCGGATTCCGATGTGCCGTATCCACAACGACCCAGCTTTCCATGCCCTCTGTCGGACAGGAAGTATTTCTTTACACCCATTTCAACGTAACGCAGGACGCACTTTCTCTCTACGGCTTCGCCTCAAGAGAGGAATATTCCTGTTTCCGTCTGCTTATAAGCGTTTCGGGCGTAGGCTCAAAGATCGCAATGTCTGCCCTTTCCGCCCTGACCCCCGAACAGATTGCTGTAAGCGTCGCTTCCGGCGATTATAAGATGCTGACCAAAGCCAACGGCATAGGCCCGAAGCAGGCTCAGAGAATCGTTCTTGAGCTCAAGGATAAATTTGCATCGATGGATGTGTCTCCCGCAATCTCTTCTGCCGCTTCCGCCGCTACGGTTTCCTCCAACAGCGTTTCCGAAGCCGTCAATGCCCTTATGGTGCTTGGCTGCTCGGCCGCAGAAGCATCGTCCCTCGTCGCAAAAACCGATGTTTCACAGCCTGTTGAAAAGATAATCGCCGACGCTTTGAAACTCATGGCAGCGAAATAGAAATAACATATTGATATGAAGGGAATGTTAAATTGATGAACCTTATTCCGGGCTTTTTCCAGCCTGTTTCAAAACCTCTTGAATGGAAAAAATACGTTCGTGACGCAGAAACCAAATGGGTTCCCGAAGGCTCCGCGATGGAGCTTGCCTGCTGCTGGCAGAAGACTCCTGCCGATTTCCCGTCGGAGGTAAAGCTTGCCTTTGACCGCAGCGGTACAGCCTCATCCTTCCTTCTCGGAATCCCTGAATATAAAGTTGATATGCCGGGCGAGGGACTTCCGGCAAGCAATAATCTCCTTGTGCTTTCAACAATAGACCATCGTTTATGTCCGATAATCG
>JAGBFS010000214.1 GCA_017936365.1 Clostridia bacterium
CTATTATTCTGTTTCCGCACATCCTGATGTGATCTGCGGGGGATGGGTTGTTATTAAATCGTGTAGCTTTGTTTGCATGCCCCGTGTCTATGCAGTAGCCGAAGTAATCGGCGTTGTCGCTGTCGGCACACACTCTGTTTCCCGACATTATAAGCTCGCTTGTGTTGCCGAAGAAGTCACAGCATTTGTACGCCGCACAATCTCCCAGACTTTCCGATGCCACCTTTACTCCGAACTCCTTTGCGGACTTCATATATTCGGTAAAGAGATAATAGTTCTTGTCACGCATGACTTTGGGATCTTCGTCAGGCATTGCGGCTCTTCCGGTAACACAGCCGTGAACGACGGTAACGGGGCATCCGAGAGCTTTGGTTGCAAGACAATCAAGACGGAAGTTCTTGAAAAGATTGATGTTGTCCTCGGGGTTATCATCGGGAAAAAGTCCCGTGATTCTTCCGTGAGTCTGACCTATCTCTATTTCAAGATCCTTTGCGAGCTTTCCGATCTCTGAGAAGTAGGACTCTATCTCGTCATCGGATTTATAGTAAATCGAATTTTCATTTGCACAGTTGTATCTTCCGCCGGAAACATCCATATCCACTGCATCCGCACCGATCTTTTTTGCTATTTTTATTGCTTCAAGATCACCGAACTTTTGCTGATATGCACCGATGGCTATACTTACTTTGCGTTTCATGGCATTTTACATCCCTTTCAAAAAAAAATAACAGTGGGAGCATTATTTCCCACTGCTATTGTAGCACAATACTATATTCAAGTCAAGTTAAAATTAAATATTCAAGAGAACAAGAGATACAGCACCAAGAGCAAATGCCGCATATTTGGCTTTTGACTGCTTTTCCTTGTAAAGAAGTACCGCCGCAAGAAGTGTCAGCACAAGTCCGCCTGCAGAGACTGTAGGCTGGATAATGGACTGCGGCATCTTATTTGCAACAAGAAGCATTACCATCTGATTTGTAAAGCCGTTGGCAAGTCCCGAAAGTATTGCAAATACCCAGAGACGCTTTTCACCTGTCTGAGCCTTGATGGTTTCACGGCTCCTGCCTGCGAATGCGGCAATACCGAGAGCTATCGCAACAAAGGCAAGGGCTGTTATCATGAACTCATTGCCGTATTTGCCTTGCTGGAATTTAACCTGAGCCGCCTGTGTGAAGGCACAAAAGCCGTTGCCCACAACACTTAATACAACAAATATTATCCATAGAAAAGTTATACGCTGATCTTCTTTTTTAAGGTTTGCCAATGCGATGGATGCAAAAAGAACGACAAGTCCGACAATTCTCTGAGGCGGAAGCATGGGATCTCCGAGAATTAATATGCCGAGAAAGGTCGGAATAAGAAGCGAACAGGCACCGAAAAGAGTACCGAGTGCCATAGGACCGTATTTGAGAGCGGATTTTGAGCCCCAGGTCGTAAGTCCGTAACAGAGTGCAAAGGCTGCGGAGTAGGGAAGATATTCCATAATGGGAGAGAAATCAAGTTTCCCGATACCTGTTATTACAAAATACAGCAGAGCAGTTACAACCGTCACAAAGGAAAACA
>JAGBFS010000215.1 GCA_017936365.1 Clostridia bacterium
CCCAATCACCGGTTGTCAGATTAAGACCCTCATCTGCCGGAATCTCATCATTATTAAGCTTAATGTCGTATACCGTTTCGCTGCCATTAAGTTTAAAATGAGCCCATTTTTCGGCATTATCCCAATCTTCTGAAAAATAAAATCTCGCCGAAAGATAATTTATGCTGTCTGTTACGATGAGCGGCGAGGCAATTGATAAATACTGTCCTTTTACGCATCCTGTTATCATTGCTCCACGCTCCTTTATCGACTCCACGTGCCGTAATTAAGGGTAGTGTATACAGGTGAACTTACTCCATAACCGATTTCCAACACAGCTCCATGCTGGTCATTTACTTTTGACACAAAAAACGTTGATGAAGGACCGTAATTTCCCCCAAGGATATGTACGGTTAGTGCTCCCGGAGCAAAGTTTTCCCAGTTTGCTTTGATTATGGCCAAAGCCGATACGGCTGCTGACTTTGTGATCTGATAGGTACGATGGCCGGCAAACCCCATTCTTTCTCGAGCTTCAGCCATAGTGATTGCCTGAAGTGCACCGCCCTCACCTGTCACTACCAATCTGTCAGCATCGCCGCCAATCGCACCTGAACTGTTCACGTTACCGTGAGCGTGCGGCATCACCGCAGCTCCGGCAAGACCGCAAAACGCCGTATTGCTTCTAAGATCGATTATCATATCAGCCGTAATTTCACTTGCGGCTGACGGCAACACTATTTTTGCGATCGCAAGCTCATATATATCCGCGCCACGTGCCGGCTCCGAGGCTCCGGGGCTTATCGCAAGAGATATTTCGCGATTTGCGATATCGAGGCGCAAAACCACCAAATCGTTGCGAACGGAGCTTACGGCACCTACCTTCAGAGTGGTGCTGCTTTCGTCATAGCAGCAGCGCCCGTTTATGACCGCCATTCCGGGACTGACGGATATATTCATGCCGCCTGACGCTGTCACTCTGAAGCTGTCTGTCGTAACACCATTTTGGCAAACGGTACTGAAAAACTTTGCAAAAAAATCAGATCCGACCGTCCGATCGTATATTGGTTCTTCATCAGTACCGATGTTTACCGCGTCAAACATACCGTAAACCATACTCATTTAAATCGCCTCCTAATATAATCGGTTACACTTAAATAGCCTTCACCGAATTGTGCTTTAATCGTTAAATGCCCGTTCTCGTATGCTTCTTCGATTTCGATTATTCGTGCGTCAAGCGAAATACCGTAATCTGTATTATTTGTTGTGCATAAATCTCCGAGATCATAGTCGGTCATATATTCGAGCGCACTATCGGTTGATATAGTTGCATCGAACTTTTCGACTACAGGATATTCTGCGAGTTTTTCTACACCTCTTTGACGCAAGAGAGCCGCATATTGGTCGTTCGATAATTCGCCTTGCTGCAGGTCACGGGCGTCAACCCACAGCTCTCGTTTTCTGCTTTCGGGAGCTGCTCTCATATCGACCGCTACAACCGTTCGATCGTTACCCTCCCCTGCCCCCGCCACATAGGCATAATTACGGTAGTCTTTGCAGCTGTAAGAATAGGAACTTTCTTTGAGGTTATCCCAATTGCGTGAAAATATTGCCCAACTGTTCACGCTTTGCGATTGTCTTCTATCCTTGCCTTTCCACACCGTGAATTCCAATGCATCTCTCTCGTAGTTATATACGATTCGCGGCGATAATTCCTGCGTGGCCAGCAATTCGTAGACATATTCCATAAGTTTATTGCCGGTGATCTGTGCATTGGTCGCCATTCCTAAACCGGCGGTAGCACCAAGCGGAATACCTGTGAGGGAAGAAACAAGATCTCTCGCTATATATTCCTGCGTTTTTGACGTGTAACTCTTCGCAGGCCAAATAACCTTATCCTCAAGAATCGCCTCCAAAAAGCGGCCTTTAACTGTCACCCTATCGTCGACTGCGTTAAGCTGTTCTATCATCCCTGTTTCAAGGCAATCAGCTCTATACACATATTTTGATGATACTAACAGCGCTGTCGCAAGTGGATTGCAATGAAGCTCAAAATCACCGACGGTCTTATATTTTCTCCGCCATATCAAAGACATATAATCGTCTATGATTCCCAGCGTTTGAAAGTTGCTGTCAAGCAAATACAGTTCCATCTCTACACCCCCAAAAACAAAGGCGTGCAGCTGACGTATATGCTCAAATTGCTGTATCCGCTATCAGCGTTATATCCAATTACGTTTTCGCCCGGAATGAGCGAAAAGAAAACAGAACTTCTGTCGACTTTGTGTATGCAGTTTGTGCCATTGCATTTCACATATTTATTCTTTGTAGCAGTACTGATGATGAGCTCGTCACCCGCCTCAAATGCGTTTATCAGTCGGATGTATTCCCCTGTAACAAGATTTATAATTTTAGGATTGGTTACCGGTCCGGTAAACACCAATTTTGCAACAATTCCGGCATTCGTATTTCCGGAATTCTCTATACGCAAATTAGCGGCAAGCAGCAAGTACCCCGCTGCCAAACCCGTTGGTGGTACCGAAAGCGGAAATTTTATCGCCGGTATTCTTTCGACATTGTTTTTGCTCGCCGGTTCACCTTTAAAATATGGAAAAGGGCACAAGATAGATATAGTAATTCGAGCTTCGTGATATATCGTTTCCTGACTCACTCTAAAGCCTTCTACGCGACCTATTGCTGATCGAATTGTGTTGCCGCGGTGAACAATGATTGTAATATCGTCGTGCGGTTCACACAGTCCTCTGACTCTTTCTATCTGCCCCTCGATCTCGCGTTCCACATCAAACACCAGCTTGATTGGCCGTTTATCGAGTTTTGCCGACGCGATATACCCTCCGTCGTTACTTCCCGACGACTGTATCGATACCGAATAGTCAGGCGAATCAAGCCCGGCAGCAGAAACGAGATTGAAG
Source organism: Clostridia bacterium (assembly GCA_017936365.1). Lineage (GTDB taxonomy): Bacteria > Bacillota > Clostridia > Oscillospirales > Acutalibacteraceae > SIG598. The sequence continues at coordinate 2,910 of JAGBFS010000215.1, forward strand.
TCTTGCCCAAACTCTCTGCCGCCGGCAATTATCCGATTATCACCTTTGATAAGTTCTATATACAGTATTTCCGGCACATCAAGTCACCTCCATAGCCAGGCGTGCTGCACGAGCCACCTGCGCCGGTGTAGCTGTCGGCGTATAAAAATTAAAATTCTGTGGATATTGGCGATTGTCGTAATTGTTGTTTGTTGTATTTCTGTTTATCACATTGCTCATAACGCTTTCTTCAAGTGCTGCGCGGCGTGAATACACAGCAGCGCGCATACGATCCACCAACTCTGCAGCCTGTTCGTATGCCGTTTTTGCTACTTGCGGCATTCTCTTTTCGATGCCCAATTTCAGACCTTCGTCAAGATCCTCACCAAGTGCAAAAGTCTTTCGCGATGGGCTGTGACTGTCTGCCGCTTTTCGCGCTGAAGCTATTGCATTATTCGCCATAGCTTTTGCCGCAGCGATTACTTTATTTATCCCTCCGCGTATGCCGTTGGCCAGTCCATCAGCCATATCTCTGCCGACAGAATGAAAATCGGTGCCTTTTACGGCATTGCGAGCAGCTTCCGCCAAGGATTTAAATACGCTGGTTACAGCCGATGTCTTGCTTTTGCTTCCATCTATAAATCCCTGAACAGCGAATTCACCTTTCCGCATCATTACGCGTGACGGCGAATGTATTTCAAACACTTCATCGATTTTATTGATATAACTTTCTGCATTTTCTTCTGCAGCGGCAAGCATCTCCGGATTAGCCTCATTGAAAGCTTCTTTGGCTCCGAGCCACGCCTGCTCAAATTCTTTTTTCATTTCCGGAGGCAACTCGTCGATATATGCAAGAATGTCGTTGAGTGTTCCCACCGTCTCATCCGAAAGCACCCCTCCGTACATATCCGCTGTGCCGACAAGATTAAGCCAGTACATAAGATTTTCTTTTTCAGCTCCGTAAAGGGTTTCGGATATCTCATTCATTGAATACTGCAGAGATTCACGTGACTTATCGAAAGCTGCAGCAGATGCCTCGCCATAAGTCGGCATGATCTTCTGAAAATGCTCAAGGTGACCTTTCAGCATAAAGTTAGCCTCTGTCACTTCGCCGGCAAATCCTACCGATTTTTCCGCCCATTTGCCTTGCGCCGCCGTCTGCTTTGCGTAAGCATCTATTGCAGCGCCTGTGATACTGCTGTACTGGCCGTCTGCTATTGCAAACATTTCATCTCTATGAACTTCCGCCGCTGCAATTTCAGCATAATACGCTTCAGTATTCAACGTTCCTGCAGCTTTATGTTTTTGATTTATCAGCGCACAGGTATTGGCGTAATCCTCCTGCGCCAGCTTATACATCTCATCCTTTATTTCCTGTGCAGCCGCAACATAACTTTGAACGAGCTCGTCAGACCAATTATCCTCGCCTTCGATCATCGCTATGGTTGCCTCGGATTTATTGAAATATAAATCGTATTGTTTTCTGGTCAGCTCCGCAAGCTTCTCAAAATATCTGTCGAGTTCATCGATTTCCGATTGTGTGAGCTTACGTCTTTCGCTTGTCGCTGTTGACGCAATCGACGTTATCTTTGCCTGTACCTCTGCAATGCTTGATGATAGTCTGCTCTGCTCAGTGCTGGATACGAATATTTCATCATTCATGTCCTCGATCGCACTGGTGGCCGACGACGCACTGTCAAAAAATCCGCTTACGCTCTCTTTTGAATCATCAAAAACCTTCGCAAGATGCTCCTGCTGCCTTGCCAAATCGGCGCTCTTTCCTGCAGCATCATCGCTGATACCCACGAACTCTCCGATCCAATCAACAGCAGCCTCGACACCTGTGCAAAGCTTATCAATACCCCATGTAACAGCCTCAAGAGCTATTCCGAGCAATTTTACAACCGGCTCAAGCACCTTGAATCCCAGTTTAAGTGCCGGAAGAGTTGTTTTTGTTACCGAGCTGATGATCGATATCAGATTTACAACCGTTGGCTTTATAGCATTTATAACCGTTTTTGCATGTTTGAAGATGTCGTTAAGGCTTGCCCGCACCGAATCGGTAAGCTTTTTTACTGCCTTACCGGCTTTGTCACCCAGCAGCTGCTTCGCGAGCGCCGTAACGATCTTCGCTGCAGCTTTTTCTATTTGAGGAACAGCCTTTACGATTCCGCTGGCCAGCGTCTTTACTATTTTCACCGCCGAAGCAGCTATCTTATCGGCGTTGTTTCCGATCGATTTTGCAAAAGACGTTACGAGGTTTGCGGCCGCTTTTATAAACGTCGGCGTACCTGATGCTATGCGCGCTGCTGCATCGGCAAGTATGGTTCCGGCTGCATCGGCCAACGCTTCTCCGCCGCCCTGCGCGGCCTCTTTCAGCTGATCTGCATAGCCTTTTACTACAGGAATGACCTCTCCGCGCAAAAAGCCAACTGTCGATTTTGCAGGTTCAAGAGCCCCCTCAAGAAGAGCCACACCGATAGACTTAATATCCGTGGATAACGGCTCCGCCTGCTCACCGATAGCCGCCAGCGTAGATGACAGCTCATCGTTAACTCTGTTCGCTTCGATAACCTGTGCGTTGGTTACTCTGTATGCGTCAGCTGCATCGGCGTATAAACCTGTCAGAGTGGATGTTATAAGTGCTTGCCGCTCCTGCTCCGTTGAACATTTCTCCAAACTCTTATTAAAAGCATCTTCAGATACTCCTGCCCAATTAAGCGCATCGGCAAGTGGTCCTGTTACTTTTCCTACCTTCGCTGTTTCGTTGGCTGCTTCCGTCAGTCCCTCGATCGGCAGGGATGCACCGAAGGTTGCATATACACCTGCACAAATATCCGTCCAGTGGTTTAAATCCTTTTCATTCTTTGTCAGCTTTGCCAGATGATTGGCCGCTTCAACCGCCTGATCGGTTTCGCCGAGTATACCTACGAGCTCTTTATATGTCTCTTTCGCTTGCTCGCTCGTAAACGAATTCTGGGTAAAAGCAGTATTCAGCTTTCCCATTTCCGTACGATAATCACGCGTCGAATCAGCTGTTGCCGTAAGCGAAGTTACGGCGATTGTTGCGACAGCTGAAAATGCCGCAACCGCAGTCAATGTGGCCTTACCGCACGCCTTTGCCGTGCTGCTCAATCCGGTAAAAATACCTTTCAGCTTTGACAGCTTACTGCCGGATTTCTCTATATCTCTATAGCTCTTATCGAGTCCTTCCGCAGCGTCTTCAGCTTTCTGCAGCGATTTTTTATTATCCGCCAAAGCAGAGGAAAGCTCTTTTATTTGCTTTGCCAGCTTTTTTGCCTCATCGCTGTGCTTGCCGTTCTCATATGTGACCTGCGCATAAGCGCTCTTTAATTCCTGCAGCTTCTTCGATTGCTTATCAATTGCGTTCCTGAGGTAATCAATAGCGCTGCCCGACTTTTGGGAATCTTTCTTTATTTTCTCGCTGGTTTCCTTGGACGATTTCTGTACATCACGGCTGGCATCAGCAACACCATCTGCAGCCTCTTTTGCCGCACCGGTAACCGCTTTGGGAACCTTCTTTGCTTCTTTTGAAGCTCCGGAGCAGGCATCCGCAGCTGCCTTTTTCACCTTTTTACTTGATGCCTCCGAAGAGCTTTCTATATTTTCAACCGCATCTTCTACATCTTTTCTCAATGCTTTTAGATCGCTTTCCGTACCGTCATTATTTATGGCGGTGTCGAAAACTATCTTTCCGTCGGACATGCTATATCACCTCTTTTGCTTTGCAAGCGCTTCATCTATACCCTTACCGCTCATCAAAGCGGCTTCGAGTTCATCAATGCGCTGCTGGTCGGCTTCCGGTAAAGGCAGCGCATAGCGTTTTTTCATCTTTGTGTAAAATTCCTGTTCGGCCTTTGTCATGTGTTTAGGATCTATCTTTATCCCCCTGTATCCAATAATCTGCGTAAGGCGGCAATCGTCCAGAGCTTTGAAAAGAGAACAGAACGTCCACCAATGAAGATTATCCCGGTACAGATCGATATCGTACTGCGTTAAAAACGCGGCATGCAAATAAGCTTCGTCGTGCTTTAAGTCGTAAAGACGCGCGCCCGAAGTCTCACCCTGCGCATCTGTTTTTTTGTCTCCACAACCATAAAACCAAAGCATTTTATCAATTGCTTCAGGTATATTTCGCGGAGGTTTTGGGTACCAAAGACGAAGAGCCTTGACAAGCACGGTCATTTGTTCCGACTCATCAAGGCCCTCGTTCTCTGTAAAAAGCTGTTCAAATTTTATTCCGATGCGAAAATCGGTACGTATCGGGTGAATAACGCCGCCGATTTCTACTGCATCGGGCAATCCAAAAATCAACGGCGTTCCCATTACACATCCAACCTATTGAATAATTCAGCGATATCCTTCGCTGTATAAACCCGCTCGGAGGTCTGCTCGGTCTCCTGTTCGCCGTCGTCCTTATTGCCTCTTGCGAACGAGGACAACAGTTCTTCGGGCAGCTGATCAAAGCTTTCCTTTTGGCTCTCGACCTGAGCGACAAGCTCTGTCAAGGCTTTGAGGCAGATTTTTATATTTGCCTTACCACAAAACAGCCTTTCTGCTGTGCCTTCCCCGAAGAGGCTGTCAAACGCATCAAACACAGGGGCGCACATGCTGCCGATAACGGCGCTGTACGGCTGCGAGGCATCGACCTCACATACTCGCTTGCGGCAACGGTCAATTTCATCCTCGTATTTTGCTGCAACATCAGCATCAAATATATCTATTTCCTCAAGCTCAACACCATTTACGTAATACATATATTACTCCTCCTTGTATTCGCCTGCTGTAAAGTTCATTGTACCGGCGGATATAACCGCATATCCCTCGACGAGATCGCCGATCGGCAGAAGGTTGCCGCTGCCGGTCATTTCACCATCCGCATCGTCAAGACCGGATACCTCGACCGCTACTTTAAACTTTCTTGCATAATATGTGTCTTTGACAACTGTTTCGCCGTTCTTGACCGGCTTATCAAGATCAACTCGATAATATTCGGTTTCCGCATCAGCTCCGGTCAAGCGACGTTCGCCGATCCCAACGATATAATCCACCGCCGCTTCAGATTTGATCTGATCGATTTCAAACGGAAAAGATGAATCGTATCCGGTTATCGATTTTGAAGCGCTCTTGTTATTAACATAGCGCTTGCTTGAAACCTGAGCTCCCGGAGATTCATTGATCGTTTTAAAACCGAGCCCCATGAATGTATTGGTTGCGCTGGACTCATCACCGGGAGTGACATTGATATAATCCGCTATAGTGCGGCGCTGTTTTACTCCTGCCATTGTTTATACCTCCTGTAAATAAATTAATTTGCACTGGATTTGATATCGCGCGGCCGCTATAGCCGCATCTGATTCAAGGATATACACGGTACTCAAAGCCTCGATGCTTTGGGCTTCACACCCGCTCGGAAGTTTGGGGAGCGCGGCCGCACTACTCTGCTTCTTCAGCCAAGCGGCTATATTCTCAAAAACACCGCTGTTGCTAAGCGCGTTAAGTACGTCCTCATTGTAAAAAGCGCGGCTTCCGAGCGTGAAAAGATACTGCCGCTTCTCGCTGCCATCAACATAACGCTTTATTGTCGGTGTGCATGGCACGCTGTCAATCGTGTACTCTGCGTCGGTCTCTTCTCCAAGAAAATCTACTCGAAGGATTCGATTTGCGAGTAAAGGACAATCGCCGAAATAGTTATATAACGCTTCGATAATTGTGTCAGCCACGTCGTCTACCTCCTGCAACCTTTGCGGCGCCCTCCAGGATATCATCTTTGTGGTCGATCATAGCACGCTCGAACCAATGCTTCCCGCGCAGGCCGCCATGCCGGGTGCCACCTTCTCCTCTGCCCGCATTCTCTCTATGCTGCCGTTTCGCGTACGGCGTGTTGTACTCAACTTCACCTGACCCCGGCACAGTAAATGTATTGCCCGACTCTTTCAATGTGCCCGAACGTTTAGGTACATAGGGATCACAAACGCGAAGCACTTCAGAATCGATAAATATCTGGGTTTTTCCGTACTTGCGAAGCCCTCGCTTATTTATCACTTTATTTAAGCCGCTGAAATCAACTCTCGCTGTAAACTTCATTTTCCGGTCACCTCCAGATGAGCAATATCGGGCAGATCACGACAATCCGACACACCAACTACTGTGATACTGTCAGATTGCGCCAAAAGCTCCTTTGCGCTTATCTCGCCGCTGAACGGACATTCACCTCTTACGATGATGTCTCCGGTCGAAACTACCGGATTCTGCAAATCGCTGCACGGGATAAAAACAGATACTTGCGAAGCGCAAATAAGACCACGATCCGAGGCCGAGATTTTAACATCCGTCTGCCACGAACATTTATCCGCGACCCCTTTTACCCATTGTCTATCAGCAATCTTATGGTAAATCGTTATTTTTTCGTTTCCAATCACATTACCACCCCACGGTACATCAGTTCGGTGCCGGAAAGATATACAGCCGCTGCTTCATAGCATCCTTTATCTTTCGCTGCATTTCCAATGATCCCCGCATCATAACTGACGGAAACGCGACCTGTCGTCTGCGACGTCACACCGCTGCGCGGCATAGCTTCCTGCGCTATCAGTTCGTCGAGTATCGCGCATTCTGCAAGCTTTATATTCGTTTTTAGTGCTTCATCATAACGCTCTATCTGTCCGGCTCGCCCGAAGGTAAGCCGGAGCAGCTGAGCATGAGCCTTATCACAAAAACGGTCAAACACCTCATACGAAGCTTTGCCTTTATAATAAAGCGTGTAGAACTCATGTGTAGCGTATGCCATACGTTATATTGTCGCCGCTACGGTAATAGTTTTTGTCACCGCGGAATCGGCGACTACGACGTTGTCGTTGACGGTTGTACAGCCGTTCTTCTTAACCTTTACGGCATAGCTGCCGGTTCTGAGGTTAAAAACAGCC
>JAGBFS010000216.1 GCA_017936365.1 Clostridia bacterium
CTGTTCAAAAAAATCTTGAAGATATTCTGTTGCATTTTCTGCTGTCCAATCTATTCCCCAATGCTCCATAGGGAATGCTTTTGAATAAATCATGCCACATTGTGCTAAGTCAATTTTCTTCATAACTCTAATCATTTTGCCACCTCACCACCAAATTCAAGTTTATCGCTCTGATTTTCTTTTTTATAATCATACAATAGCTATAGTTAAAATTCAACAGCATCATACTGATTAGTCCATTCTACCTCCACTTCACTGGTTAGGTGGACAAATTAGCCTGCACAACTGGGTTAAAATCGAAAATAATCCACATGATTTCCAATTTTAACCCACTTTGCGCATTGTCCACCTAACCTGCTCACAACCGAATTGAACTTGGTTCGGATATTGCTTGTTCCAGTCCACCACGACTGGACACCAATTTTGATACAACATGTATCATGATTGGTGTCTTGTTTTTATATTCATTTTGGAGGCTTGACCATTGGTATTTGAATTAATCACTTCGTCAAATAAATTGTGGGAACAAGTAAAAGAATATGCTTCCACTTGTTCGTGGTCTGCCGGAAAAGCGTTGGCCAACAATATGGAAGCTAATGTTTATACGGATTGGGAACGCGTAATCGTTGCTTATCAAGGAGAACAAATCTGCGGCTATTGTACCGTTTCCAAGACAGACTGTATCCCCAACGCACCATATACTCCTTATATCGGTTATATATTTGTTAATGAGGAATATCGCGGTAATCGCCTTAGTCAAAAAATTATTATGTTTGCAATATCGTACCTTAAAGAAATAGGATTTAGCGATGTATATTTGATAAGCGATCACGAAAACCTGTATGAGAAGTACGGCCTTTCCGTTGTTGATCGGGCGGTTGCCCCGTGGGGGTCAATAGAAAAAATTTACCATAGGTTTATATAATAGCTTTGTAAAGGATAAGATTAATTTTTTACAGATATGTTGAAAAGCATGCATTTGACTGTAACAGAACCGATGACTAATTATAATGCAACAATAATAGTAACGAACTTTCAAAAACCGATTTGATGGAAATACTCCGTCAAATCGGTTTTTTGATATTAAATCTTACATTCTCTTCAAGCCGGCAAAGTTTGCCATAAGCTTTTTTGTGCCCACCTTTTCAAAGCTTATCTCAAGCAAGGTATCGTTACCTGTTCTCTTGGCACTTATAACCTCGCCGACACCAAACACACGGTGCTTGACTTTATCGCCAACGTTGTATGAGGCGCTCGGTTGAGAAGCGGCAGCAGGCGCAGCGCTTGTGATGCTCTGCGCTGTGCGCTGACGCTGAAAATCGGAACCGTATCCGCCGCGGGAAACGGATGCCGTTTCCACCCGTCTTGTCGCGCCCTTGAACTCCAGCAGCTCGGGACTTATCTCCGCCGCAAAGCGGGAAAGCTTTCCATGAGTTGTTTGGCCGAATACAACTCGGGTATTGGAATGAAGAATATAAAGCTGCCGCTTTGCTCTTGTTATGCCGACATAAGCAAGCCTGCGCTCCTCTTCTATCTCGTTCGGGTCAAGCATGGACTGCATTCCGGGGAAGATTCCCTCCTCCATACCGGGGATAAATACGATCGGGAATTCAAGACCTTTAGCCGCGTGGAGCGTCATGAGAGTTACGCAATCGGCCTCGGTATCGTAATTATCAATATCGCTTATCAGCGCAACATCCTCAAGGAATCCGTCAAGAGAGGCATCATCGGGATTTTCCTGCTCGTAACGAACAAGTGTTGATGCAAGCTCGCCGATATTTTCAAGGCGCTCCTGGGCATTCTCATCAAGACTTTCAAGTGCTTCCTTATATCCCGATTTTTCAAGAAGCTCCTCAAGCAGACCGTCAAGACCTATTTCATCGTCATCGACAAGCTCGGACAGCTCCTGAATCATTTTTGCAAAGGCCATAAGCGGCTTTGCACTGCGGCTGAGCGCCGGATACTGATCGGCGGATGCTATTACATCAAAGAGTGAAACGCCAAGACCGGCCGCGATCTCAGACGCAGTATGAACGCTCCTGTCACCTATTCCCCTTTTGGGCTCGTTGATTATTCTTGTTAGACGAACCTCATCTGAATGATTGGCGATAACGCTCAGATATGCAATTATATCGCGGATCTCCTTACGGTCAAAGAATCGGCGTCCGGCAACAACACGATAAGGAATACCGGCACGCAAAAGATGATTTTCGATAACACCCGATTGTGTTCTCATTCTGTAAAGAACCGCGCAATCGGAATATTTTCCGCCTGCTGCCAGATGATCGGTAACCGTCTGCGCAATAAATGCCGCTTCGTCCTTTTCGTCATTTGCGTTATAGCAGACTACCTTTTCGCCACGGCCGTTGGCCGTCCACAGCATCTTGCCCTTTCTTCCGGTGTTATTTGCTATTACGGTATTTGCCGCATCAAGGATATTCTGGGTCGAACGATAGTTTTGCTCAAGGCGGATAACCTTTGCTCCCTGATAATTTTTTTCAAAATTGAGTATATTTTCAATGGTTGCGCCGCGGAATTTATATATACTCTGGTCGTCGTCACCGACAACACAGATATTCTTATGACCATCCGCCAAAAGCTTTATCAGCTTATACTGCGCATGGTTGGTATCCTGATACTCATCAACCATTATGTATCTGAAACGGCGCTGATAGTATTCAAGAATATCTTCGTTTGTCGAGAGTAAATGGACGGTATTGTAAAGCAGATCATCAAAATCCATCGCATCGGCTTCGGCAAGCTTTTTCTGATAAAGCGAATATATCTGCGCCACCCGTTTAAGACGGAAATCTGCTCCTGCTTTCAAGGCGTATTCATCCGGCGAAAGAAGCGAATCCTTTGCCGAGCTTATCTCATTTATCACCATCTTTATCGGAAACGCTTTATCATCTATCTTCAGTTCGTTCATCGC
>JAGBFS010000217.1 GCA_017936365.1 Clostridia bacterium
TGTTACCGATCTTCTGCCGCATCTTGCCGGCGATCAGATGAGAAAGGGCGCGTCCGAGATAATCCCGGGTGAAAAGCTCAACATTCTTATCGGCAGCCGTCCTCTTGAGGGAGATGAAGGCAAAGACAGCGTAAAGCTGAACATTCTCAGGCTTCTCAACGAAAAGTACGGAATTATCGAAGAGGATTTCCTTTCGGCCGAGCTGGAGGCGGTTCCGGCACATAAAGCGAAGGATGTCGGATTTGACCGTTCGATGGTTGGCGCTTACGGCCATGATGACCGCGTGTGCGCATATCCGAGCATCAAGGCAATATTTGATTGCGGTGTTCCCGAGCAGACGGCGGTTGTGTGCCTTGCCGACAAGGAGGAAACCGGATCCAACGGCAATACAGGACTTAATTCGGCATTCCTTGAGTATTTTATTCATGATCTTGCCGAGATGCAGGGCGGCTGCGGAAGAACCGCTCTTTCAAATTCGACCTGTCTGTCAGCCGATGTAAATGCTGCGTTTGACCCCAATTTTGCAGATGCTTATGAAAAACGCAATGCGGCGCTTGTAAACGGCGGCGTTGTTCTGACAAAGTTCACGGGAGCGAGAGGAAAGAGCGGCACATCCGACGCTTCGGCTGAATACGTTGCAAAGATACGCTCCATCTTTGACGGTGCCGATGTTATATGGCAGACAGCAGAGCTTGGCAAGGTTGATGGCGGCGGCGGCGGAACGGTTGCGATGTATATCGCAAATCTCGATGTCGATGTTGTTGCTATCGGTGTTCCTGTGCTTTCAATGCACGCTCCGTTTGAGGTCGTTTCAAAACTTGATGTCTATATGACATACAAAGCGGTAAAGGCATTTTTTGAAGCATAAAAACGGAACAAAGGGGGCGCCTGGTTTAACGCCCCCTTAATAATAAAAATAAGAGAAAGGGAAGTTGATTATGGGTAATGTATGGAATTGGATAGTATCGGTCGCAACTGATGCATGGGAGGCAATAGTAAAATGGTTTGCCAGCTCCGGCCCCATGCTGCTCAAGGCTCTGCTGATTCTTGTAATCGGATTGTGGATAGGCGGTATTGTACGCCGTGCAGTAAAGGGCGCACTTAAAAAAGCAAAGGTTGATACCGGAATTTCCGGATTTATCTGTTCGTGCATCAAGACTGTAATTTACATAGTCGTTATCGTATCGGCCATCGCGTCGCTCGGCGTAAACATTACATCTATCATTACCGCTCTTGGTGCTGCAGGTATCACAATAGGTCTTGCAATGCAGGATACCCTTGCCAACTTTGCCAGCGGTGTACTTATTCTCTTCAACAAACCGTTTGTGACCGGCGATTATATCGAGGTTGAGGGTCATTCCGGTACGGTAGAGTCGATTGAGCTGATGTACACCACCCTTCTCACACCGGATAACAAGCACCTTGTTTTCCCCAACTCTAAAATGACGGCAAACAAGGTCATCAATTACACCGCAGAGCCGGATAGAAGACTTGATATGAAATTCCCGACATCCTATAAGAGTGATGTGCAGAAGGTCAAGGATATTATTACAAAGGTAGGACTTGCAAGTGAGTATACCGACAATGAACATGGTGCTGTTGTAGGTATAGCTGAATTTGCCGACAGCGCAATTGTATTTGAGCTTCGCGTATGGATAAAAGCGGATTCATATTGGGATGCATTTTATGATATGCAGGAGAAGATGAAAGCCGCCTTTGATGAAAATGAAATTGAGATCCCTGTAAACCAGATGGATGTAAACTTGCTTAGCAAATAAAGAGTCTTGATAAGGGGGCCGCAATGAAGAAGGCCAGCAAAAAGGATAAAAAAATAAAGGCACCGGCAATATCGGGCGAAGCCAGTATGGTGGAGCCCGATGTTGTCATTGCGCTTCCGGCAAGCCTTGAAAATTATGCAAGATATTCTTCTTCCGGTGCGGCTATGACACCGCAGGAGGCGGCGCAGCTTCCCGTTGTGACGGCAGAGCTTGCAGAAAATACAGCCGAAGAAGCTGTCGAATCGAAAAAATCCGAAGAGAAACCGCCAAAGGAGAAGATAAAAAAGCTTCAGAAATGGAAGGATATTTCTCTCGTCAGAAAGCTTGTAATGTTTTTGGGCGGACTTATTACGATTTACGGGCTTATACCGATGGCATACGGGCTGCTGACGGTCGGAACCATACCGATAGTATGCATCGGACTGTTTTTTGTATTTACGGCATTGTACTGGAATGTCATTGTCGCGCCGAAGCATTGGTTTTTCAACGCTCTGATAACAATCGCGGCGGTTATAATATCGGCAGGCGTGATACTTATGTCCTACATATCCGGAATCATGCTTGCGGCATCCTTTAAAAGCGTTCCGGAAAATCAGACACGAGTCACGGTGGTTGTACTGGGATGCAAAATAAAGGGAGATCAGCCCACCAATATGCTTCGCGACAGGCTTGATACAGCGGCGCAGTATCTGCTCTCCAATCCGGAAGCCTACTGCATTGTAACCGGAGGTCAGGGTGACGACGAGGCGTATTCAGAGGCATATGTAATGCGCAAATATCTTGTCGAAAAAGGCGTTTCAGAGATGAGAATATTGGCAGAGGAAAGGTCAACAAGCACCCTTGAAA
>JAGBFS010000218.1 GCA_017936365.1 Clostridia bacterium
ACCTGGACATCGTATGCTGTACCGTTTACTGTAATACGAAGATTCTTCATAATAAACACCTTAATTTTTCATCAATATGACAGATGAAATTTCTACCTTTCTCCCCGAAATATTTATCAGCTCAATAACTCTCGGGGGTAAGTCATTGAATCGTTATAATACAAATTAAATCAGAACCACATATTTGTGTGCTTTCTCTGCACCATGGAAGCTCTCTTATCCTCAAGCATTGTAAGGTCAGCGATAAGTCTGCCTCTTGTCATAGAGGGAGCAATTATATCATCAATGCTGCCGTGCTGTGCAGCGGTAAATGCGCTTGCATCGGTCTGCTTGTACAAATTGACAAGCTGTTCACGCTCGCTTACCGGGTCAGCGCAATTTCTGAGCTTCTCGTTATACATGATAGCCGCCGCTGTTGCAGGTGCAAGCGGAGAAATAACAGCGCTGTTCCATGCAAGAGTAATGTCGGCTGCACTGCTTCTGCTCGCCATTGCCATGTAAGCTGCACCGTAAGCTGCACCGACAACAACTGCAATTCTGACAGAAGTTGATTCGGAGTAAGCCTGAGCAACAACAGAACCGTCCTTGACCGATTCAAAACCGGCTGAGTCGATAAAGGTTACAACGGGGATGGAGAAGGAATCGCAAAGCTTTACAAATCTTGCAAGCTTACCGGCACACCAGCTGCACATTACGCCGTTGTTCTTGCCAAAGCGTGTTGCACATACGCCGATTGTTCTTCCGGCGATGCTTGCAAAGCCGGTAACAACGCCCTTTGCATATCCTGCGGAAAGCTCAACGAAGCTGCCTGCATCCACAACGGAATTTATGATGTCTGCGGTGCAGTCATCGTCGCTTGCTACGCGATCGGCAATCGCATCGGAAACCATTGCCGGTTCAGCGTAATTATATTCCGGTGCAACCTCAAGGTTGTTTGCCGGAAGGATGGAAAGCATACGCTTTGCAGCGCTGATAGCTTCCATATCGTTGTTTGCTATGATATGAGCATTGCCCTTTGTTTCTGCATCGTTCGCAGAAAGCTCAACACCGGAGGTATCTATGCCGTACTGAGCATCCTTGCAGCAGATAACAACATCGGAATTAGCCGCAAGAATCGCATTGGAGCCAACACATGCGCCGGCTACGATTGAAATGCGGAGAACCACACCGGAAAGTGCGGATGAAGCCGAAAGCATTGCAGCGCATGCATCAAGCATTTTTGCGCCCTGCTTAAGTCTTGCACCGTTGGAATCGTAAATTCCGATAACCGGGGCACCCATTTCGCCAGCCATTCTCATCAGGCGGCATGTCTTTGCTGCCGAAGCTGCCGAAATCGCGCCCGAAGCAACATCTGTGTTCTGTGCAAAAGCAAAAACCTTTACGCCGTCCACAGTACCGGCAGCGGTGATAACCTCCGCCACAGAGCCGTCAGACATCATAAGAGAATCAAGCTCGGTCATGCTGCCGCTGTCAAAAAGGGCAGTGAGTCTTTCATAAGCTTTGCTTGAAGCGGCAAGCCCATGAATCTTTGCGATCTGTTCGTTGTTTGAAATATCCAATTTTCTGCCTCCCGTCAGAATGATTAATTATTTTCTCAATGTATTATTATATACCATAATTGTCAATCAGACAAGCAATTTTATCCTATTCGGCACAGTTTTTGCAAACGTGTACTACATTTGTTACGCTGCTTACAAATTTTTTGTCTTTCTCACGAAAACCAAGCGCCAAAAACACCCTTTGCGGTTCTTTTACAAGGCTTTCAACGAGCATCAGAAAACGTCTTTCACCATAATTGAAGGCCGCCCTAAGCATAAGCTCGACAACAACTTCATCTTCTGCATCCATTTGCGTCACTATAACCCTGTCTTCAGACAGCAAAAACGCGACAAAGCCGACCGTATCATCCCCGTCGCGGGCGACAAGGACAACACTGTCGGCTGAAAGCTTATAATCGTCAATAATCTCGAGCCTTTTTTCTTCGCTCGCTGTAAGTACACTCAACATTTTTTAACGATACATTCCTTTCAAATTTTAACGAATTCAATCTTCGTTATTCTTCCTTTTTCTTGCCGAACTCGACTGGACAAGCTGTTTGATTGAACGAAGCTCATCGTCATTGAGCTCACGCCAATCGCCCATCTTCAGCATACCCATCTTGATATTACCGATAGCCGTTCTCTTAAGTCTGATTACCTCAAGACCAAGCTGTTCGCACATCTTTCTTATCTGACGGTTTCTGCCTTCATAAAGAACTATCTGCATAACGGTACGGTCTTCCCCGGTCTGGATAACATTGACATCCGCCGGAAGGGTAACTCTGCCCTCCAGCATCAGACCTGTTGACAGCGCCGTAACATTATCCTCCGTCACCTTGCCGCGCACCGTAACGCGATAAGTTTTTGGCACATGGGTACTCGGATGAGTGATAGCATTTGCAAGCTCTCCGTCATCGGTCATAAGAAGCAGACCTTCGCTGTCTCGGTCAAGACGTCCTACGGGGTAAACCCTTTTGCCGACCGATTCAACAAGCTCTGCGACGCACTTTCTGCCCATCTCATCACTCATCGTAGTTACAAATCCACGCGGCTTATGAAGCATGATATAGGTCTTTGTCTTTACAGCGGCAACCTTTCTTCCGTTGACGGTTATTTTATCCTTAAGCATATTGGCCTTATCGCCAAGCATGGCAATTTTACCGTTGACTCTTACTCTGCCCTGCGTTATAAGCTCTTCGGCCTTTCTTCTTGACGCGATACCGCAATCGGCAAGTATTTTCTGTAATCTGATCTTTTCCACTTATATATTCACTCTTCCTTAAGATTCCATTTCATATTTAATCGCCTGTATGTACGCCGACAACCAGTCGGTTGTTACACATTCGACATTCTCCGTTGCCTGAATCGGGAATTCGGCCAGTACATTATTTCCGTAAAGATATTGTATCGAACCTACAACCTGACCTTGAGTAATCGGAGCATATTCAAAGCTGCCAAGATTTACTCTTTTCTTTATGTCATTTGTCTTATCTCTCGGAACGCAGAAATACACACTTCCCGCAACCTCAATACCGGTTTCCGGCTGTGTTCCGCCAATAAGCACAACACTATCCGCACCAATATCTGGAGTTACGGTGACTTTAACGTATGTACTGAGCGCATAATTCAGAAGTGCCTGCTGATCGGTCCAATAATTAGGCGCGCCAAGGGTGACGCACACAAGCTCGATGCCGTCTCTTTCGACATGGCTGACAAGGCAATATCCCGCCGCATCGGTATATCCGGTCTTCAATCCGTCGCAGCCCTTGATACCTTTTGACTGACCTTCAACCAGATAATTATGCGAGCTCAGCCAGCGCGGCTGCTGAGGATTGCCGTAGAATAT
>JAGBFS010000019.1 GCA_017936365.1 Clostridia bacterium
GAAACATCCGCACAGGACGCGATGCAGGCTCTCGGTTCGGCCGGAATAAAACCAAACATCAAATTCACAACCAAAGACGACTACGCCATCGTTTCAATGGTATCATGCGGCCTTGGAATAAGCATAGTTCCCGAACTCCTTCTTGCCGGAAGAAACGAAAGAATAGCCGTACTGGAGCTTGACCCTCCCTCCACCCGAACGATCGGTCTTGCCATCCGTTCCGAATCAAGCTCCGGTTCTGCCACCGCGCGCTTTGTCGAATATGTACGCAAATGGGTGGGCGAGCATTATCAGCAGCAAGATTAAAAATGTTCAAAAACTCATTTTTGCCGGCATCAAAGCTTGTCATATAGCACATTGACATATATTTTTTACAGTGATAAAATATATGTATTCTTAATAATACAATTTTCGGATGAGTAGTGCCCCATTTCGGCACTGCTCATTTTATTGGAAAGGACTGATAAAAATAAATACTTTGAAAGTGCTTGCAAAAAGCATAAGGGAGTACAAAAAGGCATCTGTACTGACTCCGCTGCTGGTTACCTGCGAAGTAATTATCGAATGTATAATCCCTTTTATCATCGCATCGCTTGTAAACCAGATAAAGGCCGGATGCGAAATGAGCGTAATATTAAAATACGGCGGCATCGTTTTTGCCCTCGCCGTGCTTTCGCTCACCTTCGGTGCGGTAGCCGGCTTCACCTGCTCCACCGCCTCCTGCGGTCTTGCCAGAAACCTGCGCAAGGATATGTTCTACAGCATCCAGAACTATTCCTTTGAGAACATCGACAAGTTTATGACATCATCTCTTGTAACCCGAATGACCACCGATATCACCAACATCCAGAATGCGTACATGATGATAATCCGTCTTGCCATACGCGCTCCGCTTATGCTTATCTTTGCTTTTGTCATGGCATTTGTAATGGGCGGAAAGATGGCTTGGATATTTCTTTTCGTTGTTCCCGTACTCGGAGTCGGACTTGTGCTTGTCGCATACAACGCAATACCTCTTTTCAGGAAGGTCTTCAAAAAATACGACAATCTGAACAGCTCTATTCAGGAAAACATAAAGGGCATGAGGGTCGTCAAATCATTTGTCCGTGAAGAGCATGAACAGCAAAAATTCGGCGCCGCCGCACAGGATGTATGTGCTGACTTTACCAAAGCCGAGCGCATTATCGCCGTCAACAATCCGCTTATGCAATTTTGCCTTTACACGGTAATGGTGTTTGTTCTTTCGTTTGGTTCCTACACCATCATCACCTCACGCGGTATGGATCTTGACGTCGGTCAATTTTCCGCACTTCTTACCTACAGCTTCATGATGCTCAACAGCCTTATGATGATATCCATGGTTTTTGTCATGATAACCATGGCCGGTGAATCGGGCAAGCGTGTTGTAGAGGTATTGAGTGAAAAAAGCACTCTTGCAAATCCGGAAAACCCTGTTTATGAGGTTCCCGACGGATCTATAGCCTTTGAAAACGTAAGCTTCAAATACTCCAAAAAGGCCAAGAAAATGGCTCTTTCAAACATCAATCTTTCGATAAAATCGGGCGAAACGATAGGCATCATCGGCGGTACCGGATCTTCCAAATCATCGCTTATCCAGCTTATCTCGCGGCTTTACGATACTACCGAGGGCTGCGTCAAAGTCGGCGGCATTGATGTACGCGACTATGACATCGAATCACTTCGCAATCAGGTCGCCGTTGTTTTGCAGAAAAACATATTATTTTCCGGCACGATCAAGGAAAACCTGCGCTGGGGCAACAAGGAGGCTACGGACGATGAGCTTGTTGCCGCATGCCGACTTGCCTGCGCTGATGAATTCATCACCCAGTTCCCCGACGGTTATGACACCCATATCGAACAGGGCGGCACCAACGTTTCGGGCGGTCAGAAGCAAAGATTATGTATCGCCAGAGCGCTTTTGAAAAAGCCGAAGATACTGATCTTAGACGATTCCACCAGCGCGGTCGACACCAAGACCGACGCTTCCATACGCCGCGCGATGCGCGAATATATCCCCGAAACCACAAAGATCATCATTGCACAGCGAACCGCTTCGGTAGAAGACGCCGACAGGATAATCGTAATGGACAAGGGTTCGATAAACGCTGTCGGTACGCATGAGGAGCTTCTTGCCGGCAACGAAATATACGCCGAGATCTATACCTCCCAGAACAAGGAGGCGGCATCAAAATGAAAAAGAATACTGCAAAAAAAGGCACCATCGCACGCCTTCTTAAAATGATGTTCGGATTCTATCCGGTACTTCTGCCGCTTACACTTTTATGCATCGTTTTCAGCGCCACGGTCAGTTCGATTCCGGCAATCTTTATGCAGAATATCATAGCCATTATCGAACAAAGCTGGCAGAGCGGCGATTGGAATGCCGTCGGTGGCGAAATAATAAAATTCGTCCTCATTCTCGTTGTGTTCTATGTACTCTCCCTCATCGCCGGTTTTGCATGGAACCAGATGATGGCCATCATCACACAGGGCACGCTGAAAAAGATGCGCGAAAAGATGTTCTGCCGTATGCAGACCCTTCCCATCAAATATTTCGACACCCACAACCACGGCGATATAATGAGTCATTATACCAACGATATCAACACACTCCGCCAGATGATATCCCAGAGTCTGCCGCAGCTTATGATATCGGGAATAACGGTCATGACTATCTTTTCCATCATGATTTATTATTGCGGCTGGCTGACCATGGTGGTCGTCGCCGGTGTAATTATCATGACGCTTATAATAAAAAAGGTTGGCGGCGGCTCGGCAAAATTCTTCTTCCGTCAGCAGACCGCGCTGGGCGAAGTTGAAGGCTTTGTTGAAGAGATAATGAACGGTCAGAAGGTCGTCAAGGTGTTCTGCCACGAGGAGGACAGCAAGGCCGACTTTGACCGTCTTAACGACAAGCTTTTCTACGAATCGGAAAAGGCAAACAAATATGCAAACACACTCGGACCGGTGCTTAACAACATCGGCAACGTGCTTTATGTAATAGTAGCCATCTGCGGCGGCGCACTTCTTATATCCGGCGTCGATAACCTCAGCCTTTCCGGATATCCGATCGGTATAAGCATCGTTGTTCCTTTCCTCAACATGACAAAGCAGTTTACCGGAAACATCAATCAGGTTTCCCATCAGGTAAACGCTATCGTAATGGGACTTGCCGGTACACAGAGAATATTCGATCTTCTCGATCAGGAGCCCGAAACAGATAACGGCTACGTCACGCTTGTCAACGCAAAGGAAGAAAACGGAATCATCTCCGAATGCAGCGAGCGCACCGGATTGTGGGCATGGAAGCACCCACACACCGCCGAAGGCAATATAACATACACAAAGCTTTGCGGCGACGTACGCCTTGCCGAAGTTGATTTTGAATATGTTGAGGGCAAGCGTATTCTTAACGACGTAAGTCTTTATGCAAAGCCCGGCCAGAAGGTCGCCTTTGTCGGCGCAACCGGTGCCGGAAAGACGACAATAACAAATCTTCTCAACCGATTCTACGATATTGCCGACGGCAAGATTCGCTATGACGGTATTAATATCAACAAAATAAGAAAGAGCGATCTTCGCCGTTCGATGGGTATCGTTCTTCAGGATACAAACCTGTTCACAGGCACGGTAATGGACAACATCCGTTACGGCAAGCTCGACGCTACCGATGAGGAATGCATCGCCGCCGCAAAGCTTGCGGGTGCGGACGATTTTATCACCAGACTGCCCGAAGGCTATGACACCGAGCTTACCGAGAACGGCGCAAACCTTTCGCAGGGACAGCGTCAGCTTCTTTCCATCGCAAGAGCTGCGGTTGCCGACCCTCCCGTTATGATACTTGATGAAGCAACATCATCGATCGACACGCGCACCGAAGCGATCGTTCAGCGCGGCATGGATGCCCTTATGAAAGGACGCACGGTATTCGTTATTGCGCACAGGTTGTCGACGGTCAAAAATTCCGATGTTATTATCGTTCTTGACCACGGAACGATAATTGAGCGCGGCAATCACGAAGAGCTGCTTGCCCAAAAGGGACAATACTATCAGCTTTATACCGGCGCTTTTGAATTGGAATAAAAGATACAAAAAGAGCAGCAGTTCGTTTGAACCGCTGCTCTTTCTTTGTTATTGCGGAAAAAACACCGACATAAGATCGTCGGTAAAAAAAGTATAGTCGGTCTGCTTGCTGACATTTTCATCAAACGGGTTGAGCGCGACCGATATTTTGCACGCTTCGAAAAGCTCGATATCGGAAAATCCGTCGCCAACAGCTATGGTATTTTGTGCGGTAGTACCGAGCTGCCTGCAAATATCCGCAAGCGCCGCACCTTTTCCGCGCTCGGACATGTGCTCGATATATCTGCCCGTCAGTCTTCCATCTTCGATTTCGCATTTTGATCCGGCGCAGGCATCCATCCCCCATCTTTTGCAGCCGGTTGCCACGACCGGCTCCGGCCCTGTTGATATCACCGCGCATTTTATGCCTTTTTCGTGCAGCTTATCAACCGTTTCCTTTATATTCCGAAGCTCTTTCAAATGCTTTCCGAATCGGTTTTCTATCACCGATATCTCCAACCCCTTTGCAAGATTGAGCTTTGCACTTTCCGATCTGAGCCAGCTCGGAAACCGATCTTTCATCTGCTCAAATCGCATGAATTCCGGAAACTTATGTACCAGTATCGCAAGATACATCATCGAATGTATTCCGCGGATAAGCGTATCGTCAAGGTCAAAGCAAACAAGCTCGATACCGTTCAGATTCAATTTACTATTCTTCATTTTTTATTTCCTTTCCTGCCGCTTTTTTTCGTCTGCATCGGTTAAGATGCCTTTCAAAATATCCGTCCTTTATATATCTTGCTATAACAAGCTGATGCAATACGGGCACGGGGCACGAATAAAAGGACAATCTTTTTTCGTATTCCGGTATAAGTGAATCGGGAATTATCATATAGCCCGTCCTGACCGACGGTGAAAGGCTTTTTGAAAAGGTATTAAGATAAATTACCCGGCCGCTCTGACCCCCGTTTTGTGCAAAGAGTGTTTCCAGAGGCTTTTTACCCGATGCAAACTCGCTGTCGTAATCGTCCTCTATCATCCACCGGCTGTCTTTCTGCAGCCATTTTAGATATTCCCTCCTCTTATTTGAAGAGGCTGTAACACCCGTAGGATAGCTGTCAAAC
>JAGBFS010000219.1 GCA_017936365.1 Clostridia bacterium
ATTTCCTTATAATTTATTCCGAAATCCTTTAATGTACCGCAGCCTTCGTTTATTCCGATAACGCCGCGCAGGGTATCGTAAGGGGTTCCGGTGACGCAAAGCATGGTATCACCGGGGCGAAGTACACCGAAGAGGGCAACGGTAAGAGCGTGGGTTCCGCTGACAAAGCTGTGACGGAATATGGCATCCTCACACATAAGAGCCTGCGCCGCCACGATATCAAGAGTATCTCTTCCGCGGTCGTTATATCCGTAACCGGTGGAAGAGTTAAAATGGCTTTCCGAAACGCCGTTATCTATAAAAGCTTTTAATACAAGCTGCTGACGATGTCTTGTAATGCGCTCGATCGCGGCGAACGAATCGCGGCAATTATCGAGCGCGACTTTTGCAAGATCGACCATTTTTTTGCTTATTCCAAAGTTTTCACAAAGAGATTGCATATTTTGAGGTTCCTTTACTGTTTTTTTATATTATAACATCTTGCGATTGCATTGACAATATAAATATCAAAGAGTATAATATGAAATTGACAATCGTTTTCAATTTAAAGAGGGGATTTTATATGGCGCGCGACAGCGGATATAACACAAAACAGCGTGAGCTTATAAAAGCGGCGGTAAAAGGCTTTGGCTCAAAACATTTTACCGTTGATGAGCTTGTTGCAAATTTGCACAGCAATAACATAAATGTCGGTATAACTACCGTATACCGCAGTCTTGAACGCATGGCGCAGCAGGGGATGTTAAGAAAGTTTGCATCGGTTGAGGGTAAAAGCGCCTGCTGGCAGTATATAGAATCACCCGGTGAATGCAGCAACCATTTTCACCTCCATTGCAAGGAGTGCGGAAAGCTTTTCCATTGCGAATGTGAATATCTTGACGAAATGGGCGGACATATAATGGAGCATCATGGTTTTGCCATTGATGCTTCGGCGACTGTGTTCTTGGGTGTGTGTGAAGACTGCAATAAAACTAACCAGCATATTTGACCGGAGGCTCAAATTTTTAATGAAACGAATTTTAGGAATACTGCTTTTGCTTTCTGTGATGATGCTTTTGGTTTCCGGATGTACGGCCGGAAAAACGGCGTCTGATGATAAATTAAAAATTGTCGCAACTATGTTTCCGCAGTATGATTTTTGCCGTGAGCTTTGCGGCGACAGTGCTGAAATTACACTTTTGCTGCCTCCCGGGGTCGAAAGCCATTCATACGATCCTGCGCCGGCGGATATTATGAAGATAATAGACTGCGATATTTTTATTTATACCGGCCCCGAAATGGAAGGATGGGCTGAAACTATTTTAAGCGGTGTGGGCGATGATGTAACGGTTGTCGACCTGTCGAAAAGTGTTGAGCTTATCTGCGATCAGCATGAGCACGACGAACATGATACTCATGAGCATGACGGCCATCATCATGCATACGATCCGCATATATGGACAACCCCTTACAATGCGTCGCTTATGACGCAGGCGATCTGTGAGGCACTTTGCTCTGCTCGTCCGGAAAATGCGGATTATTTCAAGGCTAACTGTGATATATATTGCAGCAAGCTTATGGATTTGGACAGTGAGCTTTTTGAAATATCAAAAAACGCAAAGAGAAATACAATTGTTTTTGGCGGAAGATTTGCTTTTGCATATTTTGCAGACCGTTACGGTTTTAATTGGGAGGCGGCGTACGATTCCTGCTCGCACGAATCGGAACCGAGTGTCGGTAAGGTAGCCGAGCTTATTGATCTGGTAAATGAACAGAAAATCCCGGTTGTTTTTTATGAAGAGCTTGTCGACCCGGCCGCGGCAAGGGTAATAGCGGCTGAAAGCGGAGCGAAGATACTTTTGCTTCACAGCGCTCATAATCTGTCAAAGGACGAGCTTGAATCGGGCGCGACCTATCTATCCATAATGGAAAATAACATTGAAAATCTTCGGGAGGGCTTGTTTTGACCGAAAAAGGCAGCAAACCATTGATAAAATGCCGCGATGTGGCAATTGCTTATGATAAGCTTCTTGCGGCAGAAGGGATCACTTTTGACGTTTTTGAGGGTGATTATATATGTATAACGGGCGAGAACGGTTCGGGAAAATCTACATTGCTCAAAGGGATTCTTGGGCTGAATCCGTTAAAATCCGGCAAGATTGATTATTTTGGCATAAGCAAGAGGGAGATTGGATATCTTCCGCAGCAGACAAGTATCCAGCGCGATTTTCCGGCCTCCGTTTACGAGGTTGTTATTTCCGGCTGTCTTGGAAAACGGGGGATACGTCCATATTACAATAAAAAAGAGAGGCAGCTTGCCGATTACAATATCGAACGCCTTGGCATAGCCGATTTGAAAAAGCGGTCCTATCGTGAGCTTTCGGGCGGCCAGCAGCAGCGCGTCATGTTTGCAAGGGCGCTGTGCGCTTCCGAAAGAATGATTCTGCTTGATGAACCGATTACCGGTCTTGACCCGATGGTAACAGCCGAGCTTTATTCAATAATCAGACAACTGAATAACGATGGTGTTACCGTCATCATGGTATCGCATGATGCTTCGGGCGCTATCAGAGAGGCAAAGAAGATACTCCATCTTGATACAACAATGAAATTCTTCGGTACGGCTGAGGAGTATATTCAAAGCGATATCGGAAAGAGATTTCTTTCAAGATAAGATCATTATTTTTACCGAAAGGAAATATTATCAATATGATAATGGATTTGCTGTCCTATGAGTTTATAAGACGTGCGCTGTTTGTCGGTGTGCTGGTTGCGGTATGCTCGGCGCTGCTCGGAGTCAGCCTGGTTTTAAGAAGATATTCGATGATAGGCGACGGACTTTCTCATGTCGGTTTTGGCGCAATGTCGGTTGCTCTGGCGATGAATGTTGCACCCCTTGCCGTTTCGATTCCCGTGGTTATTCTGGCTGCATTTCTTATGCTGCGGATAAGCGAAAATAGCAAAATAAAGGGCGATGCTGTAATAGCGCTGATATCCAGCAGCTCGATAGCGCTCGGAGTAATTGTAACATCGCTGACAAGCGGTCTTAATGTTGATGTTTACAGCTATATGTTTGGCTCCATCTATTCGATATCAAAAGATGATGCGTGGATCGCAGGCGGCCTTGCGTGCGTTGTAATAATTATATGGGTGTTGTTTTTTGATAAGATATTTGCCGTCACATTTGATGAAAGCTTTGCTTCTGCAACCGGAACAAAATCGGGCGTTTGGAATACGGTGATCGCGCTTCTTACGGCAATAACCGTTGTTGTCGGAATGAGAGTTATCGGTACGCTTCTTATATCGAGCCTTATCATCTTTCCGGTACTTACATCCATGCAGGTCTTTAAAAGCTATAAATCTGTTACAATAAGCGCGGCATGTGTTTCTGTTGCTGCTTTTGTTATCGGTGTTGCGGTTTCCTTTGCATTTTCAACCCCGACCGCGGCGACCGTTGTGGTAACGAATCTTGTGTGCTTTGGGCTCTTTTGTCTGATCGGCGGTATCAGGAAGGGAAGCAGAAAAAATGGATAACAGTATTGAAAAAAGAGGAATTGAGCTTACGTCCTTTGATTTAAAAACCATCGCGATAATATGTATGCTGATAGATCATACAGCGGCGGTGCTTTTGTATCAGAGTGCGGGTTATGAGGTTTTGCGGCTTATCGGCAGACTTGCCTTTCCGATCTTTTGTTTTCTTTTAACACAGGGCTTTATTTATACCAAAAACGTGTGGAAATATATGGCAAGACTTGCTGTGTTTGCGATAATAAGCGAGATACCGTTTGATCTGGCTTTTTACAAAAAGCCTTTTGCGGCGGAACACCAGAATGTTTTTTTTACCCTTACGCTCGGCCTTGTGGCGGTAACTGCCGCGGGAAAGGGTGCAAAGTGGTTTATATCATATATCTGCAAAGGCTTTTCGCTTGATGAAAGCAAGGCGGATTCTCCTGTGCTGCAATGTATCGCTGCACTGCCTGCGGTAATATTGTGCGCATATCTTGCCAGTTCTGTTTTTTTCTGCGATTACGGTGCGCAGGGCGTTTTGATGATGTACGTTCTTTATATGTTCAGCCAGTGTAAGATCATGGCGTTTGTCGCGCTGGTGATAGTAAACAGCCTTTTATGCATAAATGTAGATGAGCTGCTTTATACAGGGAACATTGTGCTTTACGACACCGTACAGTGGTGGGCTCCACTGGCATTTGTTCCTATCCTTTTCTACAAAGGAAATGTGGGCAGAAAGGGCATGAAATATCTTTTCTATGCCTTCTACCCACTGCATCTGCTGATTCTTTATTTTGTTTCGCTTATCTGATCGGGCAATCCAAACTCGAATATTACTTCAAAAGATACTTCGCTGTCTTCTGTTCCCTTGACACAGAATTCACGGCACGTTTCTCCGTATTCCAGGAGGAGCGTGCTTTCTTTTTTCAGCTCATGCTTGAAAGATATATAAAAACTGTTCATTTCATGGATTTTATCAAGCTTTTCTGTACTTAAAAGGTCGTATGCAAATGCGGCATACCTGCTGTTGTTGACATGACCGATACAGTCAAGATCGCAGTTTTGTATTTCGCGTGAAGCGTGACAGGTAAGTGGGCAGGTTATCCTCTGACGCCGAGGAAAACCTTTGGTGCTTAAGCTTTCAAGGCTAAAAGACGGGGGAGCGGTGTGTACTATTTCACGTTTTTTGGTATCGAAAAGTACCGAGGTGATATATGAATGTATACATTCGGCATCGTTGTCATAAAGAACTATTTCGCGGCATACAAATGTGCCTCTTGCACACATTGGGCGTGTTTTGGCGGTAAGCTCGCAGCAGCGTGTCAGCGGCTTCAATATATCAACAGTCACCGACGTGATGACCCATGCGAGATTGTCGCTTAGCATATCCGAAACGCCGTAGCCGAAAGCGCATAAATCGGCATCTATTACGCTTGTACATAGCTCAAGAACAGCGTCGGGGCGAATGACGCTTCCGACGCTCAGCATTGATGGGGATACTCTGACCTTATAGCTGTTAAAATCAAACATACAAAACACTTCCTTGAACGGTATTATTCTTATTTGTACAGTGAATAATATAATTTGAAAAATGAATTATGAGGTAAGTGGAAAATGGATACGATAGCATTTTACGATACAAAACCGTATGATAAGATATGGTTTGACAGATTTGCCCCCGATTACGGTATAAAAATAAGGTATTTTGAAAGCCGTCTTCGCGCTGAAACGGCAGTTCTTTCGGGTGACAGCAGATGTGTATGTGCTTTTGTAAATGACGAGATTGGTAAGGATACGATAAATGAGCTGGCCGGAAGAAATGTCGGTCTTATAGCTATGAGATGCGCCGGATATAATAACGTGGATATAAAAGCGGCAAAGGGTAAGCTTACCGTTGTAAGAGTACCGGAATACTCGCCTTATGCAGTAGCCGAGCATGCCATGGCGCTGCTTCTGACGCTTAACAGAAAAACTCACAAAGCCTATATTAGAACAAGGGATTTCAATTTCA
>JAGBFS010000220.1 GCA_017936365.1 Clostridia bacterium
GTTCAGCCTCTGCCGAAGAAAGACCGGTGTCGAACGAGCCGACCTCGTCAAGCACCTCTTCATGGGATCGCAGATAATAACTCATCTTTACTTACGTTCCTTTCTTTTTTGATCCTTTGGGTTTCTTTATCATTCGCAAGGAAATAAAAACAGCGCACGGACAAACCATACGCTGCGAAAAACAAAACGTTAGCGACAAAAGCGTACAGGTATCCCGCACGCAAGTCTCATCAATTAAGGCAAACCAGACCGGCAACAAACACCGGCCGCGCTTGTTGATTTGCCCCCCGTAACGAGCTGACTACTCCCTCACGAACAAACTATGGTAAAATTATACATCACCTTCGGCGTTTTGTCAACAACGCACCTTTATTCAAAACTCAAAAGTTGTATGAATAATATATACAATTTTCATCGGTTTATTTCAGGGTTATCGGTTATACCTAAAATATAGTCGACCGAAACATTATAATATTTCGACAGCTTTATAAGTATATACGTTGGTATGTCTCTCTGCCCCAGCTCGTAATTGCTGTAAACCTGCTGTGAACAGTTAAGCACATCGGCCATCCTCGCCTGCGTCATGTCGCTGTCCTCTCTTAAATCCCGGATCCTTTTATACATAAAGCTCACCTCGGATTTAATGATATTCGGGGCAAAAAGCGGTATTGACTTTTACTGCAAATTGCAGTAACATTATATCGACAAAACAAATAAGGAGGAGCAAAAAAATGTTCACAAACATCGGAAAGAAAATAAAAATCATCGCAATCGCAACCTGCATCTTTTTCCTTGTATTGTCAATTATACTGGGATTAATAATTGTAATGTCAGCTCCCGACGCCGCAATTGTCGGAATTCTTGTAATGCTTATCTATCCTCTGGTCGGATTTATGAGCAGCGCATTTATTTACGGATTCGGCCATCTTATCGAGCTTACCCAGTCAAACAATAAGATTCTGAAAAAGCTTGCTTCGGGAGAAAAGCAAAGCAGCAAAACAAAAGCATGCGCCAATCAACCGACCGATATAAATATGCCTCTGTTTTCCTCCGCTCCTGAAAATGTCACCAGATAATAAAATATCCAAATCCGACAGTTTTACTTATAAAAAAGCTTTTCTGCACACATCTCCCGCGGCGGCCGTCTTTTAATGGCCGCCTTTTTTATGTCTTCCGATATTTTTTATTGACTTCCCCTCCGTTTTACAATAGAATAAAGTTAAATAACGCGATTTTAAATACGTTTTAATGTTTCGCAAAAGCCTACAACAACGCGGCACATCTATGACAATCAGCGTCCCAATAAGAACTCATCTTTTCCCCACAATTCAGCATTAGGAGGATTCAAAATGTTCAATAACATCGGCGGAAAAATCAAGGTTTTGGCAAAAGTACTCTGCATCATCGGCGTAGTACTGTCGGCAGTACTTGGAATCGTATTTATTTGCGAGAGATTACCGCTTGTCGGCATGCTCATTGTCATAATCGGCGCACCGCTTTCATGGGTGGCAAGCTTTTTTACATACGGATTCGGACAGCTGATAGAATCCACGGATACAAACAAAGAATATCTGCGGGAAATTCGCGATATGAATTTTTACGGCAACAACACCAACAACAATAGAACCGATGCAAATCACAGCGTCAGCCCAGATAACACCCATGTTACAAAGGCTGCTTCCGCTCCCCATCCTGCCCCGCATCAGGCAAACTCTAAAATCGGTTCATCTCCATCATATGAAAGCAATTCCGAAAATGAATCCCAAAACAATGCCGACTCGTTTGATGTTTACTGCCCTTATTGCGGCGAATCTCTTTACTTCACCAAGGATCAGGTCAAAGACGGCTGTGCCGACTGCCCGTTCTGCTGGGGCTCCATCAAACTCTTTTAGTCGCATAATCCGTATCTCCCGCGGCGGTCATCTTCCGATGTCCGTCGCTTTTTTATGCTCTTTGCCGTATATCAAAATCTTGACAATATCAGCCGGACATTGTATTATATTGTTTTAGAGAACAACGGCTTTGTCTGACCGTTTAGGAACGATTTTGGATAGAGCCTTGAAAGGAATGTTTAGTATCATGAAGAACACCGAAAAATCATTTGAAAAGGTTGTCGCTCTTTGTAAAAACAGGGGCTTCATCTTCCCCGGAAGCGATATCTACGGCGGACTTGCAAACACATGGGACTACGGCCCTCTTGGCGCAAGACTCAAGAACAACGTCAAGGATACATGGAGAAAGAGATTTATCCAGGAGCGTCACAACAGCTTTGAGGTCGACGCCGATATCCTTATGAATCCGCGTGTATGGGAAGCAAGCGGTCACGTTGCAAGCTTCTCCGACCCTCTGCTCGACTGCAAGGAATGCAAGATGCGTCACAGAGCCGATAACCTCATCGACGATTTTGATCCCGATGCTCATGCCGACGGTATGACCAAGGAGGAGATGTTTGAATACATCAAGGCTCATTCCATCCCCTGCCCCAACTGCGGCAAGCATAACTTTACCGATATCCGCGAATTCAACCTGATGTTCCAGACCTATCGCGGCGTCACCAACGACAGCAAGAGCATCATCTATCTGCGCCCCGAAAATGCTCAGGGTGAATACGTCAACTTCCTCAACGTACAGCGCACAATGCGTGCAAAGCTTCCCTTCTCTATCGGCCAGATAGGCAAGGCTTTCAGAAACGAGATCACCCCCGGCAACTTCACCTTCAGAACCATCGAGTTTGAGCAGATGGAGTTCCAGACCTTCTGCAAAGAGGGCACCGACACCGACCTTTACGAGTATTTCAAGGAATACGGCAAAAAATATTACGAGGATCTCGGCATAGCTCCCGAGCATCTTCGCTATCATGACCACGAAAAGCTGGCTCATTACGCAAAGGCCGCATGCGATATCGAATTCCTCTTCCCCTTCGGCTGGGGCGAGATCAACGGAACCCACAACAGA
>JAGBFS010000221.1 GCA_017936365.1 Clostridia bacterium
CGCCGCTGTCCTTTGCCGCAAGCCGGCACATCTCAAGACGGACGCTCGCCGGTGTACCGCTCGCCTCTTTATGGGGCGGTGTACCCGTCGGAATAATAAGCACCTTATCAAGCTTCAGCTGAGCCGCAAACTGCTTGCCGAGCATTATGTGCCCGTTGTGTATCGGGTCATAGGTTCCGCCCAACATTCCGATCCTCATAGCGTAATTATCCTTTCCTACTTTTTCTTTGATTTGGGAAGCTTATCGGAAACAACGGGATTTTCGCCGTTTCTCTTATAAAGAACAAAGCATCGGCCGATAACCTGAACCACCTCGGAACCGGTTTTTTCGGCTATCATTTCGGCCGCCTCGCGCGAGGAAACCGGTGCTGCCTCCAAAGCCTTTCCCTTGATGATCTCCCTTACGCGAAGAGCATCCTCCGCCTGAGCTATGACCGTGTCGATAACGCCGCTTTTACCGACGTAAAGTATGGTATCGATGGTGTTTGCCTGTCCTCTTAAAAAAGCCCTCTGTTTACTGTTTAACATTCATTATACCTCTTTATTGTGAAGATTTCAACATATATCTTATTGGTTATCCGCAAGCTTATTGGCAAGCTCCTTTATCGCCTTACCCCTGTGGCTGACGGCATCCTTTTCCTCCGGAGATATGAGCGCAAAGCAGCGCCCGTCCGGCATAAGGAACACGGGATCATAACCGAATCCGCCGTCCCCCATCTTCCTGTCGGCGATAAATCCCTCGCACGAACATTCGGTGGTGATGGTTCTTCCGTCGGGATAGACACAGCACATACTGCATACAAAACGCGCACCGCGCTTTTCATGAGGAACACCGTCAAGCTCGGAAAGGAGCTTTTTGATATTGGTTCCGCTATTACATTCGGGACCTGCCCATCTTGCCGTAAAGACGCCCGGCGCACCATCGAGATAATCGACGCAAAGGCCGGAATCATCGGCGATCGCCGGCATACCGCAGACATCGCAGGCAGCTTTTGCCTTTATATACGCATTTTCGGCAAAGGTCGTTCCCGTTTCCTCCGGCTCGTCATAAACAAATCCGGTCTCATCGGCTGTGATGACCTCTATACCTACAGCGGAGAGGATTCGCTCAAGCTCCGCTTTTTTTCCTTTATTATGTGTAGCTACAATATAATTCATATCAATCAAACAACGCCCTCGCAAATTCTCTTGCATCAAATGCCTGAAGATCGTCGATCTGCTCGCCGACACCGATATACTTGACCGGCACACCGAGATCCTGTTTTATTGCGATAACCACGCCGCCTCTTGCCGTTCCGTCAAGCTTTGTAAGCACAATACCGGTAAGGCCGGCGGTTTCCTTGAAGGCCTTTGCCTGATTTACTGCATTCTGACCGGTTGTTGCATCGAGAACGAGCAGAACCTCGCGGTCTCCGTCGGGAAGCTCCCTGTCAAGAACGCGGCTGATCTTTGCCAGCTCATCCATGAGATACTTTTTATTATGCAGTCTTCCGGCTGTATCGATGATAACAACATCGGCACCTCTTGCCTTTGCCGCGCTTACCGCATCAAAAACCACCGCCGCAGGATCGGCACCCTCGGAATGTTTGACTATGTCACAGCCCGAACGGTCGGCCCATATTGCAAGCTGGTCGATAGCCGCCGCACGGAAGGTATCCGCCGCCGCGATAACAACCTTTTTGCCCTGCGAGCGAAGGGAAGCGCACAGCTTGCCGATAGTGGTGGTCTTGCCGACACCGTTTACGCCGATAACAAGGATCGCCGACGGGGTTGTATTGATAACAAGCTCCTGGCCACCATCCATCATTTCGGATATAACATCCTGAAGAAGATTCTTTACCTCGGCCGGATCCTTTGTGCCGGTTTCCTTTACGCGTTTTCTGAGCTGCTCGCATATTTCAGCCGCTGTGGGGGCGCCGCAGTCGGCTGCGATAAGAAGCTCCTCCAGTTCTTCAAAAAGCTCCTCATCTATCTTTGTAAAACTTTTGAAAAAGGAATCGATCTTTCCGAAAATTCCTTCCTTTGTCTTTTTCAGACCCTGCTTGATTTTTTCAAAAAATCCCATATTTTTTATCCTTTCGTGTGCGATATGTTTATGTGTTATCCGATGTCATGCCCAGTTTTTCTTCGACCTCGCTTATATTAAGCTCGATCAGACGGGAAACACCGTCGTTCTTCTTTGTAACGCCGTAAAGCATACGCGCCGCCTCCATCATGCCGCGGCGGTGGGTGATGACGATATACTGCGTTGTATCACTCATGCGGTCGATGTAATGGGCGATATTGTCAACATTATGCTCGTCAAGCGCCGAATCGATCTCGTCAAGGACGCAGAAGGGCGACGGGTTGACCTTCATTATCGCAAAGTAAATTGCAACGGCGATAAGTGCCTTTTCTCCGCCGGAAAAGCTTTCGGTATCGCTCTTCGGGCTTTTGCCGGGGGCTGTGATCTCGATGGCGATGCCCGAATTAAGGCAATCCTCCGGATCGGTAAGCTCCAGACGCGCGGAACCGCCGCCGAACAGCTCGGGGAATATCTCGCTGAAGTTTTTGTCGATTATCTTGAAGCTTTCAGAGAATTTCTGCTTCATATTCTCCGTCAGCTCATCAATCATCTTAAGCAGCTCTGCCTTCGATTTTTCAATATCGGTCATCTGGGTCTTATATGTAGTATATTTCTCAAAGACCTCTTTATATTCTTCCTCCGCTCCGAGGTTGACATGACCGAGCGATCTTATCTTTGAGCGAAGCTCGGCAACGGTACGCTTTGCAGCCGGCTCATCCTCGGCCGGCTCGTAATGCTCGGCCGCCTCGCGCTGGCTCATGCCGTACTCCTCCATGAGCTTTGCCGTGACATTGTCAAGCTCGGCGGAAAGCTGATCCTTTTTACCGCTCAGACGCTCTATCTCGCGCACAAAGCCCTCACGTTTTGCAAGCGCATCCCTTGAGCCCTGACGCAGTTCCTTTATACGGGCGCTTATCGAATCACGCTGGCGTTCGATATTGGAAACACCTTCGCGCGTCTCGGCCGCCTTGTCCTTTTTAAG
>JAGBFS010000222.1 GCA_017936365.1 Clostridia bacterium
GTCTGTGAATAGCAGGCGGCAAACCCTTAAGTTTTGCCTTGATTAGTCTATTGTTGTAGTAGTCCAGCTATTCAATCAGTTCTTGCTTGAAGTGATCCATAGAATCAAACTTCTGCAAGTAAAGCAGCTCACTTTTAATCAATCCGAAAAAGTTTTAGATTACAGCATTGTCTAAACAGTTGCCCTTTCTGTTCATGCTCTGCCGTACTCCTTTTTCAGCAAGTGCTTGTTGGTATTACTTGTCTTTTGAATTCTGGTGTGCACCTTTTGTTTGGCACTCCTTTTGGCATATTAAATCACCCCATATGTTAGACATTATATCATATCGTCTAACATATGGGGTGCAGTTCATAACGGAAAATACGGGGTTTAATTATATCTTTCTTAATCTCTGGCCGCGAACAGCCTCAAGCGGCTGTGAAAAATCGTAGCCGTAAACCACTCTTTGCGGATAAAGCTCGGCAAGCGGAACCAATACAAATGCACGCTCAAGCATAGCGGGGTGGGGGAGAGCAAGCTCTTCTGTCTGCCGCTGCTCGCCCTCATAAAGAATTAGATCTATATCTATTACACGGGGTGACTTTTCATAGAGGCGCACTCTTCCTAAAGCTGCTTCAATGCCAAGACATGCTCCCAGCATCGCTTCGGGGGAGAGCTGTGTTTCAACCTCTGCCACACAGTTCAGATAATCGGGCTGCTCATCCGGAACTCCTATCGGTTCGGTCTCATAAAATCCGGAAAGACTAAGCAATGATGTTTTTGGCAGATGCCCGATTGCATCGACCGCCGCCAAAAGAGTTTCCTTTCTGTCGCCAAGATTTGCGCCCAGTCCCAATATCGCCCGGCTCATCACGCAGCCACCTTGGCATCTGATGCGGACGTTGTCTGATTCTGCTTGAGATTCGGGTCGGTCGCAGATGTCAGGGGCACCTTTTCGGCGTGCGGATCGTATGTAGCGTCAGAAAACGCGACCGGGTCGGTGTCCTCGTAAGCTTTATAGGTGAAGGGGTAGAAATACATTTCCGTACCAAGCGGATTACCGCTCTCATCGGTAGGGTTAATAAGTGCTACTTCAGCGCGGTACACCATATCAAGCTTGCCGGAGGCACATGTAGCATCAAACGGGTAAACCGAAAAATGACCTTCATCTTCATCGCTTGTCTTGATTATTTTTGTCGGGAAGAAGTGCTCATCATACTGTGAATAAACCGTCTTTATATCATTATATTCATCCAAGCTGTCAAACGAGTACGCTCCGTTGAAAAGCTCGGTATATGCAAGCAGGGAAATAAGCAGCATACCTATCACGACCAGCTTTACGGGAGATGCGGTCAGCAGGCTCGACCAATTGATTTTTGGTACGATAAAAAAGAGGATAAAGCCAATAATAACTACATATATGATAAGCATTATGTTTGCAAGCTGTTCCTTGCCCATACTGATAAATATAATTCCGTCAACAACATAAAGCGGAAACTCCAGTATGGCAAGTACTCCCTCCGCCA
>JAGBFS010000223.1 GCA_017936365.1 Clostridia bacterium
CAGAAAAGGAACTGATTGCGGCAATGGAAGAAATGCGAGAAAAGCCGCTAAAATCCGCTTGAAACAAAGGAAAACGGTGCAACCCTCACGGGTTACACCGTATCCTACATAAGACTGTCCTTTAGAGTACGACTCTAAAGGATGAGCTTTTTGTTTGGCTGGGGTAGAAGGATTCGAACCTTCGGATGACGGAGTCAGAGTCCGTTGCCTTACCGCTTGGCGACACCCCAATATTTATCAAGCAGTATTATTATACTCGCTTTTTTAGAAAAGTCAATATCAATTTTGAAAAAATATCAATATATTTTTCGGGGCGCGGATTTATGCATAAATTTAAGAAAAGGTGCGGATGGGTTATTTTCCCGTCCGCACCTTTTTTTAAAGATTAGTCCTTGTCAAAAAGGCCCTTTGCCTTGTCAAGAAGACCGCCGATAGCGGAATTGTCGCCGATCTTTGCCTTGATTGCGGCGATAACGCCGTCGATAGCGTCATCGGGAAGCTCACCTGCTACCGACTGGACGGTGCCCTTCGGGTCCTTCTTGAACTTTGCGAGAAGACCGTCATCACCGGTGATCTTGGAAACGAGCTCGTTGATTTTTGCTTTGATATCCATAACAAAATCCTCCTTGAATATGTAGATTTACAAAGTTTATTTTATCACAGCCAAGCGATGATTTCAATAGGCGCAAACTTTTTTGCCAAAAAACAAATCTGACAGTAGTGCAACCTGTTTTTGTGATATTATACGCACGAAAGGAGGGAGCGAAACGGATATTTACAGCGAAATCAAAAAGAAATATCTGGAAGGAGGCATAACTCATGCACAGCTTGCGCAGCAGTTCGGGGTGCCGGTAGGGAGCATAAGACAGCGAGCCGCGCGCGAGGGATGGAAAAAGCAGCGGGCGCAGTGTGACGATCCGCAGGAGCAGCATCGCAGGAGGCTTTCAAATCAGCTCAAAATATGCGACAGGCTTCTTGAGGTGATATCGGACGCGCTGGAAGATCCCGATGAGCTTTTCGGCTATGTGGAATGTCAGAAGCAAAACGGCGAGGTGATTTTTGCAAACGAAAGGCTGCCCTATATCAATGAAGCAAGGATAGGTCGGCTGGTCAAAGCGCTTGGTGATATATTTGAGCTTCAGCGGCTTGCTCTGCAGATTCCGCAATTCAAGGAGCTGCACGATGCGAAATGCGCCGACCGAAAGCTTGAGCTGGAGCTTCTTAAGATCGAGAATGCCTCCGACACAGCGCCGAGGGTATCGGACGACGGATTTATCCGTGCGCTGGGGCTGGAGATAGCGTCACAGGAGGAGTGCGGCATTGACAGCGTTTGACCGTCATATTGCGAAGATAAGAAAGGCAAGAGAGCAGCCGAAAGAGGCAAAGGGGTTCAGATTCAGCAGGTTTTCGGACAAGCAGAGAACGGTGCTGGGATGGTGGTGCGAGGGCAGCCCGTATGCACATTGTGAAGGCATTATAGCCGACGGTGCGGTGAGATCGGGAAAAACGGTAGCGATGTCGCTGGGTTTTGTGCTGTGGGCGATGAACAGCTTCGGTTCGGAGAATTTCGCGATATGCGGCAAGACCATCGGTTCGGTCGAGCGAAATATTCTTACCATTCTTCGCCCCATGCTCATCGGCAGAGGCTTCCAGCTTCAGGAGGAGCGGTCACGGCATCTGATGACAGTTTCGAGGGGCGATGTGAGCAATCGGTTTTACCTCTTCGGCGGCAAGGACGAAAGCTCGCAGGATCTTATTCAGGGCATGACGCTTGCCGGAGTGTATTTTGACGAAGCGGCGCTTATGCCGGAATCGTTTGTAAGTCAGGCAACGGCAAGATGCTCGGTTGACGGCTCAAAGCTTTGGTTCAACTGCAACCCGTCGGGGCCGTATCATTGGTTCAAGCAGGGCTGGATAGACCGGCGGCAGGAAAGAGGACTGCTCTACGTTCACTTTGAAATGACCGATAACACGAGCCTTTCGCAGGAGATCATAAACCGGTATATGAATATGTACCGCGGTGTTTTTTACCGAAGATACATATTGGGCGAATGGTGTGCGGCGGAAGGACTTGTGTATCCGATGTTTGATGGCGATGTGAATATCGGAACCTACTCCGGCGGCGCCGAGCGGTGTTTTCTTTCGTGCGATTACGGGACGCAGAATCCGTTTGCGCTGGGACTCATATCGGTACGGTGCAGGGAGGACGGAGAATGTTATTGCCTTGAAAAGGAGTTCTATCATGACGGCAGAAAAAAGGGACAGTTCACCGACGGGCAATATGCCGATGAGCTTTGCCGCTTTGCCGAGGGAACCGGAGCCAAATACGTTATCGTTGACCCGTCGGCGGCATCGTTTATCGCTGAACTTCGGTCACGCGGATGGAAGGTGATAAAGGCAAAAAATGACGTTGCCGAAGGTATACGCTGTGTGGCGGAGGCTTTGACGGGCGGAAGGCTCAAGGTCGCGGCCTCATGCGAAAATACCATTCGGGAGTTTGCGTCTTATGTATGGGATGAAACGGCGTGCCAAAGGGGGGACGACAAACCCTTAAAGCAAAACGACCATGCCATGGATATGCTTCGTTATGCGCTTATGACCGACAGGAAAACCTCCGGCATAAGAAGCGAGAGATATTCGGGCAGAAAAAATTGTTGTTAGAGAAAGGATGGGAGATCAGGATGTCACTTTCGGATATAGTTTCGACTGAAATGGAGGGACTTTACGGAAGTAAGGTTTTGGAGGATCTGGGACAGATAATCGCGCTGTACGATTTTTACGATGGGCGCGGTCAGGATTGGGAAACGTCGAGGGAGCTCGATTACACACCGTCAAAGGTAAAAACGAATCTGTGCAAAAAGCTTATCAAGCGCGAGGCAAGATTCATGTTTGGAAGAACGCCCGAAATGAAGCTGCGTGACAGGGAAGGAAATATTCTTCCCAAATTTACGCAGGCACTTGACAGGGTGCTGGAGGATAACTCCTTTTCCGAACGGCTTATTAAGGGTATGCGCGATTGCCTTATCGGAAAGCGTGTGGCATTAAAGCTTACCGGAGGTATCGGAGAGCCGATAGGCGTGCAGTTTCGGCCGTCATTAGAGTTTGTTTTCGAGCCGTTTGATGATGACGTTGACCGCCTTCGCAAAATCATTTTCTTTTACCGTATGAACGATGCTAAAAGCGCTAATGAAACAAGGATATGGAAACAGAAATATGAGATGAGCCACAACCGCTGTTTCCTTACAGAGGGAATATACAACGGAAAAGGCGAGTGTATCGAGGGCGGAGAGTGCATCAACACCGGGCTTGATTTTATACCGTGCCGCGTAATTATCAACGACGGTCTGACCGGTGATCTGACCGGTGAAAGCGATGTCGAAGAGCTTATGGGTGATCAGAATGCCTACAACAGGCTTAAGTCTGATGATCTTGACGCTCTGCGGTTTAATATGTTCCCCCAGCGGGTGGCGGTCGATGCCGACGGCAGCTCGCTTGAAAATATGGTTATCGCGCCGGGGTCGCTGGTGGATCTTGTCACCGACCCTGCACGCGGTGACGACGGTCAGCAGGCAAGTCTTTCCATGCTTGAATCGAAGTTCGGGTATGACGCGCGCTTTGAACATACCATGAACCGGCTCAAACAGGATATGCACGAATTGCTCGGTGTGCCTAATCTTTCCCTTGAACAGCTGCAGGGGCTGGCACAGTCCGGAAAGAGCATGAAGGCGCTTTACTGGGAGCTTATCGAGCGAAGCGAGGAAAGATGGACGGTATGGGAACCGGCGCTCAAATGGATGTGCCGTTCGATACTTAAAATGCTTTCCGTTTATGGGGAAGAACACTACGACGACGATTTTGTCGTTGCGGTGGAACATCTGTATCCGATTTTTGAAGACGAAGAGCAGGAGCGCGAGCTCGATCTTCGCGAGGTGGCTGCCGGGGTCCGGACGCCGGAAAGCTACCGCGAAAAATGGATAAACGCAAACTGATGCGGAAAATTACCTTGATTGTGAAGGGGAGGAACAGAACAATGAAAAGCACTTTGGGAATCTTTAAAAAGGCACTTTTTGCACCGATAGCATTTTGCTGCGGTGCGCTTGCCGACATCGACGGTGAGGAACTGACACGCATCGTGGAAAAACGCACCGCGAGAGCCGAAAATGCCGTACTGCGTGATTATTTTGCTCAGCACGGCGTTGAGGGTGAAGAGGCAGAGGAGGCCATGGAGGAATTCCGAAGGAAACGAAAGGCTGCACAGCCATCGGCACAGGAGCTTTTGACGCTTCGCGAAAAGCTTCAGCAGGCGGAAAAACAGGCGAAAAGAGCATCGGCCATGGCACAGGCAAAGCTTGGCATGGTGCGCATGGGGATACCCGAGGAGCATTTTGACGATGTTATGACGCTTGCCTTAAAGGACATAGGGGACGATACGGACGAGGAAACGGTAAGGACTGCCGTGGAAGCGGTCGTAAACCGTTTGCCGGGCTTCGGGGAAAACGCCCGATATACCGCAGGCTCCAAGGGGAATTTTGCAAGAAGCGATTCGCACGCCGTGATGCAGCAGCAGCTTGACGCCGCAAGAGCGGCGGGAAACAACGCGGCGGCGGTGGCGATAATATCGCACGCCGCGTCAAAGGGAAT
Organism: Clostridia bacterium; assembly: GCA_017936365.1. Lineage (GTDB taxonomy): Bacteria > Bacillota > Clostridia > Oscillospirales > Acutalibacteraceae > SIG598. Next base: position 4,642 of record JAGBFS010000223.1, read on the forward strand.
CAAATTAAGATAAAAAGAAAGGATAAGATTATTTATGGCTAATATTACAGGAACAGGTACAGTATGGAACCTTCCCAACTATGCAGGACAGCTTTACACCTCCACACCGGCGGAAACACCGTTTCTTAACATGATTGCGGCAAACGCCGTTCTCACCGACAATTTCGAGTTCCCCACCGGTGCGGAATACACACATGAAACGGCATCTCAGCCGGCTATTGCGGAAAGTGATTCGCTTACCGCACCCGATGCTGTCGGCTATGTGCGTTCCCAGGTAAAGAACGTAACCCAGATTTTTCAGGAAAAGGTCAGTGTAAGCTATGCAAGAATGGCAAACTGCGGAAGACTTTCCGGCGTTTCCTCTTCGTATAATCGCGATGCTGTTCCCGATGAGCTGGAATTCCAGACCACCCGCGCGCTCGAAAAGATAGCACGCGATATCGAATATACCTTTATCAACGGTACATACCAGCTCAGCAGCGGTGCCAACGTAGCAAATAAAACACGCGGTATGCTCGAAGCCTGCACTACATCTGTGGATGCGGCAAACGCTCCGCTTACAAGAGCTATGCTCAACGACGCTTTCAAGAGCGCCTTCAACGCCGGCGCAACCTTTACCGATATGGTCATCCTTTGCGGTGCCGATATCAAGCAGGCCATCACAGCGGCCTATGCCGATCAGCTTGGCTACAATCTTTCCGCAAACAAGGGCGGCGCAAACATCATGCAGATCGAAACCGATTTCGGCCTTGTTTCCGTCGTTATCAGCCGTTATGTTCCGGCCGGAACACTTCTTGGCGTTGATGTTTCCTGCGTCAGACCGGTCGAGCAGGAGGTTCCCGGCAAGGGTAATTTCTTCCGCGAGCTTCTTTCCAAAACCGGTGCGGCAGAGGAATATCAGATCTTCGGCCAGATCGGTCTTGATCACGGCCCGATGTGGAAGCATTTCAAGATAACCGGTATCGGCGAGGGTGAATCAAGAACACCTGTGCTCACCGAAGCTTCCGCATAATAACGGGTAAGTTTTTGTACAGGGCTTTTTTGCCCGG
>JAGBFS010000020.1 GCA_017936365.1 Clostridia bacterium
ATTGCCATGAAGCACCGCATTCGGGACAGGATACCGCATCCTCCGGGCAATCAAAGCCGCATTCGGGACATATCATAAAATAACTCCTATCCTTTTATATAATAATCCTCAACAAATCCAACAATACCATCGATCTCTATCTGCTTGCGCCCCACCTTCACCGAACCGTAATAGCGTCCGAAGGCATAATCCTTTTCCCCTTTGACAAGTCCGATAAAGTTTCTTGTATTGCTGTCACCGCAAACGGGTCTGAATTCAAGATAAACATCTCTGTCGCCCGACCTTATAATCCACGGTTTCATGCAGTCAGAATCGTCTTTTTCAATTTTCAGCTTTCCAAGCTTGTGAGCTTCACCGCCAAAAAATATCACGTTTTCGCCGGCAAATGAAGTATCAGCCGTACCATCGCCGAAGCTGAATCCGATATCCTCACCATTTGATGTTCCGAAGCCTTCGCACCAGATACGGCGAGCCTCTCTCGGCATCACTGCACGAACCCATTCATGGCACACAAAGGTATTCTCAGGCTGAAAATCCATGGATTCTCCGCCATAAACCACCTTTCCGGAGGCTCTCATTCCCAGCGTCCGGCAGCAGTATATGAAACCGTTTGGATCTTCTTTATATGGCTGCGCTGTGCAAAGGCAGCCGGAACCGCTCTGCGAAACGGTCAGATTGACATACAGCGGACGAACATCGTCAAAGTAATTGAACTGGCATCTTATGTGCCGTTCACCGGGCGAACGGGTAAAATCAAGCGACATCCTTTTTGAACGGTATATCACTTCCCCCTCTTCGCTCGATTGCGGAAGCTCGAATTTGCCAAAAGAAGCAGGCACAATAACGTCGGTGGTTTTTTCGCTTTCCTCCGAAAGACTTGCAACGGTTGCGGAAATCATACCGTAATAACCGTTGTCTGATATCGAAAGGATCAACTGGTGATCGTCTGATGATATTATAAAACGTTCGCTTTCTCTCAGCTTTGCATATCGGCGAAAAAAAGGAACATCGTTTCTCCTGTAATCAAGAAGCATCGAACGCGACCATCCGCTTTCAATAAGCTTCCCTTTATTATCGAGCAAATCGCTCTTTTCTGTAAATTCCCGCGCTGCAGGTGACATTCGGGTAATTTCTCCTTATTTTACATTTTTTACAATTATACCCTGTTTTATGTAAAACTGCAAGCCTTGTTTTATACTATACCAAAAGAGAGCGATGCTATGCACCGCTCTCTTAGCCGATTTCTGAATTTTATTTCTTGTTTTTGTTTATAGCAATCTTATACTTCTTGCATACCTTAAGGCAGGGTGCACCCTTCGGAGCGGTCACAACGACCCTTCCGCAATCGAAGAATGCTGTCGGGTTCATGTCATAAAGGCTTGCGGGAAGCTCTGCACTTTCAAGCATGCGGCAGCCGCCGAATGCTCTGTAGCCCAATACCTCAAGTCCCTCCGGAAGGCTGATCGCAGTAAGCTGCGGGCAATCACGGAAAGCATTTTCGCCTATCTTCTTTATGGACTTGCCGAACTTAACCTCTTTGAGCGAACGGCAGCCATCGAATGTGCTCTGGCAAATCTCCTCAACAGAATCGCTGATTACAACGCTTTCAAGTGCGGAACACATATTGAACGCCTTGACACCAAGCTCCTTGACAGTATCGGGAATGACGATCTCCTTAAGCGACTTACAGCCGGCAAAAGCACTCTCACCGATAAGGGTTACCGATTCGGGAATGTTGATGCTCTCAAGAGAGGAACAGCCGGAGAATGCAAAACGTCTGATCTCTTCAACGCCCTCCGGAATAACGATCTCTTTAAGCGACTGGCAATCGGAGAATGCGTAGCTGTCGATCATGGTCTTGTCGCCCTTGATCTCTACCTTCTCAAGCGACATACATCCGCCGAAGGTCTTTCTGCTGACGTAAACTACACCTTCACCAATAACTACAGACTCAAGAGAAGTACAATCGGAGAATGCACCCTTGCGAACCTTCTGAACTGTATCGGGGATAACTACTTCATATAAAGTTGTGCATCCGCAGAAAGATGTTCTTCCGATAACTTCAAGGGTTGACGGGAACTCGATCTTGCCGAGAGCCTCACAGCCATAGAATGCACCCTGTCCGATCTCAACAAGACCTTCGGGGAGGTTTATCTCTTCCATGGTTGCACAATCACGGAAAGCTCCGCCGTAATCGTCACCCTCGATCAATCTTAAAGTGTTCGGGAGAGTAACCTTCTCTATCCATGTATTGCCGGAGAAAGCACGGTGGCCGATAGTTGTTATCGGGCAGCCCTGATACATATCGGGAACAACAACGTGAGCTTCACGCTTGAGGTACTTTTCAACAGTTGCCTCACCGTTTTCGATAATAAACTTAAATATCGGATCACTTTCGTCCTGTACAAATCCTGCACCTGCTGCGGCAACCGCTGCTTGCGCGGGGATTTCTTCGCAGACCTCTTCTTCAAAATCGTCTTCAAATTCTTCGGTCTCTGTCTCGCAGGATTCTTCAGCTTCTTCAACGCAATCCGTTTCTGCTGTTTCATCTTCGAACTCATCTTCAAAGACTTCCTCAGCATCCTGCTCGGCGCACTCGCAAACAGTATCTTCTTCAACCGACTCCATCGCAGCTTCGGCTTCTTCATATTCTTCAGCCTGCTCGGTCTCTTCCAAAGCAAGCTCCTCTTCAGCTTCCTCTTCCTCGATCATATCGGTAAGCTCTTCAACAGTAACCTCCTCCTGCGCGGTTTCCTCCGGCTGCTGGGGTTCTGTTTCTTCATCATCATCGAACAAAAAGAGCATGGGAAGATCTTCTTCCTCTTCCTGCTCGTAAGTATTATCAAGCTGTTCTTCGGGGATAACATAATTGTCAGACATTTTATTTGACCAATCCTTTCTTTATTGCTCAAACAGATAAAATGCACATTACCGCATTTTACTGTCACAAAGCGACACATTGCTAATATACTAACACACATCAAAACCGATTACAATAAAAATTAGTGCAAATTATTTGAATTTTTTGTAATTTTATTCAATTTAATGTCTATTATTAATTTACATTAAATAACAACAGACGACGAGAATATTGACACCAACCTCCGTTTATGATATCGTATCAATATACATAATGAAAGGAAGTGGCATTGAATGAAGCCGTTCCCAATATTACATAAAAACTACAAATTCGGCATATATATGGCTGTGTTCACAGCGCTGATTGCCGTCCTGATGTGTGCAGCACTTGTCGGCTGCAGCGTAACCTTTGTCGGTTCGGGCGAAAACACCACGCAAAGCACTCAGTCTGCAGCCTCCGAAACATCGCAGACCACTACAACTACCACCAAACCGCAAAGTACAGTAAACGAGCTGCACGGCGTATGGGACGGCGCGCTGCTGCTTTCATTCGACAGCTCATGGAACGTCATGTGGACACCGCAGTATCTTCGCTCCTACAGCGATAACGGAAACGGCACCATCACCGTCAAGGACTCGGCCGGCAATGTAAACGAAACCTACGGCTTTGATGTTGACGGCGATACCCTCACACTTACCGATTCCTCCGGCGGACAATGCATCTGCAAAAGGGTGCGCGAATCTCTGATCTCACCAAAAAGCGATATGGAAAGCACAAAAGGTGTATGGGCATATCTTTCCAAAGCGGCCGACGGCAAAAACCAATGGAATATTGTCTCTCTTGAAATGCCGTCAAGCGGTTCGCTTCAATATCTCGGATCGGCTCCTGTCGGTGGCAACTACGCCGCAGCTCCCAAAACAACGGCATACTCTCTTCGCTACATCGGCGGCGTGTTCCGGCTTCGTCTTGACAGCTGTGCCGTCCTCACCTTTGACAAAGCCTCCGGCTCAATGTCGCTCTATGGCGAATCCACCTCTGCAGATATACCGGCAGGCTTTAAAATGCATCTGCTCTCCCCCAACACCCAATTGAGCGCCGCACAGATGACCGGTCTGCTGCGCGAGCTCGAAACAAAGCTCGGTGTAAAAGCATAATGATAAATTTTCAGGCGTCGGTAAAAAATATTTACCGACGCCTGTTTTTTTGACATATGATTCACTTGCTAAATCTTTATTTCAAAGCTTTCACCGCACAGGGGACAATTAACCGTTCTTTTACCCTTTAATCGCTTTACACGCAAGCGCTTTTTACAACTCGAGCATTTGATATATTTGTGGGTCTTTCTTTCGCGGAACTTTTTTGCCTGAAATCCGAACCATCCCCGAATGCCGGCCGTCATTTTGAGATATGTCCGGTTTTCATTTGCTCTTGCTTCATAATTTCGCGAAAACATTCTTGCAAAAGCAATCGCAATAATTCCGAGCGACAAAAGAGAAAGCCCTGTGCTTGTCCAGAAGTTGCGCACGAACAAATTGACAAAAGACACGGCGATACTTATTCCGAGCAAAAAATAAGCAAATTTATCCACACCGTATCGTCCATACATGAATGCACTTATCTTTTCCTGCGCGCTTTGCCTATGCTGACTGAAATTCATAAAGATTCATCTCCGAAAATAATATACTAATTAAACATGCCATTAAAGCAGGAGCTCAGCGACTGCATACTGCATCCGGATAAATGCTTTGACAAAAAACCAATAAGGATAAAGCCGATAATGACAAGCAAGAATGCCATTGTAACGCCTGCATTTGACATGGTTTGTCTTGATTTCTTCTTCAAATGCTTTCCGGCTGTTGATTCTATCTGTGCAAGCACATCCTCATATTCGGGGTTGTCCGGATCCATATCAACTGCAGTCAGTGCATGCTCCTGTGCAAGCGGCCAATCACCTATTGCCGAAAGCGATATTGCGCTGTAGCAATACCATTCCGCCGTCTTATACGGCGCTTCGGCCAGCAATCGAAGAGCCTGCTCGTAATAACCCGTTCTGATAAATGTTTTTACCGCACTCATTCGTGCCTTGTCCGACATATCGCCGTCAGGCGTGGTATCCGATTCGTTGGCTGCACCGCTTTTGATGTATTCGTATGCTGCATTGATCTCGCTCATTCGGTTTGCTGCATTTGCATCGCCGGGGTTGAGGTCGGGGTGGTATCTTCTTGCAAGCGATCTGTAAGCTCTGGTCAGTCCATCCTCCGATATGTCCGGCGAAACCCCAAGTATTTTATATGGGTCGTAAGCCATGATATACTCCTTTTCATGCTTAATATATGCGCTAAAGAACAAAAGTATCACATATTTAAGCTTTGCCTTTATATTTTGGTTGATTTATATTATAATTTATTTTACGAGTATATTCAACAGGTGTTAACCTGATATTAAATTACTCTTTATTTTTTTATTTTGTGGAGATGAAGAATATGCAGAATAATATGATGGGGCGAAGAAGGACTACATACTCTCCGCAGCCCGAAAAATCATCCTCCGGAACAAAAGGATGGCTGTTTCTTTTTCTTTCAGCTGTGCTTATCGCAGTTGTATCCTATTTTTATTTGGATGCTAATTATATTTGTGTCGGCCAGCGTATGCTCAGCATCGACACCACAAAGGCTGATCTCAGCTCAAGCAATATAACCGATATCAAACCGATCCTGAAGCTGAAAAAGCTTTCCGCGCTCGACCTGCGCAATAACCCTATATCACTTGATGAATATGAATCACTAAAGCAGGCACTTCCCGAATGTGAGATAATCTGGAGCGTACCATTTTCCTGCGGCAATATCGATTCTCATACTTCGTCGGTATCCATTCCCAATGCCACAGCCGAGGATCTTGATAAGCTGGAATATCTTAAATCGCTTACCTCGTGTGACCTTACCGGCTGTACCCAATATGACCGAATCATGGAGCTTTACACCCAGCGGCCGGAATGTGATTTTCGCTGGAATGTGGAGGTATGCTCCAACGTATATCCGTCAGATACCGACGTAATTGTTCTTTCCAATGCCGATGCCGAGGATATTTCCGCGCTCAGATATCTTCCAAATCTTCGCTCGGTTGACGCGTCGGGCTGCACACTTTACGAACAGCTGTATGATATCTATGCTCTTAAGGAGGGCAAATGCGAAATACTGTGGTATAAAGATTTCCTCGGAACAAAGGTTGCAAGCACCGAGCGTCAGCTTGATATTTCCAACACCAGAATAACCGACTTTGATGAATTTTTTGACAGCGTAAAATACATTCCCGGTCTTGAGCGTCTTACGATGTGCGACTGCGGTCTTTCAAACGAACAGATGGAAAAGCTTTGCGCCGCATATCCAAAGGTGAAATTTGTCTGGCGCGTATATTTCGGACGCTGGTCTCTGCGCACCGATGCCACTATTTTCTCCACACTCCAATACGATCCTCCAACAGGTATGCTCACAAGCAAGGATATAGAGGTTCTAAAATACTGCACCGATCTTGAGATGCTCGATCTCGGTCACAACGCAATAACCGATATATCTTGCCTTTCCGGGCTTACCAAGATGAAGGTACTCATTCTCGCCGACAACAAGATAAGCGATATATCCCCGATCGCCGGAATGACCGATCTTTTCTATGTCGAAATGTTTATCAATCGCATAAGCGATATCTCTGTACTTAAAAATATGCCCAAGCTGGAGCAGGTCAATTTCTGCTGGAATTACAGAATAACCGATCCTTCCGTGCTTTACGATAAAGCCAAGCTCGAAAAGATATGGATGTGCGGCAGCGGAATGTCCTATGAAACAAAAAAAGAACTGCGTGCCGCTCTGCCTGATTGCGAATTCGATCTTACATCAACATGGGGCTCAACAAACGGTTCGTGGCGTACAAACGACACCTATCACCGCATAAAAAAAGTCTTCAAACAGCATAACGGTTCCAGCGACCACCTCTGGGAGGATAAATAAAAGCAAACATTTTTTAAACATCAAAATTTCTCTTTGTTTACAAATCAAAAAACCGATGCTAAAATATAGTATATGATTTCTCGGATTCTGTCCGATATTAGAAACGGGTGATAATATTGTTCTGTCCAAACTGCGGATATAAAGATGATAATCCCGGAAAGTTCTGTTCCGGATGCGGATGCCCTCTTGATCAGCTTACACAAACCCAAGCGCTGGCTTCATCCTCTGCCGGTGATACTTCGGTTTTATTCAGCCCCATTGCCCCGGCCGCTGAACACCCCGAGAATGTTCCGCCGGCTCCCCAACCATCGGCTCCCCAGCAGCCGGTTCCCGGGAATGCCGTGCCGATAATATATAACGCTTCAAGCTCATACGGGCAATTCCCGCCAAACAACGCTGCTCCGTTTATTCCGGGCAATAATCCCGTTAATAATGCACATGACGTACCACAACCGCCCCCTGCTTCAGCAGAGAAAAAGAAGCTTAAAACCTCTGATATTATCATAATCAGCGCGGCTGCGCTGGTCGTTGTCGCTGCCGTTATACTGGTAGTTGTGCTTCTTCTCGGCAAAGCGAGCAATCCTGCCGTACCTTCGTCTGCCGAGCCTGCCTATCCCTACAGCGACGGTTCCGTTTCATACACGGGCGGTTATGACGAACCCGCATCGTCCGACGTGACCACCGAACCCGCTCCGACGACGGGCAAAACCGCGGCTGAGCTTTATTCCGGCGGCGGAAACTCCCCTTCAAACCTTCTCAACAGCGGTCTTGCAGTTGAGCATTGCGGTCAGATATATTACCACTCAAACAGCGGAATAAGAGTAATGAATTCCGACGGTACCAACGACCGCTGGTTTGCATCGTACGATGCGTTTTATCTCAACGTGTACGGCGACCGTCTTTATTTCACTATTAATACCCCGGACGCAAACAAGCATAAATGCGCATCGCTTCCTCTTGACGGAAGCAGTACAACCGCAAGATACGAAACCGACGGCTGTGCATATTTCCTTTCTTTCTATAAAGATTTCATGTTCTACAGGGCGAGCGATAAAAATATACATCGCCGCGATATGAGAAACGGAAATGATGTCAGCATCACAGGCGGCGTCCATGTCGAGCAGTTTGCCATCGTCGGCGACAGCCTTTTCTACCGTTCGGGTGATGATGTTATCCGCGAGGCGTCCCTTGCCGGCGGAGGCGTTACAGCCGTTGCTACATATTCCGGATACGACGGCATAGGCATTGCCTGCGGAAAGGCATTCGGCCGAAGGCTATCCGATAAGGCTCTTGTCGACCTCAAGGCCAATTCCGTTGTCAGCTATGAAAACTGCTATTACCTGAACTCATACGAAGGCAATATTTATTATTCCAACAAATCCAGAGGCGACAACATCTATAAAATGACCCCGACCGGCGGAGCAAACACCGTGGTTCTCGGTCAGAAGATAACAAACATCTGCATCGCCGGCGATTTTATATTTGTCCGTAACGCAAATGATGAGGATGCTAACGGTGATTACCGTTATTACATGTCCACTATCACAGGCTCGCAGTTTGGGCGGCTTGATTGATAAGACAAAAAATGCCCTGTCGCCTCCAACGGACCGCAGGGCATTTTATTTATGCACACACTTAAAAAATCATATAAAAGGAATGGTACAACAATGGGTCTTTTCAAGAAGAAAAATAAACAGGCTGCGGTTCAGACACCGCATAAAACTCACGACGAACTGACGGGCGTTCTTAGTCTGCCCGAATTCTATAAGGAAGCAGCCGATTTTATCCTTCACAACCCCGGTATGAGCTATGCCTTCTGCCGCGCTTCGGTCGGCAACATCCGCTCGATCAATGAAAGCTACGGCATGGTTTCGGGTGATAAGATACTTAAACAGGCGGCTGAAGTCATAGCCTCCGACGAAAGCATAAATGCTCTTGTAGCGCGCGACCGCTCAAAATTCGTCTTTATGTTCCCATATCAGGAGCAATCCGAGCTTAATGAGTGGATTGCTTCAATCCATGAAAAGCTCGGTGGTATCGGAAGTGTTCTTGAACAGAATCCAAAGGTATTTATGCACATGGGGCTTTTCGTGACCGACGGACGTCTTGTCGATATGAGTGCCGAAGAAATGGTCGCCTGCGCCAAAATAGCCGAATCGGAGGCCTCCAAAAGAACCCACGCCAGCGTTGTCCGCTATACCGACCAGCTTCGTGTCGCTGCTCAGGAGGACGAAATACTGATGCGTGATGCTGCCGAAGCTCTTGCTCAAAAGCAGTTTGCCGCCGCTTTGCAGCCTGTTCTTGATAACGAAGGTAAGCTTATCAGCGCAAAGTTTCTTACAAAATGGAACCATCCTCAGCTTGGTGCTGTCGGTGCATGGCGATTTGTTCCTCTTTTTGTAAAAAGCGGATTTATTCTCGACCTTGATCTCTATCTGCTTGAACAGATATGCGTACTTCTGAACAAATGGGAATCTTCCGGCATGACGCCCGTCCGCATCTCACTGAACATGCCGCGCGCACTTGTTTCCTCCGAACGAAGCATCAAGCAATGCATAGAGCTGAAAAAGAAATACTCCGTTGCTGACGGTATGATCGAGCTTGAATTCTCCGAACGCCTGATCGAAGACAGTATGAGTGCTATTCCCAAAGTTTTCGATACTCTGCGCAAAAACGGTTTTGTTATTTCCATTGAAAAATTCGGCTCCGGAATGGGACTTTCCCAGACAATAACCGAGCTTAAGCCCGATAATGTAAGCTTTTCGCGCGGTCTGTTCGAAAATGATTTTCTGACTGAAGATGATATATCCGTTATAAAGAATGCCGTTGAAGCCGCAGGACAGGTCGGTGCGCAAACATTTGCATCCGGAGTTCCTGCACAGATGGTTGACACACTTCGCGATATCGGTGTCGGTACAATCCGAACCGCAGCGGATGAATTCACCCTTTCCATACCTAATTTTGAAACCGAATATCTGGTGCAGACAAAATGATAACTATTACGGCTTTCGGCGGGATGGCCGACAATATTGTAGACGAGCTTCCGATCGAATTTTTCAGAAAGCTCAACGGAGGCGTGATAATATCGGAAACCGCAAAGCTGCACGCCCAGAGCCGTCCCGAAGCTCCCCTTTACGTTCTGGGTGAATACTGTACTTCCAATCTTGGGAAAAGCATAATGCTTTATTACGGTTCTTTTATTGCAACCTATCCACATCTCGTGGGGAGTGAGGCAAAAGCACGCCTGCGCGAAGTTATCCTTCACGAATTCCGCCATCATCTTGAATACCTGTCCGGAACAAACGAGCTGGAAAAGGACGACGCCGTTCGTCTTGCACAATACAAAAGCAAATATGGCGGCAATTCATAATTTTTAACACAGCAAAATAATTACAATAATTGGAAATATTTAATTATTTTGATTGCTTTTTAACAAACGGTATGCTATGATTCTATTAGTTATGTATTTTCATTCGAGGTGATAGGACATGGCCGTAAGATCATCTGACGGTCTTTCGTTTGACCGATACGGCGAACCGATCAATAATAAAAAGAGCAAAAAATCGTCCGGTGCGGTTGGATATGCGGTGCTTTGCTTTGCAAACCGCGATTACGACAGGCTGCTTCCGCTTTTAAAGGATCTTACAATGCGTTCGGTCAATCTCTGGCGCGGTGATGACCCCAAAAGCGACCCTAACGTATTCCGCAACACCGTTGCCGCTATCGATAACTGCAGTACCTTTGTACTGTTTTTATCTCATAATGCGCTGACATCCAAACGTGTCATGTATTATGAGCTTGATTATGCACTCAAAACACGTCCGCGCGATATTTATCCGGTTATAATCGAAGATGGCGTTATACTTCCGCCTGAAATAAGCTCTCATTTTGCCGGTCGCCTTTTCCTTCATCGCGCCGGCGGTACCGACAAGGATCTTGAGGAAGCTTTGTTCCAGCATTTCTGCGAAAAGGGATGTCATCCCGATTTTCCTGTGTACGACAGAAATTATCGCAGCTATTATGAAGAAGCTCCCGATTATGAAGAACCTTCGGTTTCTTCCCCCTCTAAGCAGGAGCTTTTCCAGCCGGTTCTTGACGCCCCCTCAAAGCAAGCTTCCACGGCCACAAAAGCATCGGCTGCTGCACAGCCTGCGGATACCACAAAAAAATCATCTTCCTCGGGTTATAAACGTGAGCTGCCCGTTCATCCGGATTTCGATTTTGAGCGCAATTCCAACGGTGCAACCATTACCCGATATAAAGGCAAATCCTCAAAAGTGGAAGTGCCTGCCAAAATGTTCGGCTATGGTGTTACAAAGCTCGGAGACCACGTATTTGAAAACTGTCAGATACTTGAAGAGGTTGCTATACCTCCGTCGGTCACCGAAATCAGCCATGAAGCTTTCAAAGACTGCGGTTCGCTTTCGCGCGTAATACTCCCACCGTCGATCGAGAAAATATGTTCGGGCGCTTTCCGCAACTGTACAAGCCTTCCGACTATAACCCTTCCCTCCGCTTTGACGGAGATCGGCGATCATTCCTTTGAAGGCTGTACTTCCATGAATACCATCACATTGCCTCACCGAGTAACATCGGTCGGTGACTTTGCTTTCAACAGGTGTATATCTCTTGGGGTTATATCTCTGCCGGACAGCCTTAAAAATCTTTCGAAAAATGCATTTGACAGCTGTTCTAAAAAATTATCGATTTGTGCCTCCAAGGATTCTCTCGGCGCAAAATTCGCAGCAGAGCATGAAATAAAATTCAAAAAAAGATAAGCTCTTATAACCTGACATCCCGATTCAATCCGAGTCGGGATGTTTTATATAGTCATATTGGCCGATATTTTAATTACTATTTGTAATATAACTTTTCAAAATTACAACAATTACTCCTTTTAACCATACATAAACCCGCCAACGGCGGCATATTCTGTATTGACTTTTGTTTCCGAGATGATATAATATTAAAAACAAAAAATGCTATGATGAAGAGAAGTAGTATGGGAATTCGTTTTCAGTGAGCGTGGGACAGTGCAAACCATGTATCAGAGCCCTTATGAATAACACTTCGGAGCAGCAAACTGAACGCTTTTTGCTATTAGGGGCGCCGTTGGCGTGCGTTAAACGCCGTAATGAGTGACCGTATTTTACGGTAATTTAGGTGGTACCACGGGTGCGCGGCTTCCCGTCCTAATTTAGGATGAGAAACCGCGCATATTTTGTTTTTCGGGAGGTCACTGATTTCATGTCACGTTCACTTATCATTCCGGAGGGCTATAGCTCCGCCCTTTGTTTAAGGGAAACACAGCATGCTGTAAAGTACATAAAGGACGTTTTTCAGCAGGCACTTTCTTTCGCACTCACTCTTGACAGAGTTACAGCACCTATTATCGTCACAAAAGCCAGCGGAATAAACGACGACCTTAACGGAACCGAGCGCAAGGTCGAATTTTCCATGAAGGAATTTGACTGCGAAGCCGAGGTTGTACAGTCACTCGCAAAATGGAAAAGAACCGCATTATATAAATACGACTACCTTCCTGACGAGGGTATATATACCGATATGAACGCCATTCGCCGCGATGATGACGTCGACAATACCCATTCGATATTTGTCGATCAGTGGGATTGGGAGAAGATAATTACCGCCGAAGAGCGAACCCTTGAATATCTCAAATCGACCGTAGAAGCAATAGTAAAAGCCATCGCCTACACCAAAAGAAAGGTCAACCGCCGTTATCCGCAGCTCAAAGAGCATATAAGCGAGCAGGTATTTTTCATAACATCGCAGGAGCTTGAGGATATGTATCCCGATATGACCTCAAAGGAACGCGAGCGCGAAATATGCCGTATTCACGGCACGGTATTTGTCATGCAGATAGGCTGGCCGCTTAAAAGCGGCAAAAAGCACGACGGCCGCGCCCCCGATTATGACGATTGGCTTCTCAACGGCGACCTTCTTTTCTGGAACAGCACACTTGACAACGCCCTTGAGATATCCTCGATGGGTATCAGAGTTGACAGCGAATCGCTGAAAAAACAGCTTGCCGCCTGTGACGCTCTCGACCGTCTTAAATTCGATTATCACAGAATGATCGCCTCCGGCGAGCTCCCTTTGACTATCGGCGGCGGTATCGGTCAATCCAGACTCTGCCTGCTCCTGCTTGAAAAAGCTCATGTCGGCGAGGTTCAGGTATCCGTCTGGCCTCAGGATATGCTTGAAAAATGTGAAGAAGCAGGTATTATGATACTGTAGCATAAAAAACACCGTTCGGTTCAAAATGGACCGAACGGTGTTTTTTCTATTTATCAAGCTTTTGCTGTTTACACCATACCTTCATGACCAATTTGTGCGGTAATATTTTCACCATACGCACCTGGTTTCTTACTGGCAGACCGCAAACCGAAACATCCTTTTTCTTCTTCATATCCTTGAGCGCACGTTTGACCACCTGCTGCGGCGTATAAAAACGGTTATAATAGCTTACCGTGTCATCGGTAACCGCTCGATTAAAGAAATCAGTCTTTACCCATCCCGGACAGACCGCCATAACACGTATCCCGCGGTCTTTCAGCTCCACATTGAGCGCCCTTGAAAAGCTCAATACGAAAGCCTTTGACGCACCGTAGACATTAATGCACGGAACGGGCTGGAATGAAGAAAGCGAACCCATGTTATATATCTGCGAACCCGGTTTCATGAACGGTACCGAAACATAGGTCAGACCAACAAGAGCACGGTCATTGAGATCGATAATATCAAGCTGCTCCGAAAGCGGACGTTCCATGAAAGGCCCGAAAAAGCCAAAGCCGCTGGCGTTGACAAGCACCGCAATTTCCGGATTGTCCTCTTTGAGAAGTTCCTCATATTCATATATGCTTTCTCTCTTCTGCAAATCAAGCGGTACTGCACGAATTTTTGATGTTGTTTCAGACGCGAGAGCTTCCAGCTTTTCGCGCGTTCTCGCAATTACCCATATCTCATCAAAATCCTGCTGCTTATCAAGCGCTAAAACAAATTCACGCCCTATTCCCGATGATGCTCCGGTTACAACTGCTATCTTCATCTTTCTTCTCCTTTGCGTTTTTATATCCTGATTTATTTTATGTTATACCATCATCCGACCAATCCGCTTTCAACTACGCCTCTGTTCTAATTTCACTTCCTGCGGCTGTTTTTGTTATTACAATCTTTTTGTCTATTCGATTCTTAATCTCGGCACCATGGGATATTATTCCTACAAGCCGCTTTCCCCCGGCAAGGCGGTCAAGCATATCAAGCGACTGCTTGAGCGATTCCTCATCCAGCGTACCGAAACCCTCGTCAATGAACATCGAGTCAAGCCTTACACCGCCGCTTGCGCTCTGAACAACATCGGAAAGCCCCAGCGCCAAAGCCAGCGACGCCATAAACGATTCACCGCCGGAAAGTGTAGACACCTCACGCCATCTGCCCGTCGAGCTGTCATATACATCCAGATCAAGTCCCGATTGAGTCCGCATATCCTTTGCGCCTTCCCTGCAGCGCAGAATAAACATACCTCCGGCAAGAACGGACAGTCGTTTGTTTGCCGCCGCTATGACAAGATTGAAGTAATGACGCTGAACATACGCTTCAAAGTTGAGCTTTGCCATTCCCTGCTGTTGTCCGCTTACGGTCTTGTAAAGGTCGTAAACTATGCTCCATTTTTCGCGAAGCTTGTCCTTTTGGCCTGACAGCGCACAAAGCCCTTTTGCCGCACGCTGTCCGTTTTCCACCGCAGAAGTCATGTCGGCCGACCGTTTGCGAAGCATATCCATCGCCGCGGCTATCTCCGCAGATTTTCGGTCGAGCACGTCAATATCAACACGTTTTTTGCCCTTTGTCTGTTCTTTCAGACTTTCTACGGTCGATTCAAGCCGTCGGACATTCTCATAATATCCGTTCACATCCACTTCGAGCCTTTCGATCCATTCCGCGGTTAGAACCGAGCTTCTGTATTCATCAAAGTCCGAAAAGCCGTTCTTATTCAGTTCGTTATCAAGCTGAGCGCCGATCTCTTTTCGCTCGGTATAAAGAAGCTCTAATTTCTTTTCGGTTTCTTCCTTTAACGTCTTCACCCTTGCAAGTGCTTCGGCACATTTTTTTGCACTATCTTCTATGTGTGTTATAGCCTTTTCGTTTTCGTTTATTTTGTTTTTGGTCAATGCAAGCTGTTCATTGAGAGCCTTGACGCTCTGACTTTCATCAGCAGAAATGCTTTTCAGCTGTGCTGTTATCTCATCAAGACGAGTCTTTAAAATATTCGCCTTTTCCGAAATATCTTTCGTTCTCTCTCTTGCTTTGCGGTCATCGGACTCCGCCTTATCGACCTGCGCCTGCGTCGGAGCATTTTCCGCAGCTCTCGCCGGATGAGGATGCTCGGTCGAACCGCACACCGGACAGGCATTTCCATCAGACAGCTCTCTTGCCAGTATTCCCGCCTGACAAAGATAAAAATCGCTTCGCAGCCGTGCATACGCTGCCGATATCTTTTTTTCCTCTTCGGCGGCTTCGATAAGCTCCTTGCACCATCTTTCATATTCCGGACGGATTTCGCTCAATCGTTTTAACAGAGGGATGGCCTGTTCAATATTCTGCATCTGAACACGCGCATCGTTTATCTCTTTTTTTATGCCATCTATTTCCTCACAGCGTTTTTTAGCTTTTTCATCGTCACGCTGTACAGCCGACAGATCAAGCAAAACGCCTTCCATAGCCTTTTCGCTCTGCTCTGTATCCTGCGCATTTTTTTCAAACCGCGAAGCAATTACCGACACATTCATCGCTCGCTTTGCAGCCTTCAGCTTTTCTTCACGAACGCGATAGCTTTCTCTTTTTTCATATCTTTCCAAAAGGGTTTTGTTTGAATCATCAAGGCTTTGCAGAAGGTTATTGATATTCTCTCCGGCGCCCTTTTCAAGATTGATTTTCTCAAGCTCCTTTGCCGATTTCGCATATTGCTCCTCTGTGCTCTTGAGTTCCAGGCGGCAGTTTTCGACATGGGACGCAAGACGCTCCGAAAGCTTTGCGGCAAGCTGAGGATCATCCATGGATATTCCTTCGGTTACATCGGCGCTAATTCCTGACACTATCGCCGAAATTTTAGCATCGATTTCTTTCATCTCATCGACACATCGGCTGTTGCGCGCCTTCAGCTCTTCACCAAGACGTCGGCAGGCGGTGGTTTTGAATATCTTTTCAAAAAGCCGCTGACGCTCGTCGCTTTTTGCATTGAGTATCCGCAAAAAATCGCCCTGAGCTATCATAACAGTCTGCGAAAACTGTTCGCGGTCAAGACCGATTATTTCGGCAATTTTCTGCGTCACCTCGTCATTTTTTGTATATACCTTACCCTTGTACTGAAGCTCGACCGCCGCAGGTGCGGTAGTCGTTCCCTCGCCCCTAAGTTTGGCGCGTTCATATTCCGGGCTTCGCTTTATACGGCATATCTCGCCCTTATGTGAGAATTCGTATTCCACCCATGTTGCAGTTGAGGGATTGGCATAGTCGGAACGGAAAGAACGTCCGCTCCTTCGCCCCTTTCCGCCGCTCGCCTCACCGTAAAGGGCGTAGGATATTGCATCAAAGACGGTCGTTTTTCCTGCCCCAGTATCGCCGGTTATCAGAAATATTCCATCCTCACCGAATTTTGTAAAATCGACCTGCGTCACGCCCGAATACGGACCAAACGCACTCATTGTAAGCTTTATAGGTTTCATTATTCTTCATCTCCCATCTCGGAAAGAATCTCTCCTATCAGCTTCATCCGATTTTCATCCGGTTCCACCCCGTTATTTCTCATGGCATAAAATTCACAGAACAGCTCCGATACCGTCTTTGCACCGATATCATGAACCTCGGTATACTGCGCCTCGCCGCTCTTTGAATTCAGCACACCAAATCTCATCATATTCGGATATACCGTCAGCAGCATCGCCGCCGCATCGGGGGCAACCTCTTCATCGGTCAGCGTCACCCTGACATAATCGTCAGAATATTCACCCGACATAAGCTCTGAAAGAGCTCCTTTTACATCGCGCATATCATGCGGCTGATTTACCGGCACGGTCTTTATGCCGACCGCCCCTTTCTGCTCCATATCCACAATTGTGACTGATTTTTTATGATTTGCTTCCGAAAATGAGTATTTCAAAGGACTTCCGCTGTATCTTACGGTATCCTTTCCCACACGCTGTGCGCCGTGAAGATGTCCCAGCGCGGCATAATCAAAAGAATCGAACACTTCACCGGATATATTATCAAGTCCGCCAACGGCAAACTCTTCCGAATCACAGGTCACGCCGCCGGTAATAAACTGGTGGGCAACAAGTATATTCCTTGCGTTTTTATCAATATTCGCTTTATCTAAAACCGCTTTTACGGCATCCTCGTAGGTTGATATTTCCGTATCCGAAAAAAACCTCTTTACATTAACCGGTTTTATAAACGGCATCAGATGTAAAAATATTTTGCCGTATTCATCGGATAGTTCGTATGTACGCAGACTGCCGTCAAAGCTTCCGTAAAAATAAACACCGCTCTGTTCAAGCAGGGCTGACATATATTCCACGCGCTCACCCGAATCGTGATTGCCGCTTATTATATACACCGGTATTCCCTTTTTGCTCAGCCTTTCAACAAAGACGGAAAATGCGGTCATCGCCTCCGCCGGCGGTGCGCTTCGATCGTACACATCACCCGCAATTACAACCGCATCACACTTTTCATCCGACGCTATGGACGCTATCTCATCCAGCGCAATTATCTGATCCTCGGTCAGACTTATATCGTTTACCCTTTTGCCGATATGAAGATCGGCGGTATGAAGAAATCTCACTACAGACCTCCGTGAAGTTTGACATTCAATGCTCGATATAGTATTATATTACACAATAATCGGGGGTAAATCAAGATGAAGAACAGCAGATCACTTTATACCGTTCAGAGTGCGATAATTGCCGCGCTATACGTCGTTCTGACATTTATTTCGGCCGCCTTTGGCCTTGCCAGCGGCGTTATACAAATCAGACTTTCGGAAGCTCTTGCGATCCTTCCGTATTTTTGCCCTGCTGCAGTTCCCGGTCTGACCGTTGGATGTCTGATAGCAAATCTTTTGACCGGATGCGCTCCATGGGATGTATTCTTCGGCTCGCTCGCAACACTTATCGGTGCGCTCGGTGCAAGAGCACTTCGCAAATGCCAATGGCTTGTACCTCTGCCTACAATAATTTCCAATACGGTAATAATCCCATTTGTACTCTCATGGGTATATAATATTCCCGGAAGCATTCCATATTTCATGCTTACTGTCGGCGCAGGCGAGGTAATATCCTGCGGCGTATTGGGGATGATATTCCTCTTTGCGCTTAAACCGTACAGCGAGAAGCTGTTTGGCAGATCACAAAAAGGAACCGAATAAAATGTCCGAATTTTTTATTCCCCAAAATATAGAATTTGCCCTGAACCGACTGCAGCAGGCCGGATTTGAGGCTTATGTCGTAGGCGGCTGCGTTAGGGATATGCTTATGAAAAAGCAGCCGAACGACTACGATATAACCACAAACGCATCTCCCGACGAAACGATGGCCGTGTTTTCCGATATGAGGGTTATTGAGACCGGTCTTCAGCATGGAACTGTAACGGTCGTCTGCAACGGTGACAATATCGAAATAACGACCTACCGAATCGACGGAGAATACGGGGATAACCGACATCCGAAACAGGTCACTTTTACAAAGAACCTGTGTGACGATCTCGCAAGAAGGGATTTCACCGTCAACGCGATGGCTTACAATCCTTCCTCAGGCCTTGTCGATATATACGGCGGTCGGGAGGATATAAAGAATCGCGTCATCCGCTGTGTAGGTAAACCCGATCTTCGTTTTTCGGAGGACGGGCTGCGGATACTCCGCGCGCTGCGCTTTGCCTCGGTACTGGATTTTTCAATCGACAAAGAAACCTCCGAAAGCATACACAAAAACAGTCATCTTTTAAAAAACATTTCATCCGAACGGATTTTTTCGGAATTTACGAAACTTTTGTGTGGTAGCAGCGCGCATATTATAATCAAGCAATATTCCGATGTTATATGCCGTTTTATACCGGAGCTTGAGCCCTGCATCGGCTTTGAACAGAAAAATATATATCATATCTATGATGTTTTCGGCCATACACTCAAGGCTATCGAAGAAAGCGACAACGACAAAATCGTCAGATTGGCGGTGTTTTTTCACGATCTTGCCAAACCGGCCGCCTTTGACGGACAACATTTTCACCGTCATCCGCAACTTGGTTCGCAGATGGCCGAAAATATACTTCGTCGGCTGAAGGCCGATAACGAAACCATACGCATAGTTTCGCTTTTGATCCTTTATCACGACCGTGATATTATTCCAACCGAACGCTCGGTAAAGCGGCTGCTGAGGCTTATGTCCTTTGAGGATGCACGCCGCCTGATGAAAGTTAAATACGCCGATATCATGGCTCATTCACAATACGTCATTGATAAAATGGCACCCGACATCAAACCGATCAACGAGCTCATCGACCGGATAGAAGCGCAGGGCGATTGTATCTCGCTGAAAACCCTCGCCATTGGCGGAAAAGAACTTATCGCACTTGGGCTTGATCCCGGCAAACGCATAGGCACTACGCTCGACCGACTTCTGGACGCTGTGATAGACGGACAAATCGAAAACCGACGCGAAGAGCTTATCACTTATGCAAAGCAACTGATTTCAGAGCAGCAGTCGGTTTAGGGATGCAAGCTCCTCGGTCGGCTCACTCTCGGAATGATACATTTTTACGAATTAATATACATCAATTAAAAACAGACATAAAACACGCACCCACAAAAGCCGCCGCGCAAACCAAAAAAAGCGCGGCGGCTTTGCATTTTTTTACCCTCATAATTTGTACCGTGCAACGCTCTAATTATTGGTAAATTCCGACAAACAAACTAAAAAACACGCGTTGTACTATATACATTTTTACCAGCATATATTACCAGTATAATGGGGCTTTATTTCGTTGACAAATATACTAATATATGCTATAATTTGTCAATAATTGTAGAATTGCGTATATTATGGGTTTTGCGGTTCTGCCAAGACGTTCCCACCCCGTATTTTTAACCGCCGTTTCATCTGCGGGCTGGGCACAGTAACGGAGCGAATTTTATGAATACTGTCGTACTCATTCCTGCATATAACCCCGGCGAAAGCATGCTCTCTCTGATAGACAACCTGAAGTCCAAAGGTTTTGAAATTTTAATCGTAAACGATGGCAGCGATGCTTCGTACAGTTACCTGTTTGAAAGTGCCGCCCAAAAGGCCACCGTTATCGGTTATGATAAAAACCGCGGAAAAGGGTATGCTTTAAAACATGGTATAAAACACCTGTCACAAAACAAAAAAGACATTACCGGATTTGTTACCGCCGATGCTGACGGTCAGCATTCGGCCGAGGATATCGAAAGGGTTGCCCGCACTCTTGAAAATACCGGAGCTATCGTTCTTGGTCTGCGCGATCTTTCCGGCAAGATACCTTTTAGGTCGAGGGTCGGCAACGATATGTCAAGGCTCGTTTACACCTTTGTCACCGGAAAATACCTGCGCGACAATCAATCCGGCTTAAGAGGTTTCCCCATCGAGCTTGCCGAATGGCTGCTTACGATAAAGGGGCGGCGTTACGAATATGAAATGAACACCCTTATCAAGGCGGCCAAAAACCGCTTTGCAATGGTTGAAATTCCTATTCAGACCATTTACGAAAGCGGAAATAAATCATCTCATTTCCATCCGGTCCCTGACACCGCTCGTATTCAGGGACAGCTTCTGCTTAACGGTCTGTTCTCATCGCTGCTTTATATTTTATGCCTTGTTACCGTTTTCATTATTTCGCAGTTCGGTTTAAAGTACAGCCTGCTGGCAAAAGCACTGGCTGTAACCACTTTTTTGCTCATACGCTTACTGACAGCCTATACCCCCGCAATGGACAAATTCCGCTGTACAAGGGAAGCTGTTTTAAACCCGATCATAGTAATTATAAAATACGCTGTGATGGCGCTGCTTTTTGAGCTTTTATATTATTTTACGCAAAGCGCCTTTATCAGTATTATCCTGCCGCTTTTGGCAATACTTGCAATAACATATATTTCCGGCAGGCTGATTCCTGCCGTTGGGAGTGACTACCGTGGAAAAATGCGACCGCAGCCTTGCGCAGACGATATTTAATAACACACGCACCGTAAATATCGGCGGACTTGACATCGAAATAAAAGATGTGCCCGATTCGGACAGACCCGGAATGTTTGACAAAAGAGAATATCTTTTCCGCAAAGCTTTTTTTGAGCTTCAGAAGCTGGCTCCTCCGGCCGCTCCTGATATTGCGCAAATAAGAAGCCAGACCAAGACATTCTGTTACGATCTTTGTGACGGCGAGGTTGCGCAAAGCAGCTTTGTGCTCGATTCCCACGGACGCAATGTTGCCGTCAGCGTTTATTCATCCGCTTCCGATAAGACTTCAAAGCCTGCACTGATTTATATTCATGGTGGTTCCTTTTTTGCCGGATGCGCTGCTTCGTACAGCTGTCCCTGTATGTTCATCGCACAGGAGGCCGACTGTGTGGTATTCAACATCGATTATTCGCTCGCTCCGGAAAACCCGTACCCCGCCGCTATCGAGGATTGCCGTGCGCTTGTTTCGCACATATATGATAACAGCGAGATGTACGGTGTTGATAAATGCAGCATATCATTAAGCGGCGACAGCGCCGGCGGAAACATCGCTCTTGCCTGCGCTCTTAATTGTCCCGAAAACATAAAACTGAAATATCTCGGTCTTTTCTATCCGTGTGTTGATCTTTATTCGCGTGATGGTCTTTACGATTGGAAGGAAAGCGATTTTGAAATGGATGATGAGCACCGTGAGGTGATCGTTTCCCGACTTTCTCTTGGAAGAAGCGACGGCAAGGGTGCCAATTCGTTTATGGATCTTCTCACCTACTGCTATACCGGAACAAACGATCCCGATTTTATAAGACGGCCTGACATAAGCATGGTCTATGCCGATGTTTCCAGGCTTCCCAAATGCACCATTTTTACCGCCGAATTCGACGGGTTAAGACCGCAGGCCGAATATTTTTCACGTCTGTTAAACAAAGCCGGCATTGAAAACCGACTTGTCAGATTCAGAGGCGTTTCGCACGCTTTCCTCGACTATTTCGGCGTACTTCCTCAGGCAGAGGCCGCCGTTCTTGAGCTTATCGCGGAAATCAAAAGCTTGTAAAGGAGAATCGCATCAGGCATGGACATCGTCAAGCATAACGTCGAACAGCTTCAGGCACTTCCAGAAAACTTTGAATCTATATTCAGCATAATGAGGAGTACCTACAGCGATGCTGTATTCGCACAATACCTCAACAGGGGCGACGTCGTAAACGTGACATACAGCGAGCTTTTTTCCATGACGGATAATATAAGCCGCTGGATATCGTCAAATTACAAAAATGCCGAATCTGATATGATAGGCATCTATATGGAAAACTGCGTCGAATGGGTCGCCTGTTTCTGGGGAATACTGCAGGCCGGCTTCAAGCCCATCCTGTTCAACTGCCGCCACGATGTTCAGACGAGCCGTACCCTGTGTGAGCAGCTCAAGCCTGCATGCACCTTTGCTCTTGACAATACGCTGCCCGACAGCATTAATCCGCGCGATATACCAAAATCGTCAGATACATCCACCCCGCCCGAATGGGCAAATGAAGTGATCCTTTTTACAAGCGGTTCCACCGGACTTCCGAAGGCTGTGGTTCATAGCGGAAAGCTGTTCTATTCACAGATGCTTCTTTCCGACTGGATAGTAAAAAAAGACCCTTCCATCAAGCACAACCGCAAGATCGAAATACGCATGCTCGCATTTCTCCCGTTCTACCACATTTTCGGTCTTATCGCTACATTGCTCTGGTTTTCGTTCTACGGCTCAACATTCATTTTCCTTCCGGAATACACCGTCAGAAAGATCAAATATGTCTGCCACCGATTCCGGGTTACCCACTTTTTTGCCATCCCGATGATATGGGACAAGGTTGCCGAAGGTATTATAAGCGAAGCCCAATCGCAGGGAAAAGATGAAACCCTTATGCGCATGGTCGAACTTTCCAACAAGCTTCAAAACATATTCCCACGCATAGGCCCGTGGATAATCCGGAACACCATATTCAAAAAACTGCGGTCGAATATTCTCGGCACCGAGCTTACCTACTGCATCTCCGGCGGCGGATTTATAAACGAAAGCTCTCTGCGTCTGCTTAACGGCATCGGCTATTCGATGCATCCCGGTTACGGACTTACCGAATGCGGTATAGTTTCGGTCAACCTCGAACGACGCGTAAGCTGCCGAAACGAGCAGAACTGCGGTACTATATTCCCGAATATCAAACACCGTATAAGCGATGACGGCGAACTTGAAATATCGCGCGAGCACAGCTTTACAGGTTACATAGAAAACGGGAAATTTATCCCGGAAACCGATGATTACTACTATACAAACGATCTTGTAAAGCTTACCGAGTCCGGTCAGCTTCGCATTGTCGGCCGCAGCGATGATATTGTCGTTACCGAAAGCGGTGAAAATATATCTCCCGTATCGGCTGAACACCGCCTTAACGCATCCGGGTTTGAAACGGCCTCTCTGCTTTACGCCCGTCTTGACGGAAAAAAGCAGCTCGTTCTTGCACTTTCCGAATCTGCCGAGCATACCGAATCCGACCGTGCTGAACGTATATCGATCCTCTTTGATTCAATGGAACGCCTGGCATTGCACGAACAGCCGCAGAAAGTTATACTGCTGTCCGGCAAAGTGCCGTATACGGTAAAATCGGTCGACAGAAAAAAGCTGACCGAAATGCTGGAAAAGGGCGAAATGCCATATGCCATCTGTACTTCCTCCTCAATCCAGACGCCGGTTTTTATAAGCGAAACCCGTTCTCCGGATGAGGATTACGACGCTCTTCTTGATACAATAAAAGAGGCTTTTGCACAAATCACCAAGCTAAAAAAAGAGGATATCGCCGATAATTCCAACTTCATAACCGATCTTGGCGGCGATAGTCTCGGTTACGTCGATCTGCTCAGCGCTTTATCTTCCGCTGTCGGAATCGAAGTAAAGCTCGGTGAGGAGGTTCTCCTTACACCGGCAGAGTTTGCAAAACAGATCTCTGCCGCAAAAAACAAATAAGTTGGTTGAACTGATGTATTTTCTAATAAGGCTGTTTATCAAAATAACAAATATAATTCCGGCACTCTTTTTCCTTATGGCCAAAAGGCATTATACCGGCAAAAAAATACGCACCGCCAATTATAAAGGCCCTCTTATAATCGTACAGAATCATCGCGGATTTATGGACTATCTCGTAATTGTGATGATGTTCTTTTTCCGCAAGGTCAACGTTGTTGTGTCCGAGCTTTTGTACGATCATTCAAAGCCCCTTCGTTTTTTGCTTAAGGCTATGGGGGCTATCCGGGCGGACAGATTTTCCGGAAACCCCGATTTTATCAACAAATCCATCTCTGTCCTTAAAAAGGGCGGCATCCTGCTTATATATCCGGAAAGCAAGATCGAAACCACGGATGAGCTGCTTGAATTCAAGCGCAGCGTCGGCGTAATATCCATACAGTCGGGCGCGCCGGTTCTTCCGATATATCACGACGGAAACATAGGTCTTTTCAAGCGTGACCGCTGCATCTTCGGCGATATTATGTATCCCGACGATTATATCGACGAACAGCAGACACTCAGCGATAACTCATCTGCCTTCACAAACGAGATATACAACAAAGTCGTCTATCTTAAATCCATTTATGACCGTACATTTTTCAAAAGGAAAAAGGACAAAAAGAAACCGGAACACGTAACCTTCGGCTATCGTTTCATGCGTTCCACCGCAACCCCTCCGCTGAAGCTTTTCTGCCGACCTGTTATCGAGCCGATTTCACCTATTACCGAAATCGCGCTTCACAGTCAGAAAAGGCTTCTTGTTATATGCAACCATTGCTGGTGGCTGGATGCTCCGCTGCTGTATCATCTTCTGAAGCGGCAAAATCCGCGCTGTCTTGCGGCAAAAGATGTTGCCGAAAAGAACCGGGCATCGTTTTTTGCTCAAAAGACACTTGGCTGTATCTTCCTTGACCGAAACGGTTTTGACTGGAACAGCACCAAAGCCTGCATAAAAGAGCTTGAAGACGAGGGCTGCCTTATAATCTTCCCGGAAGGACAGCTCAATCTCGGTTCACAGCTTGTTCCTTTCCATACAGGTGCCGCGATGATGGCGCTTATGACCAATTCGCCAATTCTTCCTGTTTATATTACAGGCTGTTACAAATTCTTTTCCAAAACACGCATCACGGTAGGCGAGCCCATACTGCTTGACGAGTGTATTTCGGGAAAAGGTGTAAATAATACCCGTATAGCCGAAGCTAACGAGCTTCTTTATTCCACGGTAAACGACCTGAAGGATCGCGCACAAAGATCGCTTTCAGAAAAAGAAAAGGCTAAAATAGCCGCGTGGAAACAGGAAACGAAGAAAAAGCTCGGTCATGACGATTAACAAATAAGTCAGAAAGGATATTTGCCATGTCAACACTTGAAAGACTTTACAACGTCATCACGGACGTATTTGAAAAAATGAACCAGAGCTTTCCCCATCAGCTTTCAGACATTACACCCGAAAGCAATCTGAAAAACGATCTTGGTCTTGACAGCCTTGCCTTCGTGATGATAATGCTTAAGATCGAAGAGGAATTCAAGGTTTCTCTTTCTGTGGACGGAATGTCTGCCTGCGAAACGGTCGGCGACGTTATTAATGTTGTCGAAGGCGTGACAGCTTAAATCTTTTAAATAATTTGCAAGGAGTGTATTTTTTATGAGTGATTATGTTATTCTTATCGACAGTTCTGCAGATATGACCAAAGACCTTCGTGAGCGCTTTGGAATAACCGACTTTCATCCCGGATATATAATTCATCCCGATGGTCACAACGAAGAAGCCGACGTTGACTGGGAGCGTATTTCACCACTCGAATTCTATGACACCATGTCGAAGGGAACATTTTACAAAACATCACAGCCAAGCCTTGGCGCACAGGTGGATTTCTTTGAAAAATATCTCAGTCAGGGATACGATATATTAAACCTCTCACTTTCCTCCGCTTTAAGCGGTACATACAACACCTGCTGCATCGCCGCGAGCGAGCTTGCCGAAAAATACCCGGAAAGAAAGATAATCTGTATCGACTCTCTTCGCTATTCCGGCGCGCTGGCACTTCTTTGCTGCGCTGCCGGTGAAATGAAAAAGGCCGGCAAGAGCATAGATGAGGTTGCTGACTGGCTTGAAGAAAACAAGCATAAAGTGCATCAGATGGGAACCGTTGACGACCTTAAATTCCTCAAGCATATGGGACGCGTTTCCAATCTTCAGGCGGTTATGGGAAGTCTTATCAACCTCAAGCCCCTCGCCGATTTTGACCCTGTAGGAATGAATCAGGTCATAGGAAAGGTAACCGGCTATAATAAGAGCTATACAGCTATAATCGAATACATGAAGCGACTCATCGTAAACCCGCAGGAGCAGAGGATCGTTGTTTCATGCACCAACCGCAAGGCTCAGGCGATGCACCTGCGCGATCTTATCGAAAAGGAATTCTCTCCAAAAGAAATAATCATGACCCAGGTTAATATGTCCTGCAGCCCCGCAATCGGCCCCGGTATGGTTGTTGCTTTCTTTATGGGCGATAACGTAACAGAGGGACTTACCGAAGAAACAAAGGTTATGAACGATATACTCGGCAAAAATTAAACCATTATATTATTCCAATAAATCTTATCCCCACGAATTGAGGCTTTTCAAATGACATCTGCAACCGTAATTATCATCATAATAGCAGCGATAGTGGTGCTGTTTATTATCCCCATTATCGCAATGCTGTTTATCACACTTCCTATCGCAAAGAAGCAATATACCGACTCTTTTGTCCGCACCTCACCCGAAAAATGGGCAAGATGCAACAGCTGTCCCGAAAACGAAGAGCATACCGTTATGTTCAATGCCGGCATCAGATGGGCTGACGAAAATCGTCAGTTCTGCAAGGATGTCACCATAACCAATGACGGCCTGCGCCTGTATGGCGAATTCTTCGATTTCGGCAGCAAAAAAAGTGCGGTCATATTATCCGGCCGCGCCGAATCGCTCCAGCACGCATATTACTTTGCACAGCCGTATAAAGAGCTTGGCTACAATATTCTTGTGATCGACGGACGCGCCCACGGACTCAGCGAAGGAAAATACAACTGCGTGGGAATAAAGGAAAGCCGCGATGTTGAAATGTGGATAGATCTGCTGCGAAAGGATTTCGGATCCACCCAATTTGTTATCCACGGAATCTGCATCGGTTCATCTATTGCGATAAGACTTGCCGCCAAGGATATCGACGGGCTTAAATCGGTAGTTGTAGAAGGCCCCTACATTTCATTCTACAACGTAATAAAGCAGCGCACAAAAAACGGCGGTCATCCGACCTTCCCGGTCGTCGAGGAGATGTCGCTTCTGCTTTATTTCAAGACCGGCGTAAATATTTTCACCGAAAAGCCAATAAGATACATAAAGCAGTCCCGTATTCCCGTACTGTTTCTGTGCGGCCGAGAGGATATAAGCTCTCTGCCCAAAAACTGCGAAAAGCTTTATGCGCTTTGCCCTCATCCCGAAAAGGAGATTGTGTGGTTCGACCACGGCGCACATTCCCATCTTCGCATAGCAAACACAGCCGAATACGATGCCGCTGTCAAGGAATTCATAACCAAACACGAGGAGGATACCAACAATGTCTGATTTCATCATTCTGACCGACTCTACGAGCGATCTTAATGCCCAGCTTCGCGAAAAATACGCGATTGATTATTTTAAAATGCAGTTTTCCTCATCCGAGCGTACATACGATGCATCACTCGACTGGGAAGACATTTCTCCGTCCGATTTCTATAACGCGATGAGAAACGGAACATCCTTTACCACCGTTCAGGTTTCTCTTCAGAGCTACACCAATAAGTTCAGACAGTATCTCAGCCAGGGAATGGATATCCTTTATATAGGCTGTTCTTCCGCTCTTTCGGGTTCTGTCACATCTTCATACATAATTCGCGACCAGCTTAAAACCGAATTCCCGAATAACCGCATCTACTGCTTCGACTCACTTATAAGCGGTATGGGACAGGGTATGATGGCTATCCGTGCCGCACAGATGAAGGCCGAAGGCAAGACGGTCGAGGAAGTATACAACTGGCTGTGCGAAAATGTCATGAAGCACAATCAGATGGGCTCGACCGAATGTCTTGAATATCTCAAAAAGTCCGGACGTATCAAGGCCTCCAGCGCCTTTTTCGGTGATCTTTTCGCCGTAAAACCCCTTATCATATCAGATACCAACGGACAGAACCTCGCTATAAGAAAGGTTAAGGGACGCAAAAATGCACTTTCCGCTATGGTTAACCATATTGCGCAGTATATTGAAGCTCCCGAAAGCCAGACGATATATATCGGCCATGCCGACAGCGAAGCGGATGCTATGCTCGTGCGCGATCTCGTTCTTGAGCGTTTCCCCGGCACCAAGGTCGAAACGAATATCATCGGACCGATCGTCGGCGCATCCGTCGGACCGGGCACAATAATTGCCTATTATTACGGTAAAGAAAAATCCACTCAGATGAAGGATGTATAATACAGAAAATGCAGATTCATAAATTAAAGGATCTTCTTTTAGGAGCCAGCCAAAGCCTTTCGGAAAACAAAGAAAAGCTCAACAGCCTTAACGTTTTCCCAATACCTGACGGCGATACCGGCACAAACATGGAAAAAACCATGCTTGGTGCTATCCGTTCGCTTCGCAGTATCGGAGACCGCGAGCTTGTCCCCGATGATCTCAACCGCCTGTATGACGGTGTGCTGATGTCCTCTCAGGGCAATTCCGGTGTTATACTTTCCCAATGGTTCAAAGGCTTTTTCGGCAGCCTTCGCCAGACGGGTGAACTGACCGCCGTAACGCTCGACCAGGCATTTCTTGAAGCGACCCAGTCGGCATACAATGCCGTTGTAACACCTGTGGAGGGTACCTTCCTCACCGTCGCAAGAGAAGCACACGAATTTGCCGAAGATTTCCTTGACGAAAACACAACTGTTGAGGAATATCTTGAAAACGCATTGACCGGTGCCAGAGAATCGCTCAACCGCACGCCGGAGCTTCTTCCCGTTTTAAAAGAGGCCGGTGTTGTCGACAGCGGCGGATTGGGATTCGTATGTATTATTTCGGGCATGATCTCCGCATTGAGCGGAAACTCTCCGATATCGGCCGATGAGATTTTTGACGGAATGCAGTCGGCTGTTGTCGAAACCGATGATATCGACGAATTCGGCTATTGCACCGAGCTTATACTTAAATTAAATGATGATAACCGCGCCGGTTTCAAGCTTAAGGAAACCATTGACCATCTCAACGAGATCGGCAATTCCGTTGTCGCCGTACAGGACGGAAGCAAGGTCAAGCTTCATGTCCATACTCTCGTTCCCGAAAGCGTTCTTGAGCATTGTCACCGTTTTGGCGAATTCATCACCATCAAGATAGAAAATATGACTATCCAGCATCAGCAGACCCTTGCACGAAGCAAGGAGCACTGTGCGGTCATAGCTATTGCCAACGGCAGCGGTATAACCGAGCTGTTCAAAAATCTTGGTGCCAAATACATAATAAAGGGCGGCCAGTCGGACAACGTTTCGACCGAGGAGATAATCACCTGCATCAACAGGATATCCGCCGACCATATAATACTTCTGCCCAATAATAAAAACATTCTGATGGTTGCCGAGCAGGTAAAATCGATGCTCAAGGATACCGATCTCCACATCGTACCCTCAACATCCATCGCGGAGGGCTATTCTGCTCTGTCGATGATGGATCTTACCGCCGATATAGACAGCATACTGGCCGATATGAACGGTGCTATTAAAAATGCTGTTACCGGCGTAATCGCAAAAGCTACACGCTCGGTAACATACAACAGCGTGGAGGTCGTTGCCGGTCATTATATCGGTATCGTTGACGATACAGTCGTGTTTGATTGCCCCGATATAAAGGAATCGATCTGCCTGCTTCTCGGCAGTATAAAGGATATCGAAAACAAGGAATCGGTCATTGCATTCTGCGCCGATTCACAGCTTTATTCGATCGCTGATGAAATGAAGACCGACATGGGCAAAATCTGTCCCTGTGCCGAGGTTTTTCTTGTAAACGGCGGTCAGGAGATATACGATTATATCTTTGCTGTGGAATAAATATTAAGAAAGGCGGCAACGAAATGCAGCAGATAGTTCTTGATCTTTACGGCGGCGACAATAAAGCTGCCGATCTTATCGTCGGCGCGATCGAAGCTTCAAACGAGCTGAATGATATCAGCCTTGTTATAGTCGGGGATGAGAATGAGCTCACCGCCGCAATCAGTGATTGTAATTATGATAAGTCCCGTATAAGCTTCATCGATGCAAAAGGCGTGCTTACAAACAACGATAATCCGATGCTTGCCGTGCATGGCGAAAATGACTATACCCTTTCAAAGGCATTCGATTATTACAAAACGGCCGATGACGCAGTATCCCTGATAAGCGTCGGCAGTACGGGTGCGGTTCTCATCAGCTCTCTTGTAAAGCTTGGACTTGCCCCTAATGTCACCAAGCCTGCGCTTGCATCACTGCTCCCGTGTGACGGCGACAAAATGGTTTGTCTGGTGGATTGCGGAGCAAATCTTGAGCCAACCGCAAATGACCTTGTAACCTTTGCTTCGCTTGGTTCAAAATATATAATTGATAAGCATCTTTCGGAAAATCCCGCTGTTGCACTTCTTTCGGTCGGCCGCGAGGACAGCAAGGGCAGCACCCTTGTAAAACAGACCTTCCCTCTTCTTAAAGAGTCCGGTCTCAATTTTATCGGCAATATAGAACCGGCCGACATTTTTACCGGCGAAGCTGATGTAGTTGTCTGCGATGGCTTTTCCGGCAACATGATATTGAAAAACACCGAGGCTGTCGGCAAACGACTGATAGCCGGCATAAAGCGTTCCGGTGGTCACGATCTTGATAAAATCTGTGATGAGATCGGCAAGGACTACAATTTTAACGAACGCGGCGGCGCCGTGATACTCGGCGCACAAAAATATGTTGTAAAGGCACATGGATGCGCCACGGGTGAAACCATAAAAAGCTGCATCTATCAAAGCCTTGGCAAAAAAGTAAAATAAATATTCAGGAGGAACAAAAACTATGAACAACAACATCGAAAACGTAACCACCACAGAGCAGCCCGCAGAGCAGCTCGCAGAAGTCCCCGCAGCAACCGCTCCCGCTGATACTCAGCAGAACAGTGCTGCAGCAACAGAAAACCATTCCATGGTCAATTCCGCATTCGGCAAGGGTCTTGCTGCAACCATCCTCGCATGGTTCCCCATCACCTCCATTATCGCCATCTTCCTCGGCGGCTCTGCAACAAAGCTTGTCAAAAAGCTCAGAGACCATGCAACAGCTAACGGCATCAAGCCCAGCGGAAAGAATATCGCTGCAAAGATCCTTGGTATGGTCGGAAAGATCGGCGGTATCGCCATGACCATATTCTGGGTAATCTATTTTGCAATTATGGCAGTTACTGTAATTATGATACTCAATGCTGAAGGCGTTATGTAATCGCTCGATAATACATAAATAACGTCAAAAAGCAATATCGGGAGGGTATTCATGAACAACATTGAAAACACAAATACAGCACTTCAGCCTGTTCAGACACAGAATCCATCCGTCCCCGCTGACATTCAGCAAGGCAGCCTTGCCGCAACCGAAAACTATTCCATGGTCAATTCCGCGTTTGTCAAAGGTCTTGTCGCAGCAATTCTCTCTTCACTACCCATCGGCTCCATTGTTGCAATCTTCCTTGGCAGTGCTTCTACAAAGCTTGTCGCTAAGCTCCGCGATCATGCAGCGGCCAACGGAATCAAGCCCAGCGGAAAGAATATTGCGGCAAAAATCCTTGGCTTGGTCGGTAAAATCGAAGGAATCGTTATGACTGTATACTGGGCAATCTTTTTTGTCATTTATGTGATCTTGCTGATTGTGGTATTTACAGCAATTAATGACCCGGAAAAGCTTGAATCTCTCTACGAATTCTTTATGAACCTATAAAAGGAATTTATAAAAACTTATTGTACTGCCTTTGATTCAATATGAATCAAAGGCAGTATTTTTATCGCCTCTTTAGTACTCAAATCTGAAATAATAAATTTTTGGGTCGGGAATAATGCATTTATAAAAAATCTGTCAGCTGCACGGCTTGACAACCAACCGCATTTAAATATATTATGAAAGTATGGGTTATTGAAAGGAGATATATATGAAGATAAAGGTAAAGAAAAAGTCTTATGATAAAGTAATCAGACTTCCGAAAGAAGAGCATCGGGACCCCAAAAAACCGGGTATCTTTTTCAGATGGCTTATAAAATTTCTCAGCATCGGCGACCTTAAGGCAACCAAATTCACATATAAAACCTATGGCATGGAGAAGCTGGGCAAAAAAGAGCCCTGTCTTATCCTTATGAATCATTCAAGCTTCATAGATTTAAAAATCGCCGAAACGGTAATGTATCCCAGACCGTTCAATATCGTCTGCACGTCTGACGGTTTTATCGGCAAAAACTGGCTGATGAAACATATCGGCTGTATCCCCACAAACAAGTTTGTAACCGATGTGCGACTTGTAAAGGATATGGTATATGCAATCAGAAAGCTGGGCTGTTCGGTGCTTATGTATCCGGAAGCAAGCTATTCCTTTGACGG
>JAGBFS010000021.1 GCA_017936365.1 Clostridia bacterium
GAATCGTCGACGGCGCCATGTATCATCACGAGCGTTACGACGGAACCGGTTACTGCAAAGGTCTGAAGGGCGAGGATATCCCCTTCTTTGCCCGAATAATCGGAGTTGCCGACGCGTATGATGCCATGTCAAGCGCACGCTGTTATCGCCCGGCGTTAAGCCGCGAAAAGATCATAAGCGAGCTTGAGGATGGCTCCGCAACACAGTTTGACCCCACTGTTGCAAAGGTAATGCTTGAAATGATCGACGACGGTACCGCCGATCGCCTCGCCGAAAACTCTTCCGCCTGCGAACACGGCCATTCCAACATCCGTCTTTGCGATCTTGAGGAAAGATTCGAGCAATCCGATACTGACGAGCAATAATGAATCCGAAAAGGAGCAGATGACACAAATCATTTGCTCCTTTTTCAATATGCAATAATCCTGCCAATATATCTTATCGGAAACAAAAATTATTCTCTTATTTTCCTCTGCTATAATAATTTTGCCGGATCGGTCATAAAACAAAGTTTTACATAGTAATATGTTGAAAAAAGGCCGATTTTGATATATAATTAAATTGCTATTTGAAACTGTTTCGAGGTGTATTGTTTTTATGGAACCGTTATTTAATCCCCAAAGTGACGAACAAACTACCATCCTTTCCTCCGACGAGCAAACAACGATACTTACCGGCGGCAATCCGCCCGCTGAAGAAATGACCACTTTGTTGTCTGATGCTCCCGCGGATGCCATCCCTGTTTTCTGCGACCCCGACTCCCTCAATATTAGCTTTGATGATGTCGCTGCAGACAACTCCGCTCCTCCAGATATTATTTACTCAACAACCATGGAATCCGACAGCGAAACATCAGCACTCCAGCCGGTAACGGAATCTCTTGACCTCTATCCCATTTATGACTCAAGCAGCGAAGATCT
Organism: Clostridia bacterium; assembly: GCA_017936365.1. Lineage (GTDB taxonomy): Bacteria > Bacillota > Clostridia > Oscillospirales > Acutalibacteraceae > SIG598. The sequence goes on from JAGBFS010000021.1 coordinate 921, forward strand.
GGTTCCTTATGAGCCGGAGGAAAAAAAGGGGCTTTTTGCTTCCATCGGCCGTTTCTGCAAAACCCACACCGCATTGATGGTATCGCTCGCAGCATTTCTTTTTGTTGCAATAGCTGCTCTGCTTCTTCTTAATATTTTCCTTTTCCAGCCGCTCAAAACATACAACAACGCAGTCAAGCTGCGCGATGAGGATAAGTACGCTGAAGCCATCGCGGAATTTTCTTCTATCAGCAACTTCCGCGATTCGCAGGAGCAGATAACCAAGACCCGTTATGTACACGGCTGTGACCTGTACGATCAGGGCAAGTACTACGATTCCTACAAGGAATTTTCCGCCATTGAATATGAGGACAGCGCCGCTCGTTCTCTTTTGAGCCACTATATGTACGCAACCGAGCTTATGAATTCCGGAAAGCTGACCGATGCAGCCTCCCACTTTTCATCGCTCGGCGACTATACCCCCCCGGCACAGACCGATGAAACCGGTGCCGTCGTAAAAGCATACGATTCCAGCCCGGAGATGCAGAAGCTCTGTAATTACAAATACGGCCAGCACCTGCTCGGCTCAAGACTTTTTACCGAAGCCGAAGCCGTCTTTTCCGAGCTTGGTGATTATACTCCCAAATCCTCGGTCGATCCCGCTACCGGCCAGCCCATAAACTACAGCAGCAGCGCCATTATGGCGAAAGAGTGCGGTTATCAGTATGCCTGCAGCCTTTACACCGCAAAAAACTATGCCGATGCCGCAACGGCATTCGAGGGGCTCAGCGGATATAAGGACAGCGCAAGACAGGCTCTGCACATGCACTATCTTGTCGCAAAGGGACACATGGAAGCCGGTCTGTACGAAACCGCAATCGATGAATTCACTGCTATAAGCTCCTACAGCGACAGCGAGCGCAAAGCAAACGACTGCCGTTATTATTACGTTAAGAGCCATTTTGATAAAACCAACTCCACAACGATGGCATACATCGATCATCTGAAGTCGGTTGGTTATCCCGGCGCACAGAAGCTCTACAAGGATCTTACCAAATGGACAATAAAGATCGTCACCAATACAAGCTCAAGCGATACTGCTACAGATATGCGTACCGCAAGCGTATTTTCCACATGGTACTTCCACATGACGGTCAACGGCGGCCCGACCGACGGAAGGCTTCGTATGCGTTACCAATACACATGGCCGGACGGAACAAAAACCTCCTACACCCCCAGCACTACCGCATACGACGGCTGGCGCGGCTATGATTACGAGAGTTACTCCTACTTCGACGATTGCAAAACCGGCACATTCACCATCCGCGTATATAACGCAGATACAAACGAACTCCTTGCTTCTGACAGCATAAAACTTATCAACTGATAATCTTTAAAATTACAATCCCCCGAAACGGATTTAAATCCGTTTCGGGGGATTTATTCATACGGTTATTTTACAAGCTTGTCGATAATATCGTCAAACTCTTCGGTCTTTTCATCGGGGAACTGCTGATGCGCGCAAACGACATCCCAATTTTCCACAAGCGTGACCGATTCGCCCTTTGCAATCGCCATCTGTCCGCCGAGAGCTTCGACCTCAAGCGAATTTGCATCGGTATAGGATTCAAAATTGCAGCCGTAATCAGGATAATCGGCATTTGCGTCGAAGCTGAACTTCTTGACAAACAATTGCCCTGCAACGGCATATCCGCACCAGCCGGTCTCATTGTTGCAGCCGAACTTAAACGAGCGATTGATGCCCATATCCTGGCGGAGCTTTATGTATCTTGAGGATACGGAAAATCTGTCATCGTTCATATCGGCATACGGCCAGTAAACGATTATACGGTTTGCAAGCGGACTGTCATCACGCGTATTCTGCGGAACAACGGCAACGCCGCCCTTGCGAACCTGTGTTATACCCCACGGTGCAGTATACCAGCTATCCTTGTGACCGTTATTTGTCACAGTCTGTGTTACCTTGACTCCGGCGCCGCTTTCTTCAAGCTGAACGGATATCGAATACGCAATGCCGTTCGACTGTGCCGGAGGTGTAAATCTTGCGCCGTTCTCTATCTCCTCCCACTCAACGGGAACATCATCGGGATAATATGTATCCGGCAATCTTTCCGGCGTTGCCCAGATTCTGTGTCCACCCAGCATCAGATATTTATCCTTGCCATAGGCTTCCTTTATGGTCTTATCATCCGAGCAAACCGACAGCGTATCGTCCACAAAAAAGAAGTTTTCGCCGCCAAACGCTTTGTAAGAGATAATTCGCGGTCCGCGGTCGATAGTAACAAGAAGCTGTGCATCACCGTTTGATATCTCAACGCATCTGCCCATGTGGACAAGCTCGGTCAATTTGATGAAAACTGCCATAACATTAATCTTCCTTTCCGTTCTCTTATTTTCAGCTTATAAGTGAATCAAGGTCATCTTCGCTCAATCCATCGGGGAAATCATTTGCATCAAGCTCGCCGTCTTCCAATATCTCTTCTGCAATCTCCTCTGCCGCCTCTTTTGCCTCCTGGGCTTCCTTCTCTATCTCTTCGGCGACATCTTCGATCTCGTCTTCAAGCTTATCAAGTATCTCATCAGCTTCTTTTTGATTAAGTTTGTTTTTTGACAGACGGAATTCGCCGCTTAAGCTGCGCTCCCTGTTGTCACTCTTCTTCACAAAATCAATAACATACTTTGCTGCAACCACAGCTCCGGCAGCAGCCGCTGCCAATGCAACCACCTTAACAAAGTTCTTCATCCTTATACCTCCTGTAATATTTATTCTAAAAATTACCAATAGTCGCGTTATTCGGCTAATAATTTATAAATTTCGCTCTTTTTGTGACCCGTTTGCCTTGCCGCTTCTTTCGCCGCGGCCGATGCCGCCATTCCGTCATCCATCAGCCCTCTGGCAATCTTCGCCGCCGACTGAAGGTCAACCTGCTCTTCTTCCTGCGGCTTTGCACCTTCAATAATTATAACAAACTCGCCACGCGCCGGATTTTCTTCGTAAAAAGCAACCGCCTGAAAAAGTGTGGTTCTGATAACCTCTTCATGCAGCTTTGTCAGCTCGCGAGCCAGAGCTATCCGCCGATCGCCAAGCGACTGGAGCAGATCGCGCAGAGTGTTGAGCAGCTTATGCGGAGCTTCGTAAAAAACCATAGTCCGCCGCTCGTCCTGTATCTGCGACAGATGCTCCCTCCGGCTTTTTCCGGAAACGCTCAAAAAGCCCTCAAAGCAGAATCTTCCCGTGGGCAGCCCCGACATCGCCAGCGCGGTAACCACCGCCGACGGTCCCGGCACACAAAGCACCTTTATCCCCCGTTCATTGCACATATCCACAAGCTGTTCACCGGGATCGCTTATCGCCGGCATTCCGGCATCGGTAACAAGGCAGCAAACCTCGCCCGATTCAATGCGGTCGCAGATCTCATCCGAACGACCGTTCATGTTATGCTGATAATAGCTTATCAGCGGTTTTTTTATTCCAAAATGGTTAAGCAATTTGAGCGTGACTCTTGTATCCTCCGCCGCAATAAAATCACAGCTTTCAAGAGCATCCTTTGCTCTGGGACTGAAATCACCCAGATTACCTATCGGTGTACCAACAAGCACAAGCGCACCGTTTTTTTGTTCATTGCTCATTCTTCACGCTTCCCCTTGTCGTTCTGTATTGCTCATAAAGACGGTCGAGCATCGGCGAATCATTGCCCTTTTCATCGCGCATAACAAAGGGCTTTTCCCACAAAAGCGACGGCTTTCCGCCTCTTTTTCCTTCGGTAAGGATAAGCCACGGCGCACCGCCCGGCGTATTCTGAACCACGCGTATACGCTTCGGCTCTATTCCGTTTTCCCTCATAGCGCCAAAAACATCGACCGTTCGTTCCGGACGGTGACAAAGGCAAAGCCTTCCGCCGTATTTGAGCAAATATTTCGCCGCAGCACATACATCAGAAATGCTGCACTCAAGCTCGGTTCGTGCCGTTGCTCGCTCCGGATCGGGAGAAATATAACCGCTGCGCGGATCGAAATACGGCGGATTGCAGCAGACCATGTCAAAATGTTCCCTGTCGACCACACCGCTTATTTTACGCATATCGATGCACATTACCTCAAAATGCAATGTGTCACCGTTCACCCGCGCTGTCTGCGATGCAAGCTCGCACGCTTCCTCACTTATATCTATTCCGAGGACGGTGCGAACCTCGCCCTTTCCCAGCCACAAGGTCGGTATTATTCCGCAGCCCGTTCCAAGCTCGCAGACGTTATCCTTCTTTTTCGGCGCTGCAAAATCAGCAAGCAGAAAAGCATCCGTACCAAAGGTATGCTGATCGCTGACAAGGATATTACGGCCCTCGCCAAGAGGCTCTATCCTTACTGCTATACCCATATACACCCCAAAAATACGCAAATGGCGGAACGTCTGATATATGACGCTCCGCCGGTGCGTTAATGATTTTGTGTCTAAATTACTCCGCCTGAGGAGCACCGACAGGGCAGGAGCCTGCACATGCGCCGCAATCGATGCAAGCAGCAGGATCAATCACATAAGGATTACCCTCGGAAATAGCGGAAACGGGGCAATCAGCTGCACATGCGCCGCAGCCGATGCAATCTTCGCTGATTTTATATGCCATAGTTGCACCTCCAAATTCAGATTAACTACATTCTACTATATAACAGCCGAAAATTCAAGTTTTTTCGCCATTATACCCCTTAAAATTTATTCCAGACCTTCCAGCACCTTTTATGCCCTTATCAGCCTGTAACCTCACGGAGCCATTCTTCCAATGTTTCACATGAAACTTGTTCCCTTTCGGCCTTTTCAAGAAGCTCACGGCATTTAAGCCTTAGCTTGCTCGCCTTGCTTGCCGAAAGCTTGCCGCGGCACTTTCGTGTATATATCCTGCTACAGGCCGCACGGCATGCGCTCTTGAGCGAATCGGCATTGACCCTCTCGCTGTGAGCCCTTACCGCACCTACATCGCGGCAATATTTTCCATCCACCGTCTTGCCGTCACAATAAAGCCGGTTTCTTCTTCCCGGCATAAAGTATCTTCCGCAGCTCGGGCACACCCGCGGTGCGTATCCAAGAGAAAGTGATTTCATCATATCAAAAAGAAGAAGCTGAATAAGCGAGGGGAATATGTATCGCAGGCCGATTTCTCCGCCGATTATATCAAACTCCACCTTGGGCGATATAATTCCGGGCAGAACCGTCCTTTCCAGCATATCTTCCTTTCTCAGAGCATCGGTGATTGACGGAAGCTTTTCCAAAAACAGCTCCAGCGCCTGTGCGTCGCTTCGATCATCGGAGCGGCATTTTGTAAGAAAATGCCTCATATATACTCTAAAACAGATGATCTCGTCAATCATCCTGTGCAATTCTTCGCAATCGCACTTCTTCGCGAAAGCACCAAGCCATCCAAGCTCGGACATCGCATCACATATCTTTGCCTCCGCATTGCGCGCGCTGTAAAGCTTGCTGAGCCTTGTCACCAGCTCTTTATCCATCGCCAGTATATCGGTCGCCGCAAACCCGGGCTTTCCCCTTTTATCCGCCGCGATGGCAAATCCATCCGTATATTCTATTACAAAAGTCACTTTGCTATTCATTCCCCTGCCCCTTTTTTGTAATAAACCATTTTCGAAAATTACCTTTATTGCAATTCTATATACATTTTCTTTCTTTGTCAACACTTTTACTTCTTTTACTTTTTATAAATTTCTGTTATAATAAAATATAGCAATAATTTTATGGCTTGATTTTGCCTAAAGGAGCTGGAACGTCACATGAATATAAGAACCCTGTTCGACAATAAAAAACCGGTTTTTTCGCTTGAAATATTTCCGCCCAAGCGTTCTTCATCCATCGACAGCATCTACAGCAAGTTAGACAGCTTTATGGAGGTAAAACCCGACTATATAAGCGTAACCTTTGGCGCCGGCGGAAGCGAAAACGAAAACCTCACCTGCAAGCTTGCCTCGGATATAAAGACGAAATACGGTGTTGAGCCGCTCGCACACCTCACCTGCATACATTCAACACGCCAGCAGATCGACGCACAGCTTAACGCATTGAAAAACGCCGGAATTGAAAACGTGCTGGCTCTGCGCGGTGACCGTGTGGAGGGCATGGAGCCAACCCGTGACTTTGCTCACGCAAGCGACCTTGCCGCATACATAAAGGATTTCGGCGGCTTCAATATAGTCGGCGCGTGCTATCCGGAGGGACATCCCGAATGCAGCTCCAGAGGCCAGGATACTTTCAACCTCCGATACAAGGTGGATGCCGGCGTTACACATCTTAATTCACAGCTCTTCTTTTCCAACGATGACTTTTATGCCTTTCTGGAAAGACTCCGCGCGGCCGGAATCAACGTCCCTGTCGAAGCCGGCATAATGGCCGTAACCAACAAAAACCAGATCGAACGCATGGTATCTCTGTGCGGAGCAAGTCTGCCGGCAAAATTCACACGCATAATGGCGCGCTATGAAAGCAACCCTGCGGCTCTCTTTGACGCGGGTATCGCCTATGCCGTGAACCAGATCGTTGACCTCATCGGAAGCGGAGTGGACGGTATACACCTTTATACCATGAACAATCCGGAGGTCGCTCTTCGTATATACAGCGCTGTTCGCAATCTTCTCAACTAAAGAATAAATATATTCCTTTCTGCAAATGATATTATCAATACCGCGAAAAGGATCAAACTGCGGTTTTACGCTGCGCCTGCTGTCGGGCACACCGTAAAGCCGCATACTTTTCGAAGAAAGGAATATTTATAAAATGTCTGAAAACAGAGAATTACTTGAAAGCATATATAAAAATGCCGAGATGGGACGCGATTCCATCGAACAACTCACCGAGCGTACCGACAACGAAAACTTTCGCGACGCCTTAAACCAGCAGCGAAGCGAGTACCAAAGCATCATGGACGATGCTCGCAGGCTCCTTTCCGATCACGGCCACTCTCCCGAAGGCGTAAGTAACATGGCAAAAACCTCCGCCCGAATGATGGCAAGCGCAAAAACCTCGATCGATCCGTCGGTCGGAAACATGGCCGAAATGATGATAAAGGGCAGTACAAAAGGTATCGTCAAGCTCACCTCCGAGCTGAACGGTTATACAAATCTTGACACCGATGTCCACACCCTTGCAAACAAGCTTCTTCACACCGAACAGAATAATATAGACCAGATGAAATCATTTCTCTGATAAAAAATTAAGGACCGGCGAATATCGTCGGTCCTGTTTTATTGTTTTTAATTTTAGCCTCTTTCGTTGCGACGAAGCTCTACCGCAATGCCAAATATGCGGACATTCTTTTCCACAAGCTCTGCCGTTGTAAGATAGAACTCCTCCTGAATAGGATCAAGCGGATAGATAACCTTACCCTCGCGCTTCTGCGTAACTCTTGCAAGGAAAGCATCCTGTCCGTCCATTGCAATGATGCAGGTCTGATCCTTTTTGGGCTTCTGTTTTCTTTCAAAAACAAGGAGATCACCGGAAAAATATCTCGGCGCAAGACGTCCGTTAGGTATGCGATAGCCGAAATATTCCCTGCCGCCCACAAGCCATGCTGTGGGGACAAGCTCGGTAACGGTCTCGTCAAGCTCGCCGGCATCGGGGCCCGTCATTTTTGTGAATACCTTTATGGAAAAACCTGTGGTCTCAACACCCTGTGCCGGTGTAGGCTCACACATAACATCGGTCTTTCCGAGGATATAGTCGCTTGAAACACCAAGTATCTTGCTAAGGCAATAGATCGTGCTTGCCGAAGGCTCATGGATACCGTTTTCGTATTTCGATATCATTCCCTTGTTTGTGTTTGCTCCAAAATCTCTGTTGAGTCTGTCGGCGATATCGTTGAGGGAGAGTCCTGCATCTCTCCGGACAGCGTTAAGACGCTTTCCGATCTCAATCATGCTCGCCTTCTTTTCTGCTGTGGTAGGTTTTCTCATAATTAACACTCCTGTATTATATTATATGAACATTTTCATGCCCATAAAATCTGCCCATACCCCCATACATGACCAATTATATCACATTATTTCCAAAAATAAAATACCTATATCTCAACTTTCTGCATATCCAAACATATAATCTTTAAATTATGCACCCATGCATATCAATCGCCCCATATCATAACGTTATTTCGTTTTTCGCTTTCTGCTCACCGCTTTTATCATTGCTTCAAGCGGAGCTCTGGCACTCTCTGCCAGATCAAAGGGCAGAATTATCTGCTCTCCTGCCTCACCCTTCAGCGCTCGTTCGACCACCTCAAGGGTGGTCAGCCGCATACTGTTGCATATCAGCTTGCTCGGTGCAAGCTGTCTGAAAAAGCGTTCCGGATATTTCCTGTACAATCTGCCGTGTATCGAAATCTCATCACAAATTATTACCTCATGAAGCGACTTATTGCAATACTCAACTATCTCGCCGGTACTTGCACAAAAATCAGCAAGCTTCCTTACCTCCGACCGACAGGCGTTATTGACCACGACCGGCACCCCCGGCCACTTCTGCCTTGCAAGCTCTATATCGGATATATCCACGCTTCGCAAAACCGGACAACCGCCCGGCCAGACCTCGATCTCTTTTTCCGGCATATTCTCTTTCAGATAATTACCAAGGCTTTCGTCGGGCAAAAAAAGTATCTTGTCCTTCTTTACCGACGACGCTACGCGGAGAATATTTTCCGCATCCGCACAAATATCCGCTTCGGCTTTTATCTCCAGACTGCTGTTGATGCTTGCCATTATGCATACATCGGGGTTGTCCTCCCGATACTTGCGCACGCGCACCGCACTCATCTGTCCGGTGACCGGGCAGATGGCCTGCGAATGGGATAATCTTATATTTTTATCCGGCGCCATAACCGCTGCAGTTTCAGCTGTATATCTAACCGAGCATATCAGTATATTTTTTTGCTTTGCCTGCTCTGCGGCAAGCGCCATGCCAAGACTGTCTCCGCAATAGTCTGCAACCTCGATTATATCGGGATCCATATAATTGTGCGCAAATATCGCTGTGTCTGTCTCTCTTTTAAGCTGTTTAATATCTTCTATCAAAACGATCGGTTCACGAACCGGCATCTGTCATTCCTCCGTATATATAAAGCATATAGCTGTATGCCAAAAACTCTGATTAAATATTACAATGCAAATTTTAAGAATACAACCGAAATCTTGTTAAGTTTTCTTTGCCGCGGCGAAAATTTTAATAACTGCGCTCAAATGCGATAAATATTCACATTTTTCCTGTTGAAATATTGCCCTGTACGGTGTTATATTATAATGTATATGATAACGTTTTACCGGAAGGAATGATTCCATGCTAAATCAGGTCATCCCTCCCTATGAGGGGAATCAGCCTTTTCTTTACGCCTGTTACTGCGCCGAAGATGAGGCATTGGCCTTTCCTATACTTGCAAGAATGTACAACGAGGGTTTCAGGCTCTTTTCAGCCCTCGCTTGCAGAAGCGACCGTCACAGCAAAAAGGGCGACAATGACTTCCGCTCGGTTCAGCGTCTTAACGCCAGCTCCAGCGTCATACTTTTCATGTCGCACAATATGCTTGACCGTATCCGCCGCAGCGACCCGGAAGTTATAACAGCGGTCAAGAGTGCCAGCTTAAGAGTGGTAGTCCAGCTTGACGGCAGCGAACCGTCCGGCGATATCTATGCGCTTTCGGTTCCCGACCATATCGAATATTCACACGGCAACGATGCCCCATTCTGGCTGTACATCTATAGCTCTGACGCGCTTGAAAAATGCCGCGGCCCCTGGCCGGAGGAAAGCAAGCGCCTTCGCATGACCGAATCCAATTTTGAAGATGTTTCCGAAGAAGCCCTTTCCGAAGAATACTTCCAGCTTGAAAACATTCTTTCGGGCAAATCGGCCGCACAACCCCAGAAACAGGAAACCTATATAAACAACGGCGGATATATCATGCCCGTCCCCGACGAATATGTCTATATCCCGCTTGATTACACCGGTGATAAGCAATTCGATGAGGTTTTCGGACTTCTCAACAAAGAAGCCGAACACGCTCATGCAGTAGCTACCGCTCCTTTAAAAACCGAATTGCCGCCGCAGCCGACAGAAGAGTCTTACCCCGAACCAAACTGGGATGCCGCACCGAAGCACCAAATAACAGAAGAACTGCCCCCACCACCGCCTGTTCAGCAGGATGCACCTGAAATAAAGGCCGACACAATCGTCGATCTGTCCGAGCCTGTTGAGCAAGTCGAGCCCGAATCGGAACCGATAGCGGAAGCATCTCTCTCCCCCGCCGAAGTGGAGGAAGAAGCCACAACCGAACCCGAAGCCCCGACGTCCGAACCGGAACCGCAGCCGACACCCGCCGCCGAAGAGCCCGCCGTTCTTCCCGAACCGGAGCCCTTGCCGGAACAAAAAAGCGAACCTGCAAAGCCCTCCAGCGTTCCGGTAATGGTTAAAACCGCATCCCGCCGCCGTGTACGCACAAGCGTTACTGCGGTAAGACGCACAAAGGTTGCCGCTTCTCACATGACTCTTGAACCCGATTCCTCCGCTCTTATTGAGGCCAACATGAGGGATCGCGCATATCTGCAAAACTACGCCCGACGGCTTGTAAGAGAAGCTATGGCCGAAACCGTCCCTCTGCTCAAGGCTGAAGCTCTGTCCGCCGTTCAGCCGACCGAACCGGAGGCTCCGGCAGAAACCAAAAGAAAACACAGCCGCAAACCGACCGCACCTGTACTGCAGGCCGCCGTCGAACCGATCAATATAAATCAACAGCCCGAGCCCGCCGCAAAAGCATCGGCCGCCGAACCCGCTGCGGAGGATACCGTAAAGGGCCGCAAAAACAAGCATCCCCATTCCAAGGGACTTTCCGGTTTGTTTGCCGCGCTGAAAGCAAAACGCAGAGAAAAGGATACAACGATTGAAAACGCTCCTGCTACAGTACCCGAACCCGATATCGACGATCTTCTTCCCGAGCCAAAAGAGGATACCCCTGTTTTGGAGGCCGCCGTTTCAAAATTCATGCGAAAGTCAGCAGGAAAATAATATAACCGCATAAAAAAAGACCGACATCGAATGATGTCGGTCTTTCAATATTTATTTTGAATAATAAAGCATAGCGTCAATACACTTTTTGGCCTTTATGCGCTGTTCTTCCGACATTACTATCTCTTCGCCGCTCTCGCCCTTTACACAGCGATAAACATCCATCAATGTCGTAAGCCTCATATCATCACACACGCAGCCCTTTGACAGCATATAGAAGCTCTTGTCGGGATGGCTGAACTGCAGGTGCTGAACGATACTGTTTTCCGTTCCGATAATGAACTCTTTTGCATCGCTTTTTTCCACAAATGCCGATATGCCGGTAGTGCTTCCTATATAATCGGCATACGCGCTGACCTCTTCACGGCATTCCGGATGAATCAGCAAAAGCGCATTGGGGTGCAGTCTTTTTGCCTCTTTCACATCATCGACAGTAATGCTCATATGTATCGGACAGCCGCCCTTTATAAAATGGAAATTCTTCTCCGGGAGCTGTGCCGCTATCCACGAACCAAGATTGCAGTCCGGAATAAACAGAATATCTTTATTCGGCAGATTCTTTACAACCTCGAGCGCAGATGCCGATGTTACACACACATCACATTCGGTCTTCAGCTCGGCTGTTGTGTTGATATAGGCCACCACAGCACAATCCTTATATTGCTTTTTCAGCTCGCGAAGCTCATCGATCGTCAACTGCTCCGCCATCGGACAGCCGGCCTGAGGATGGGAAAGTATTACCTTCTTTTCCGGCGAAAGTATTTTTACCGTTTCGGCCATAAAGCGGACTCCGCACATCAAAAGGGTGTTTTGCTGTGCCTTCTGCGCCTGACTGCTCAGCCCGAACGAGTCGCCGATAAAATCGGCTACTTCCAATATATCCTGCGTCTGATAAGCGTGCGCCAGTATGCACACATCGTTTTCTTTCTTCAGACGTATAATCTCATCCTGTAATTCCTTGATGTTGATCATAGCCACCTCCCGACCAATTAAACAGTATTATAATAAAAACCGACGCAGGTGTCAAGACATATATTGACATGTGTCTTGACATATAGTAAAATATATGCCATCTTGATGTGAATTTGGAAGGAATAAAATGGAAACCGATATTTTAATTGTCGGCAGCGGGTGCTCCGGTCTGTACTGCGCCCTCTGTCTGCCGGACGACAAAAAAATAACCGTTATCACAAAATCTGCCGTCGAGGAAAGCGATTCTTTTCTTGCACAGGGCGGTATTTGTGTGCTGAAAGACGAAAGCGACTTCGATTCCTTTTTTGAAGATACCCTAAAAGCCGGTCATTATGAAAACGACCGCGAAAGCGTAAAAATAATGATAGAATCCTCACGCGATGTCATTTCCGACCTTGTTGGATTCGGAGTCGACTTCTGCCGCGATGATGACGGTAATTTCCGTTACACACGCGAGGGTGCTCATTCCCAAAGCCGCATCCTGTATCACAAGGATATAACCGGTCGGGAAATCACCTCAAAGCTGCTTGCCCGCGCGCGCGAACGAGCCAACATAAAAATCCTCGAAAACACCACCTTGCTTGATATAATTGAGCAGAGCGGCGAATGTGTCGGCGCGGTAATATTAAATAACCACGGCGAAACAAAAACGATCAAGGCCGATTTTACCGTTCTTGCCACCGGCGGTATTGGCGGACTTTTTAAACACTCCACCAACTTCCGCCATCTTACCGGCGATGCGCTTGCCATTGCGCTTGACCATGGCATCGCTTTGAAAAATCCGGATTATGTTCAAATCCATCCGACCACCCTTTATTCCCCAAACGACCGCGACCGCTGTTTTCTGATATCCGAATCGGTAAGAGGCGAGGGCGCAAAACTTTACAACAAAAACATGGAGCGCTTTGTGGACGAACTTCTCCCACGCGACCTGCTGACAAAAGCCATTCACAAGCAGATGGCTCTGGACGGCAGCAACTTTGTCTGGGAGGATCTTCGCCCCATCCCCGAAGATATACTTCGCGAACACTTTCCCAATATAGTTGAGCACTGCAGGTCAAAGGGCTATGACGTAACAAAGCAATGCATACCGGTCGTTCCGGCTCAGCATTACTTCATGGGCGGCGTAAAAATCGATCATTTCGGAAAAACGTCAATGCCCAATCTTTACGCCGTCGGCGAGACCGCCTGCAACTCGGTTCACGGAAAGAACCGTCTTGCAAGCAATTCATTACTCGAAAGTCTTGTTTTTGCAAAACGAGCCGCCCGTGATATAAATCAACACCCCGCAATTGACCACCGGCCGCTTCCGCCGGTCGATCTTAATCGGTATGCTGATATTAAAGCATTGGAGCGCCGATACAAAAAAATCGTACTTGAAGAAATAAACAGGAGGAACGAAAATGTTTGATCAGGCAACACTAAAATTAAAGGTAGATCCGCTTATCCTAATGGCACTGGATGAAGATATCACCAGCGAAGATATCTCCACAAACAGCGTTATGCCCGTCGAAACCCCGGGCGAAGTCAACCTTATCTGTAAAGAAGATGGTATCCTTTGCGGAATTCAGGTCTTTGCAAGGGTATTCACTCTGCTTGACAGCTCTACCAAATTTGAATTTTTCGCACAAGACGGCGACGAAATAAAAGCAGGACAGCTTATCGGAAAGATCCGCGGCGATATTCGTGTGCTTCTTTCCGGCGAACGCACAGCGCTTAACTATCTGCAACGCATGAGCGGTATAGCGACCTATACCAAAAAAGTTGCCGCTCTGCTTGACGGAACAAAAACAAAGCTGCTTGATACCCGAAAAACCACTCCGAACAACCGTATATTTGAAAAATATTCGGTTCGCATCGGCGGCGGCAACAACCACCGATACAACCTTTCCGACGGTGTTCTTCTCAAGGATAACCATATCGGCGCGGCTGGCGGCGTCAAAAAGGCTGTAGAAATGGCGAAGGCTTATGCACCCTTTGTCCGCAAGATAGAAGTCGAAGTGGAAAACCTCGAAATGGTCAAGGAGGCTGTAGATGCCGGTGCGGACATCATCATGCTTGACAATATGTCACATGATGCTTTGAAAGCGGCTATCGAATACATCGGCGGCCGCGCAGAGGTCGAAGTTTCCGGCAACGTTACCAAGGAAAACATTGCACGGCTTACCGACCTCGGTGTCGACTATATCTCCAGCGGCGCGCTTACGCACTCCTCCCCCATTCTTGATCTCTCTCTTAAAAATTTGCACGCGATATAAAAGGTGATAAAATGAATGCAGAAAACAGAAGAAAGGAAATCATATCTCGGCTGACCGATGCCGAAGCTCCCATCTCCGCTTCACGTCTGGCCTCCGAATTCGGAGTAAGCCGTCAGGTTATCGTTCAGGACATCGCGATCATCCGAGCCTCCGGTATCGACATCGTTTCCCTCTCACGCGGATATGTTCTGGAAAGCACCGGCAATTTTCAGAAGATTTTCAAAATATATCATTCGGACGAGGACGTCGAAAAGGAGCTTAATCTTATCGTCGACGCCGGAGGCACGATCATTGATGTCTTTGTCTTTCACAAAGCCTATGGCACAGTGCGTGCCGATATGGGCATAAAATCGCGCCGTCAGGTAAAACAGTTTCTCGACGATATCGCATCCGGAAAATCCAGTCTGCTGAAAAATGTTACATCCGGATACCATTATCACACCATAGGCGCCGACCATCCCGAAACGCTTGATATTATTGAAAACAGTCTTCGCGAAAATGGATTTCTCGCCCCTTTACAGGAATACGAACCGAACGGCGTTATGTGAAATTTTTTCAGCATTTACCCGCAAAACTCGATACGCAAAGCAATAATAGGCTTTAATAATACAATTTGTAGAGGTATTTATGGTAATTTATTACACCGGAACGGGAAACAGCCGTTATATCGCCGAAGGTCTTTCATATCATTTGGGCGACGAGATCCTTGATGCAACCGATATGATTCGCCGCCGCGAAACACCGGAACTGTACTCCGAATCACCATGGATTTTTGTCTGCCCGATATATGCATGGCGCTTGCCCCGGATATTTTCCGATTGGATCGAGCGCACGGATTTCAAGGGCTGCAGGAATGCCTATTTTATCATTACCTGCGGAAGCGAAATCGGCAACGCAAAAAAATATCTTTCCCGCCTTTGTGAGAAAAAGAATTTTTCTCTTCGCGGCGTCGGCGAGATAGTTATGCCCGAAAACTACGTTGCCATGTTCGATGTGCCGGACGAAACCACCGCCGCAAGAATCCGAAAGCACGCCGACCGCATGGTTAAGAAAATGTCGGCACAGATTGCCGGGGGTGAGACTCTTGCGGATAAAAAAATAACCCTTACCGATAAAATAAAATCATCGGTGGTCAACCCTATCTTCTATCCACTATTTGTAAAGTCGAAAGCCTTTAGGGCAACCGAAGCCTGCATATCCTGCGGCAAATGCGAAAAGGGCTGTCCGGTTGGGGGAATCGTCATGTGCGACGGCCGCCCCGAATGGATCGGCAACTGCACCCACTGCATGGCCTGTATCTGCGGCTGTCCCACATCGGCAATAGAGTATGGCAAAAAGAGCGTAGGCAAGGTAAGATATCAATGCCCGTCTTTTGCTGCGAGCGATGAGACCAAATAAATTATAATCCAAAACCTGAATTCTAATTTTACATATTCCCGTTATGGAGGCATTCTTTCATGATGAAATTCAGCGACAACTACATCTTTTCCGAATCAGACTTTGACACCTTCGGCAACATCCTCCCCAGCAAAGTGCTTGATGTTTTCCAGATCCTTGCCGGCAATCACGCCTCACAGCTTGGAATCGGCTTTCACTCTATGCTCGACCGCCATCTTTTATGGGTAGTCACTCAAATAAAATATCAGGTATGCGCAGACATTGCCCCCGGTCAGCAGGTAACCGGCATAACCTGGCCTCTGCCGCCCACACGTCACGGCTTTGAACGTCAATATCTGATTTGCGACAGCGATGGGAACATACTCATAAAGGGAACCTCCAACTGGGCGCTTATCGATACCGAAACCCGCCATTTAGCTTCTGTTTCAGATGTCTATCCCGAAGGCGAGCATTGTACCGACCGGAATTTTGACGAAAAAATCCGTCGTCTTCGCGATTTCGATGCAGTGGGCGAAACCTTTGAGATCTGCCCCGATGAATCGACCATCGACCGAAACGGACACGTCAACAATACAAACTATGCCGAGTTTGTCCGCGCCGCTCTTGGCTGCTTCGGCGGAAAGATAGATACCTTCCAGATAGATTTCATCAACGAGGTTATGTGTCATCAAAAGCTGTATATTCAGCATGCCGTTTCGGGCACCACTACCCTTGTAAAAGGTCTGTCCGATGACGACAAGCGTATGTTTACCTGCTCTATCACTTTGAAATAATATTCACATATAATCAACAAAGCCGGAATCGCAATATATGCGGTTCCGGCTCTTGTGTTATAACTTGCCTGCACAAAGTCTGTTTGATTTATATTACATATTTCATATTATAATAATCGATCTTCTGACGGTAATCTTCACCGTAATTTCTGACCGCTCGCAGATGCTCATGGAAATTCATGTCGTGGTTTGCAAAATCAAGCAGACATCCGGCTATATTTGAGCAATGGTCAGATATTCTCTCCAGATCTGTCAGAAGATCCGACCAGATAAACCCAAGGTCGATCGTACATCCGCCCTGCTGAAGACGCAGAATATGATTTGTCCTCATCTTTTCCTTAAGGCTGTCAATCACCTGCTCCAGCGGGGATATAGCGTATACAGCATCTGCGTCGCCGCCCGAAAAAGCCGCTGTTGTCAGCTGCATGATCTCATCTATTGCGCTGATGAGAACATCCATCTCGGCACTTGCCTCATCGGAAAAAGCAATACCCTTGCTGCAAAGCTCCTCGGCCGACTCCAGCACATTAAGTGCATGATCGGAAATGCGCTCATAGTCTCCGATAATCTTCAGCAGCATCGCCGCCTCTGCACTGTCATTTTCATCTATCTGCAGCGAGCTTAGCTTTACAAGATATGTGGAAAGGCTGTCTTCGTATTTATCGGTCTTTTCTTCGTTTTCTCTGACCGCATCAGCCAGCGCCGGAGTATAATTTTTCAACGCCGCCGCAGCATCGCTAAACGATTTTGCCGAACAGTTCGCCATCTCCTCTGCGACGGCGCGGCTCTGTTCAAGAGCTATCGCAGGTGTTGTCATAAGTCTTTCATCGAGCACACTCAAAGTTTCCGGTTCCTTGGAATCGGGAACAAGCTTTATTACCAGCTTTTCAAGCAACTTTGACATCGGCAGCAGCAGAATAGTACAAAGAATATTGAAAACGGAATGAGCAACTGCTATGCCGAATAGCGATGCCGACTGCGTGAGCAGTACCGGGCTCAACACGATTTTGATAATCCAGAACACCACCAGCCAGACTATCGTTCCTATAACATTGAAGCTCAAATGCACCATTGCTGCACGTTTTGCATTTTTTGTTGTACCTATAGAGGATAGCATTGCCGTAACGCATGTACCGATATTCTGTCCCATGATGATGGGAATGGCTGCGCCGTAGCTTACCTGACCTGTTGCCGCAAGCGCCTGAAGAATACCCACCGACGCCGAGCTGGACTGGATTATCGCCGTCAGCACCGCTCCGGCAAGAACACCAAGCAGCGGATTCTGGAACATAATAAACAGATTTTTGAATGCCTCGACCTCTCGGAGTCCGGAAACCGAATCTGACATGGCATCCATACCAAACATCAGCGTTGCAAAGCCGAGCAGAATTACACCGTTATCCTTTTTCTTGCCATTCTTACAGAACATATAATATATTATGCCGATAATGGCAAGTATCGGTGTAAAAGAAGTCGGTTTCAAAAGCTGTACAAACATATTTTTGCTGTCGATACCGCTAAGACTCAGCAGCCACGCTGTAACGGTCGTACCGACATTTGCACCCATAATTACATTGATCGCCTGACTAAGGGCAAGCAGACCGGAATTAACAAAGCCGACAACCATAACTGTCGTTGCCGATGAGCTCTGGATAATAGCGGTCACGCCAAGACCGGTAAGGAAACCTGCTGATTTTTTTGTTGTAAGCCTTCCAAGGATTGTCCGCAATCCGTTACCCGCTCTGCGTTCAAGTGCCTCACCCATAAGGTTCATTCCGAAAAGGAACAAGCAAAGACCGCCGATCAGACTCAATACATCAAAAACACTCATTTCATCACTTCCATTATTATTTTATGACACTAAAATTCTAACAAACCAAATGCTATATCCGCTATCTCATCGCCGTGAAATGCTCGTAAAATGTTTGTTAAGCTATTTTTCACCATTTTACATTCAATTAACAGTTTCCCCCTAACCGCACTGCTTTTATTCACCAAATGCATAGCCCTATGTTAAACTACACCGTAAAAACATGTTGAGAAAAACTATATTATGCGCTAAAATAAACAATGAGGTGATTTTGATGCTGACGCTCGCGAAAATGTATCGGCCTATTACGGCCACACCGCTTAAATGTGATTATACCTATTGTGAAATCGAACCGTGTGAAGCACTCAAGCCCTATATCCGCTGCTTCTGGGGCACACGATCACCGATTGCAAACAGCGTAAGCAAACATCTGACCAATCTGGTTATCCCCGACACCTGCATGGATATACTTTTCAAAATAAATTACACCGCCAACAAATATGACGGTCTTTTTTGCCCTATCGACGAACACCCGCACCAATCGGAAGTCAGCACAGATACCGATCTTACCGCCACCTTTGCGATCAGGTTTTATGCATGGTCGGCCATTCTGTTCTCCGACCACGATTTCAGAAACAACAGCATTTTCTCCATCGAAGAGTTTTCGCAAAAACTGAAATCCGATCTGGAGCCTCTTTTGTTCGACATACCTGCTTTGAAGGATAAGATTTATTTTACCGAACGATTTTTGATCCGGCGTCTCAACAAAAACCGCATCAACCACACTCTTCTTAACAGCATTTATTATATGGTCAGTAACTGCGGCCGGGCAAAAATTTCCGAGGTTTGCAATTACTCATCCGCTTCCGAAAAACAGCTCGAGCGTCTTTTTAAATATAATATCGGGGTTTCGCCCAAAACCTTTTCATCACTTGTTCGTTATCAGCTCCTATGGCGCGATATGCTTTTTTCATCAAATTACAACGTTCTCGACGCGGTGGACAAATACGGTTATACTGACCAGGCGCATCTTATCCACGATTTTAAAAAACGTCATCTTATGTCGCCGAAAGAAGCAATAAACTATGCCATGTCGGATTTTTACAATACAAAAAGCCTGTGATGTGATAATCTTAAAGCAACAAAACCGAAAGAAGGAATAAGATTATGATCGATTCAAGATGCGGACTTCACTGTACAGGCTGTGAGTATAAGGACACCTGCAATTGCGGCGGATGTATCGAAACAAACGGACACCCATTTCACGGTGAATGTCCTGTTGCAATCTGCTGTCAGGATAATGGCATAATCCATTGCGGCGAATGCCGCAATTTCCCCTGCGAACTGCTGATTCAGTATACCTGTGATCCCGAACATGGCGATAATCCGCACGGCGCAAGAATAAAGCAATGCAGAATCTGGAAAGAGGAATCAATGACATAACCTGTTGTTTTCAAATATTTCTCTTTGCAGTATTGCCGCTGTACAAACACTCGCAAAAAGCTGTACCGTACAACCACAATTAATCTGAAGGAGGATATAAATAATGGCTTTACCGGATTTCAAAAAACTCGAACAGGATAAGACCGCTGTGCCTCAATGGGCAAAATTTCTCAAAGACGGCGAATTTATCAGCTATTCCAATACCTACAAAAGCAAAATCTATTTTGATTTATTCGACAGGTATATTTATCCGTGTCAGCAGACCGGTGATATCAGATACTACGTCTATGACCCGATAAAACACGGAGCCGACCCCGAAAAGAAATATCCTGTTCTGATGTGGCTGCACGGTGCAAGCAACTCCCTTATGGAGGAGGGCTGCATTATGTGCTGCGGCGCGGAGCAATACGCTTCTCCAAAATATCAGCAGGCTATGGGCGGAGCCTATCTTATTGTCCCGCTGGCTAACGAGCAGCGACTTGAAGACGGAACTATTATCGGCGCATGGGCAAAGGAACACAGCGCACCTATAAAAGCGATCTATGACAAAGTGTGTGAAGAACACCGCGAAAACATCGGGAAGAAATTTGTTATGGGTGCATCATCTGGCGGATATTTCACATGGCAGCTGCTCGAGGATTACTGCGGATATTTTGACGGCGCGATCCCTATTTCATCCGGGTATATTCCCGCCGACGACGCTCTTGATATGATATCCGAAAGCGGTACACATCTCATCATCGCCCACGGCAAGCATGACGAAATGGCTCTTTTTGATAAGTGTGTCGCGCCGCGTATCAACAAGCTTACCTCTATGAAAAACAGTATTTGCTTCTTCCCCGAATGGGTCTACAACGGAGACGGCGGTATATCCTCTGTCTTCTACGGCCTTGAAATGGGACAGCATTGCATGATCAACTGGATTCAGCATGATCTCATGTTCGATAACGGCACGCCTGCCGACGAAAGATTGCCCGATGGCATTACCGGATGGATAAAGCAGATTAGCACAAAATAACCATTTATTTAAAACGGCACAAAAAAGAGCGCACAGTGTTAGTCAGATAGTCATACAGAAAGTTTAAAAATCAAGGCTAAAACCAATTACATCGGATATGACAACACCACCGTATCACGTTTGATACGGTGGTGTTTTTATCGCTGATGCTCCCTGCTATGCTCCATAACCCATACCGCCGGTATAAGAAACACCATAAAAATTATATTATCGGTAGGTTGAAGAGCATAGCAGCCCGTGCTAAAATTTAAATATAACATCGAAAGGAAAAAGCTGATGAAAATTAAAATTGCTGAAAATATAAAATCACTACGCAAACAATATTCCTTCACACAGGAACAGCTTGCCGAGGCACTCGGAGTTACAGTCGGCGCTGTATATAAGTGGGAATCGGGTCAGTCGATGCCTGAGGTAAAGCTGATTATGGAGCTTGCGGATTTGTTTGAAATCTCCATCGATACCCTTTTGGGTTATGACCGACAGAACGAAAATATCGCAAACAGGATAGCGCGGCTAAAACAGTATATATTCGAAAAGGATTTTGACGAGGCTGTGCTTGAAGCGGAAAAGGCGCTGAAGAAATATCCCAACAATTTTGAAATAGTCTATGTGGCTGCAATGGCGTATATGTTTAAGTTTTCCGAAGAAAAAGACGAAAAGTCGATGCTGAAATCCAACGGGCTTTTTCACAGCGCAATTTCACTTCTGTACCAGAATAAGGAAAGCAGCATAAATGAAACAACTATCCGCAACATGATCGCTCTGAACCATCTTAACGCAGGACAGACGGAAAAGGGACTTGAGCTTCTGAAACAGAACAACATCTGTGATATAAACAGCGCCCGTATCGGCTTTACATACGCTGTGATGAAGCAGCCTCTCAAAGCAAGAACACATCTTTACAACTCTTTCGTGAGTGTTATGAATAACACCATTCATACAATGGGCGGAATGGTCCTTATGTTTGCTCAGCAGAAAGATGAGTTTTGCATTGATGCCGCAATATGGCTTATGCATTACTTTGACAGTATAAAAGAAGACAAGAGCAGTATCATTTTTATCGACAAGCTGAAAGCAATTCTTTATGCACAGCTTGCAGTAATGACAGCGGCTTTCGGCAGATATTGTGAAGCAGAAAAATACATCGCTGACGCGTATAATCTTGCCGTAAAATTCGACGCCGCACCGGTTTACACTACACAGGGCATAAAATTTCTGAAAGGCGAAGACCGGGTGGGGATTTCTCTGGATGGTCTGGGAGAGACTGCCCTTGACGGAATTGAAAGTTTTATTTTTGCAAATGCCGAACCGTCGCAGTCACTTGACTTTGTAAAAAACAGATTTGAGGAACTGAAAAATGAAGAGGAAAAGTAAAATGGCATCAAAAATTATTATCATCGTTTTAATCGTTCTGTGCGTTCTTCTGCTGATTGCGTTTATCAATCACAGAATAAAAACAGAAAGCGAAAAGTCACTTCTCAATCCTATAGGTCAGCTTGTGGAGGTCGATGGCAAAAATATGTGCGTTTATACCGAGGGCGAGGGCGAAAAAACACTTGTCTTCCTGTCGGGCGGCGGCACCCCCTCACCTATCCTTGATTTCAAGTCGCTGTACTCACAGCTGACAGACGAATATAAAATCGCTGTTGTGGAGAAATTCGGCTACGGTTTCAGCGACGACAGCGACAGAAGCAGAGATATTGATACCATGCTGGAAGATACAAGAAAAGCACTTTCAGAAGCTGGCGTTGAAGCGCCTTATGTTCTTTGTCCCCATTCATTGTCGGGACTTGAAGCAATATACTGGGCGCAGAAATATCCCGATGAGGTTGAGGCAATAATCGGACTTGATATGGCGGCGCCCGAATATTACACCGACCTGCATATCGGCGCAGGGGGCTTGAAACTGAATCAGGTGCTCGGTGAAATGGGTCTTGCACGGCTTGTTTCGGGAAGCGTGAACGTTCTGTATGAGAACTCGCAGCTCACGGAAAAAGAATTGAGCATTATAAAAGCAATTTACAGCAGACGCTGTGTTTCGGACGCTTTGGTAAACGAAGGAAAAATGTGCAGGGAAAATGCAAAAATTATAAGCGAGGGCGGTATGCCGCAGGTTCCCGTGCTTATGTTTATTTCAAACGGCGACGGCATAAATTACGACAAGAAGGCGTGGGTGGAAACGTCCGTGAGTTATGCCGAAAGCCTTGAAAACGGCGAGTATATACAGCTTGACTGCCCTCACTACATTCATAATTCTGAGTATATGAGGATTGCCGACGAAATAAAACAGTTTTTGGGAGAAGCAAATGAATAATTCACTTGACAGAGAGCTTTTAAAAATATGCAGAAAAAACAGGCTCACGGGAGCAAACATTGCGCTGTATGACAATGAAAAAATTATTTACAGCTTTAACTTCGGCTACGCCAATAAAGCGCAAAAGCGCAAGAGCACCAACGACAGTCTGTATATGATCGGTTCAAACACAAAGGTTATGACCGCCCTCGGCATTTTCAAGCTGATGGAAGACGGCGTGCTTTCTTTGGACGATGATATAAGAAAATTCATCCCCGAATTTGAGATAAAATCCGAGTTTGAATATGAAAGCATCACAATCGAAAATCTGCTTATGCACAGGGCGGGATTGCAGTGCGATCTGTTTGATCTGATTCTCGACAGAAACAGGGATTTTCACGAGACGGTCGGCGAGCTGAAAAACACATACCTGACAGAAAAACCGGGGAAAATGTTTGCCTATTCAAACGTTGGATATACCGTGCTCGGAATTATCATCGAAAGAGCGTCGGGGCAAACGTATCAGGATTATATCGAAAAAGTGATAGCCGAGCCTCTGGGCATAAAAATCCACTTTCTGCAGACCGACGCGGAAAGAACCCCTTTCTCATCAACCGTTTCTCTTTCCTATGACAAAAAGGGCAATGAAGTTGAAGACAAGCTTTTCACAATGCTCCCCGCAGGCTCAAACACCTATATTTCCATGAACGATTTCGTGAAATTCGGTCAGATATTCCTAAATAAGGATAACACCATTTTCAGAAAAGGAACCCTTGAGCTTATGGAAACCCTGAATGTAAGCGAGCCGCTTGACCGCGAGATTGCAATGGCAGGTTATTGCCTTGCACACAATGCTTTTAATTTCGGCAAGAATACGGGAAAGGTTTGGGGTCACGGCGGCGGCACGATCTGTCACCACTCGTTTTTCAGTTATATTCCCGACAGAAATGTCGGCGCTATGGTTATGACCAATAACGAACGGGGAAACAAAGTCGCCACAGCGCTTGGTTTGAAGGCCATCACGAATTACCTGAAAAGCAAAGGATTGATACGCGGCAGATTATCTTTTGAGCATAAGCACGTCCGGACAAACTGCGATAAATACCTCGGCAGATTTGCAACGATATCGGGTCTCATAGATATCAGAAAAAACTGCAGAGGCGAGCTTGTCACAAAGATTGCGGGCTTATCGGTCAAACTGATACCTTGCGAGGACGGATTTTTACAGTGCTGCCCGAACAGCTTGCTGTTAAAGCTGCCCGTCTTTAAAAAAGTAATTATGTGTATGAGGTTGAAAACAGCCGATTACGACGGCGAAGAGGTTCTGATTCTGGAAAAGACATCGGAATATTCCAAAAATCTGAACATAATCGGCTGCCGCTATACAGAAATAAAGATCCCGCAGACCTTTGAAAAAGCCTGCGGACGCTATGAAGTCGCAAGTGAAAACCTGAAAAATATGAGTGCTGACTGTTCGCTTGGTATTGAGGACGGTGCGTTGATATTAAAAATAAACGCATTGAACAGCAAATTCAATATCTGCTTAAAACCCGTCAGTGATAATCTTGCCTTCACACAAGGTTTTGGAAGAATGGCAAGAGAAGCTGTAACTTTGTGCGAAAATAAAGATGGATTTTATCTGACGTACAGCGGGATCGTTTTTAAAAAGAGCTGACAAGACACCGATATACAGACTGCTCGCAAGTGCGGAAAAATTACAAAGCTTATTTTTGAGATAATACACGAGCATATTGAGAAAAACGCTGTTCACGCACCCGATAAGTCCGGCAAATGAAAAAGAAAATTGAGATTCACTTCAGATTTCACGTCGCTTTTTCCATTACTGTTGCTGACAGTATGAAATATGACAAAAGAGAAAGGATGCGCAGGTTTTCCTGCGCATCCTTTTACTACAATTTGAATACTTCTTTTGAGGGCACGACTTTATCTGTGCGCCCTTAATTATCACGCTTATTTAATACTCGTCAACCTCACGATTTCTCTTCTTTCTGCGAACCTTCTTTGTGCGCAGAACCAGCTTGCCGACGACGACAAAGCCGATAAGAAGAGCGGCAAAACCGAGAACAAGCCACAGAAGCGACTGACCTACTTCGGTATTGCTTATCTTATATATTTCGGTCAATCTGTCCTCATTTGCAATATTCTCTGCACTCATACTGCCATAGGTCTGCGAAAACAGCTCAAGCTGTTCAAAGAGTGCAAGCAGCGTTACGACCAGACCTACACAAATTCCAAAGAAAGCAATTGAAAGAAGCGTGCCGATCGATCCTGCCTTATCGGATGACTCGATCTGATATGCAACTCTTGTGATCGGGCGCATATTGCTTATATCCACACGCTTCGCATCACGAATGGCAAGCGCAGCGTTAGCCTTGACAGAAAGTCCAAGCTTGTTATCATCGTCAGGTATATTTGCATCGTCGATCGGATAACCGTCCTGATCAAATCCACCTG
Source organism: Clostridia bacterium (assembly GCA_017936365.1). GTDB lineage: Bacteria > Bacillota > Clostridia > Oscillospirales > Acutalibacteraceae > SIG598. The sequence goes on from JAGBFS010000021.1 coordinate 26,402, forward strand.
TCGTATTTGTCCGCGTCGTACTCTCGTAATCGACAAGTTCCTTACCGCAGTTATAACAGAAGCGGTCGCCCTCTTCGCTCAAAGCGGCACAATTACTGCATATCATTGTTCATTCCTCAATTCGGAGTAAAATAATAAATTTGAATTACTTCTTGATCTTGTTGATGAATCTCTTGACAAGCCACACAAGACCTACGATGCTGATGATAGCAACGATTGCAACAGCAGCAACTTCAAGGATAAAGAGCTTGCCTTCGGGATCGTTCGATGCGCTGCCGCCAACAAATTCAGAGGTGGGCTCGTTAATATTTCCTCCTTCACCAAACCAGCCGTTCAGTGTGGTCTTTGCGTCATCAAAAATAGTACCGGCCTTGCCGAACAGACCCTTTGCGGTAAGTGCGATCCAGCCGGCGATACTTGCGATGATGGTTGCAAGCGGTCCCTTAAGGCTGGTTTTCTTTGCCTTGCCGGTTTCCTTTGCCTTATCTGCTTCTTCAGCAGCTACTGCCAATGTGCCATTGTTTGCCTTTGCAAGAAGCTCGCCGATGGGCTCCTCTTCGGGACGTCTGCCGCAAACGGGGCAGCTCTCGCTTCCATCGGGAACAAAATTTGAACAGAACTTACAATTCATGATACACTCTTCCTTTCATTATTTAACGCGGTCTCCACCGCATTTAAGCCTTTTTGTTTTGGAGCTATTTTATGTAGATTATATCGTTTTCGGCACAATAATCTATTATCGCCTGAAGCTGTGTTTCCGACTCTGCATCTAATAACATTTCGTAAAGCCTGTCAGCATACACTCTGAATTTATCGGCATCATCCGCTACCGTTCCTCCAAAGAGCATATTGTCGCGATAATACTCAAACTTCCTTGCACAGAATTCGGTATAAGCAACCATAAACCCGCATTGGGTAAACATGACCTCAAGCTCAGAGGGATCCTCTCCTCGTGCCTCTTTAAAAAGCTGCTCATATTTTGCCATGAACTTATAATCATCGGCTTTGCCTTCTGAATTAATAAGATCCGCCATAAGATCTTTAATATTGTCGTTTCGGACATCGGCAACAAGTGCCAAACTTGCGCTGTATACATCATTGGAAACGTCGGTTTCGTTGAACTTGCTGCCCATAGCTCCCGGATTCTGGCGGAAGATATATATGACGGTGATAACCACAACCACCATCGCAACAATACCAACAATAGAACCGGCGGCGATGCCTGCTCTCTTCAGATTTTTCTTTGAATAGAATTTTTCGACCGGTGCAAGCGCTATAAGAGGAACTGTCGTTGATTGACTTGCCTCATAACCTCCGGATTGTGCAGATTTATCTACTGCGACTCCGCAGCCGGTGCAAAAATTCGCGTCATCGCGAAATACTTTTCCGCATTTGCTGCATGTTGCCACAAGCACCACTCCCTAAAAATTATTTTACAGAGTTAATTATGTCACATTTCTCCCGAAACGTCAATATCTCTTAACAAACAATTTAAAATTATTCTTTCTATGCACGCTTTTGTTCGATTGACATTTTTGTGTTTTGTCTGTATATTAGAATTTATACATAATATATAAGGAGTTTTCATGAAGCTAAGTGTTATTATTCCCTGCTATAATGAGGAGGAAACTGTAGCATCTCTCTTTTCCGAGATGTGCGAGGTCTTCTCGTCACGAGGGATCGAATTTAATGCCGTTTTTGTGGATGACGGTTCAAAGGATTCAACCGCTCAAAAGCTTTCCGAAATTGCTTCCAAATCGGATCATCAGGTCAAGGTGGTCTATTTTTCCCGCAATTTCGGAAAGGAAGCCGCTATATATGCCGGTCTCCAACAGGCCGACGGCGAATACACCGCCATCATGGACGGAGATATGCAGCACCCGCCTGCGGTAGTTGCCGATATGGTCGACTATCTTGATTCCCATCCCGATACCGATTGCGTGACCGCCGTTCAGAATCAGCGCATCGAAGGATGTGTTCTTTCGTTTTTCAAGCGCTCATTCTATAAGATCATAAACCGCGCCGCATCGGTTGAATTTGTTTCCGGAGCCAGCGATTTCCGTGTATTTCGCCGAGCGATGGTCGATGCAATACTGAGCATATCTGAATATTACCGTTTTTCAAAGGGCATATTCTCGTACGTCGGATTCAACACGCATTATATGCCGTATATAGCAAGAGAACGCGGCGGCGGAAAAACCAAATGGTCTTTCGGCAAGCTTTTCCGCTATGCAATGGACGGAATAATCGGATATACCACTGCACCCCTTAAGTTTCTCTCCCTTGTCGGAACCCTGATGTCAATTGCATCATTTATCTATCTCATCTTTATCGTAATAAAACGCCTTGCCTTCGGCGATTCGGTCGCCGGCTTTGCAACTCTTGCATCGCTCATTCTCCTTCTTGGCGGTATCCAGCTTTTGGGACTTGGCATCATCGGCGAATATGTCGGAAGAAACTATGTGGAAACAAAAAAGCGCCCAATATATATTGCAAGAAAAATAACCGACAACCGACAAAATAAAAAAGATTCGGAATAAAAAACAACGACCGCGCCAAAATGGTACGGTCGTTATCTTTTTATGAGAGCCCACCCGGACGTATCGCACTTTAAATAACCTGCCTACGAAAAGCAGGTGGGTGCCATCCCAACGGTTTCACGCTCCCTTCTTCCATTAACCGGTCAAAGCCGTAACGGGAGGTCTGCAATCTGCCGTCGGAGCCTGGCTCCCTTTTAAAAAAGTGTAGGGTTATAAAAGCGCAGTCCGCGCGCCGGGCAGGATATCAAGCTTTTTAATTATCTGGCTTTAGTATACCACATCAGCAAAGAAAATAAACAGGAAATTTATTCCTCTTCGTAAAGCTCAGAAAATCTTTCTTCAAAAATTTCAGCAAGAGTATCGAGGAGCTCGTCATCTTCGATCTCCGTAAGCTCTTCCTCGCCATCGCTTTCGATAACCTGAAGAATGTAATATTCGCTCTCTTCCTCACCTGCAGCATTTTCAATATACGGAAGAAGTGCAACATAACGACCGTCATCGGTCTCTATCGCGTCAAGCAGCTCGAACTCGTGGGTCTTTCCCTCGTCGTCTATAAGTGTAATAAGGTTTGCATTGTATTCTTTTTCTGCCATAATTTAAGACCATTCCTTTCCAGCAAAAAGGGCTTGGTGTTGATCCAATCTCAAATCATACCGATCCTTTTGCTTACAAAATGATTTTAACCGTTTCCGGCTCCAAAGTCAACAACAATATTGTCTAATGGCTATTTGCACAAAAATTTTTATCTTTTTATGTTTTTTCTATTGACAAACACGTTATGGTATGCTATTATATAGACAACAAAAGAGAGATAGAAAAGTTAAGAACAAAACATCAAAATGAAAGAAGGTGTTGCCCATGTACTGTTCAGATGAAATACAGATCATAGGCTTTTGCACCTGTAGATCTACCTCCCGATAAACAAAGGGCATCTCGATTCTAACAGCAACCGAAAATAAAAGCTTCGGCTTCTGCACGGTTTGAATGGTGCTATCCTATAAGGTTTGAATTCAGGGAAGGATCGGTACAAAAGCTGTCACCACAGTTAAAGTTGATGATATCGTAAAAAACTTAATACGTGAAAAATCGATCCAATCAATAAGACTGCTAAAAGTGATACGACGGTATCCTCCAGCCGTACAGCCAGTGCAAGCAACTGTAATGCGACTACCCGGATGGACAGCAGCAATCCACAGGCAGATATGTGGCGGTAATTCATCAGCTTAATGTATCGACATAGTGCAAAGCCTGAAAGGCTAAAATCAGCCAAAACAAAATTTACATATATAAATCTATAAAAAGGTGAGTCCAATGAAATAATCGGTGGCTCAAAGCCAAAATCGATATACAATATGTAATTTTATAAAATAATATAAAGATATGTATTTAAAAACCGCTTCTTTAAGTATAAAGAGGCGGTTTGTTTTTGTGGTTTGGAATAAAAAACCGACAGCTCAAACTTTTAGCTGCCGGTCAAATTATTATATTTATTTGTTCTGCGGTAAAACAACCGTCTTTTCAATAACGATCTCGGGACGCTTCTCTGCAGGCTTTTCTGCCTTTTCCTCTTTTTCTTCCTTCTTTACTTCATTTGTTTCTGCAGGCTTCTGCTCCTGTTTGAAATCATTCTGACGTCTGCCGTTCTTATTCTTTTTGTTTCTGCCTCGGTTTTTATCGGTACTGTCGATAGCACTTCCATCCTTCATGAGCTGGAGCATGCAGTTGTCCAAAACCTCACGATGATAAATATATCTTGTAACATTGCTCATAACCGGGCGTGTCTTGACAACCTCAACACCGTCAACGATGTCATAATACTCCTCTTCCCCAACCTGCTCAAGTGTGGTAAGAGATACAAATGAGCCCTGCAGCATACCGTTAACGCGCATATAGTCGAGCTCATTAAGAGATACACCGAGATAATCTGCTGCATCATACTCCGTAAGGAAGCTGAGCATCGGCTGCTGAAGCGACATCGTCGAGCTGTCTTTTTTGCCGCGGCCAACGGTCATTCCGCTTACCAGAAGGAATGCCGCACCGACAATACTTATGCTTAAAATGATAATACCAATAATAAACGCTGCTGTATTCATAATTAATTCAACCATACCTTTCTGCTCATAAATGATTGAGCTCTCAAGATCCGAATCTAACATTTCATATGGAATCAATTATAATGATATTTTCTTTCAAGTCAAGTCAGAAAGGGCGAGCTTTTGGTAAAACGTGAAAATTTACGTCTTATTAATTAAATATCACCAAATCTCATCCCTGTTGAGATGTCTGTGCCTGATTTTCCTTTATCTCAATATCATTTTCATTACAATAGTCTTTATAGTATTCATAAGCCTCTCTGTACATTCTTTCCTTTGATGTTCTTTCTTCTGCGAGCTCTTCACAGTTTTCCATACACATCAGTACAGCTTTATCTCTATACATTTTTGCCGTTGCTGCACAGGAACCTCCCTGTTCAATATACAGATCAATAGCAGCCAGCGAGTCGCTGTTTTCATTTATTATTGTTTCCGGTCCTCTGTTTTCAACCCTTTCAAGAGAAGTTTCAACATTTTTAAATGAATCGAACTTTTCAAGCTCGTTGCACAACACTACGAGTTCAGAGAAAATTTCGTCCTCTCCAATGCAGTATCCTTTTGCAGTATTTATATTCCTTTTGCTTAATTTTTCTATACCTATACTTATATATTCAACCGCACTGTTAAAGTTATCGAAATCGCTATTCATACCAGGCTGTGACGGCTTATCACTATAAAGCCGTTTGATATCGTCAAATGAATAGCCAAGTCCTATAGCCTGCGCAGCTTCATACGAAAGTGTAATTTCTTTACAAGTTGTTATATTTGCGATTTCTCTGTTTGCGGCACTTCTCAAAATCTCATTGTCCGATCCGCTGTAACTGCGAAGACGGCTGAGTACATCATCAACATCATCATTGATATTCAATGACGTTTCCGGATATAATATCGACGGCTCACTCAAAGCATATGCAAAGCTTCCGTTGTGATTGCTTCCTCCAAAGAGCTTATCAACATCCATTAATACCGCATTGGCTGTATTGTAAAGCTCTAACTCCGCCTTTTTTTCTTCGCTTTCCGTCTCTCCCAACTTTTCTCTCGCTTGCTGGAGATAAGCTTGCGCACCCTGATAGTCGGAATCGCTTATTTTCTGTATTGCCTGGGCAATATTATGGTCAAACGAAGATCCTTCTGTCTTTCCAATACCGTTCCCATTACCCGATACTATGAGCATTATTATAACTATAACCGCAACGATTAAAAATCCGCCAAGCACATATATCATTGCTTTTCCTGTATTCCCTTGCTTTTCTGAATCAGCAGGTCTGTCCATCATGACCGGCTGCGAACTAAACTGTGCATATTGAGGAGAAGCAGGTGCAGGAATTACTGCCGGCGGTACGACAGGAGCCGGTACTACAGCAGGCACAGGCTGATTAACCTGAGGCTTTACTGCTGCCGGCTCCGGCTTTTTAAGTATAACCGTGCGTTCCTCTTTATCGCTATCGGGAAGGTTTGTTATTGTTTCCGTTACTTTGAAAAAAAACTGATTATTCATAGTGTTTTACACCACCTTTTCTTTCGTTACATATCTTTTCCAGCATCTCTTTATTAATATAATATTTTACCATATTTCACTATTAATAATCAATAAAAAACTCAATATTGTTTCATTTATATCTCTTCAATTAAAAAATCTCCTTTGCTGATGCATAAACCAACATCATCAAAAGAGATTTTTCGTCTATAATTTAGTTTCTTATTACGCGATTTATTATCGCACCGCCAATAAGACGATCCTCATCATAAAATACTGCTGATTGTCCCGGCGTGATGGCTCTTTGCGGCTCATCAAATATGATTACTGCTTCGTTGCTGTTAATGGTTATCATGGCATCTGCTGCTGCAGCGGCATAACGTGGTTTAACCTTTGCCCGAAAAGAACCATCCTTAATGTTTCCATCAATGATGTTAATATCGCTGCATTGTATCTTGCTGCTGTACTGACTTCCCTCCGGGCCAAGAATAACATTTCCGTTATCAAACGCTACCACATACATCGGCTGTGACAGACTTATTCCCAAACCCTTTCTCTGTCCAACGGTGTAATTTTCAATACCTTTATGCATTCCTAAAATATTACCGTTGCTGTCAACAAAATTACCGGGTTGAGAAAAACCACTAAAGTTATCATATAGAAACTTTTTGTAATTACCATCCGGAACAAAGCATATATCCTGACTGTCTTTCTTTCCGGAGGTCGGAAGACCCGCTTCCTGCGCCAGTTCACGCAGTTCTTCCTTTTCATACCCCCCTATCGGGAATAAAACATGGGACAGTACTCGCTGTGTAAGCATCCAGAGAACATAGCTCTGATCCTTGTTTTTGTTTGCGCGAAAAATCTGATACTTTCCATCAGCTTCGTTTTTTATTATTTTTGCATAATGTCCCGTAGCTATATAATCATATCCGTTTTCAAGCGCGTAATCAAGCATTGCACCAAATTTTATATTGCGATTACAGGTTATACACGGGTTGGGAGTATTTCCGATTTTATATTGCTCTGCAAATTCTTCTATAACACATGAATAAAACTGCTGTCTTAAATTGAGAATCCTGTGTTCAATTCCAAGATGCTCACAAACATAACGCGCGTCTGCAACATCCTGCGATTCTTCTGATGATTGCGGAGAAAGAAGCATCGTTACGCCGCAAACATCATATCCTTGTCTTTTCAAAAGCAGAGCGGCGGCAGAAGAATCCACGCCGCCGCTCATACCTAACATTACTTTTTTGCTCACTTTATCAAATCTGTGCCCATGAAGTCGCGAAGGATTTCAGGTATAGTAACCGAACCGTCTTCGTTCTGGAAGTTTTCAAGGATAGCTGCTGTAGTTCTGCCTACCGCAACACCCGAACCGTTAAGAGTATGGATCATCTTTGCCTTATCCTTGGGGCCGTTCTTGAATCTGATCTTCGCTCTTCTTGCCTGATAGTCCTCAAAGTTAGAGCAGCTGGAAATCTCAACATATCGACCATAAGAAGGCATCCATACCTCTATATCGTATGTCTTTGCAGAACAGAAGCCAAGGTCACCACCGGAAAGTGCAACTACTCTATACGGCAGACCAAGCATCTGAAGAACTCTTTCTGCATCGTTTGTAAGTGATTCAAGCTCATCATAGCTCTTTTCCGGATCAGCAAACTTAACAAGCTCTACCTTATTGAACTGATGCTGACGGATAAGTCCTCTGGTATCTCTTCCGGCAGAACCTGCTTCTGCTCTGAAGCAGGCAGAATAAGCACAATACTTGAGCGGAAGGCTGCTTCCTTCAAGAATATCATCGCGGTACATATTGGTAACCGGAACCTCTGCTGTCGGAATAAGGTAAAGCTCTTCATTCGAAAGCACATAAGCACCCTCGTTCTGAACAAACTTCGGATACTGACCTGTACCAATCATCGAATCGCGGTTGACCATATACGGAGGAAATACTTCTGTATACCCGTTCTGTGTATGAGTATTGAGATAGAAATTAACAATAGATCTCTCAAGACGTGCGCCGAGACCCTTATAAAAATGGAATCTTGCACCCGATACTTTACCGGCTGTTTCCGGATCGAGAATATCAAGAGCTGCACCAAGCTCCCAATGCGGCTTCGGTTCAAAATCAAATTTACGAGGCTCGCCCCATCTTCTTATTTCAACGTTATCACTGTCGTCCTTGCCGCACGGTACGCTCTCATGCGGAGTATTAGGAATATTGAGAAGCAGATCACGCTGCTTTGCATCAAGATCGGTGAGTTTAGCATCGCCTTCCTTTATTTCATCAGAAAGCTTTTTGAGTTCTTCCATAAGAGCAGTTGTGTCCTCCCCTGCCTTTTTAAGCTGGGGAATCTTCTTGCTTGCAGCATTCTGTTCTGCCTTCTTGCTTTCTACCTGTTGGATGACTTCTCTTCTCTGGCTATCAATGGCAAGAACCTCATCGATCATCTCACTATAGCCTTCGCCTCGTTTTGCAAGCTTTGCCTTTACTTCTTCTGTTTGATTTCTGATAATATTTATATCAAGCATTGTATATTTATCCTTTCTTTTTTGTATAAAATTGAATATTATTTATATATTTACATTAATACTCTTCTCCGGCTAACCTGTTTGCCATATCTGCAAGCTCTTCAATAGAGAAAAACGGTATTTCAAGTACACCCTTTTTTTCATTTCCTGTGACTTTGATTTTTCTATGGAGTGCCTGCGAAAGAGCTATCTGTACTTCATCAAGCTGACTGTTTCTATCCGACCGGCTCTTTCCGGATTTATCTCCTGATTTTTCGCTTTTGACAGCCTTTTCTATTTCACGGACATTCATCGACTTTCTGACCGCAAGATCAGCCAATCGAAGCATTTCATCTTCATCATTGAGCTTCAGCAAAGCCCTTGCATGTCCGGCTGTCAGATCTCTGTCCTTAAGCATCTTTTTTATGCTGTCGGGCAAATCCAACAATCTTACTGCATTTGCTATTGCCGGTCGGGATTTTCCTACCCTTTCAGAAACCTGCTCCTGTGTCATTCCATAATCTTTAATAAGATTCTTAAAGCCTTCAGCTTCTTCTATCGGGTCAAGATCCTCTCTTTGAAGATTTTCAATAAGCGCAAATTCTGCGACTTCCTTATCAGTCAGCTCACGGATAACAACAGGAACCTCTTTTAAACCGGCAAGCTGCGCTGCACGCCATCTTCTTTCACCGGCAACTATCTGATATCCGCCTTCTGTCAAAGGACGCACAATAAGCGGCTGAATTATACCGACCGCTGCTATAGAATCGGCTAATTCTGTCAGCGCACTCTGTTCAAATGTTCTTCTGGGCTGATTCTTATTAGGTTCAATTTCTGTCAGCTTCATTTTTTGCGCTGACTGCGCCGAATCGGAAGCATTATCTTCAAAAATTGCATCTAATCCTTTTCCAAGCCCGCCTTTTCGCTGTGCCATTGCTTCAATCCCCCTTTATAACTTAATTATTAGTAATTTTATCTGTTTTTCTTTATTAATTCCTTCGCCAGTGATCTGTAAGCATCTGTTCCCTTACATCTCTTATCAAAATAGTTTATCGGCTGACCAAAGCTTGGTGCCTCCGATATTCTTACCGTCCTTGGAATTACCGTTTTAAATACTTGTCTTGGGAAGAATTTTTTGACCTGTGCCGCAACCTCCTGCGTAAGATTCAAACGACTGTCATACATTGTCATAAGAACACCTTCTGTTTCAAGCTGTTCATTATACAATCTTTTTACCTTACCAACAGTATTTGTAAGCTGGGACAGACCCTCCAAAGCATAATATTCGCACTGAATAGGTATAATTACTGAATCGGCCGCAGTTAAAGCATTCACGGTTATCAGACCAAGTGATGGCGGACAATCAATAATAATGAAATCAAAAAGATCTCTTACATGCGCTAATGCTGATTTCAATCGTTTTTCTCTCGATGTAATAGAAACAAGCTCTATTTCCGCACCCGCAAGCTCCATACAAGCAGGAATGATCCATACATTTTTGAATTCAGTCTGAATCATAGTATTTTCTGCATTAGCTTCACCAAGAATCAGCTCATAGGAAGACGCTTCTTTTCCTCTTTTCTTCTCTATTCCCATTCCTGATGTTGCATTTCCCTGCGGATCAATGTCCACAAGCAGGCACTTTTTTCCCAATTCACCAAGAGCAGACGTAAGATTAACCGATGTGGTTGTTTTTCCTACTCCACCCTTCTGATTGGCTATTGCAATAATTTTTCCCATTCCATATAGTCTCCTGTATTGCAAAATATCGTTACTTAATTATAGCACACCTATATTTAAAAATAAAGGCGTTTTACTAAATTAATAAACAAAAAAGGAATGTTTCACGTGAAACATTCCTTTTTTGTTTACTCATCATAACGGTTTTTTCTTGATTGCGGCAGATCTCCTCGGGTATTTATCAGGAGTTGCCCCGATTTTTCTCATAATAAGTATATTTCTTTCAGATTCATCTGGCAGAATAATTTTTTCCATATCCTCAATTACAACATTTAACTCACTCATTGCATTTTTTGCTTCTGCAATCTCGTTTTCTGCATTTTTACCTTTCATTGCAACAAAAAAGCCGCCGACTTTAATTAAAGGAACACACAATTCTGTAAGCGTATTAAGTGAGGCTACAGCACGCGATACAGCAAAGTCGTATTTTTCTCTGTGGTTTTCGTTTTTTGCCGCTTCTTCTGCTCTCGAACAAACAACCTTAGGACTATGTGCATAACCCTCCCCTATTTCAGCTATCAAATCAATCAGATAATTTATTTTCTTTTCCGAGCTGTCAAGAAGTGTAGATTGATTTTCTTTCAATGCAAGCGCAGCAATCGTGCCCGGAAAACCTGCACCCGTTCCAACATCAATTACACTTCCAAGCTTATTGATTTTAGAAATCACCGGTACAATTGTAAGAGAATCGATAAAATGCTTGTTTATTATATCATTTGGTTCAAGAATTGCTGTGAGATTATAACATTTATTCTTTTCAACAAGCTGTTCAGCAATAAAATCATAATATTTCAGCATACCTTCCGGGATAACTATTCCATACTTCTCTGCCGTTATTTTTAAATTATTAGTATCAATCATATTAGTCATCCCTTAACAATGAAATTTTGCTTTCAGATATATCATAAGCACAGAAACATCGGCTGGTGAGACACCGGAAATTCTTGAAGCCTGTCCGACATTAATAGGTCTGAATTTTTTTAATTTTTCTGTTGCTTCAAGTCTCAATCCTTTGACATCATCATAATCAATGTCTTTTGGTATAATTTTTCTTTCCAAGCGCTTTAATTCATTGATCTGATCCATCTGTCGCTTGATATACCCTTCGTATTTTATCTCTACTTCAGCCTGCTCCAATATCTGTTGTGGTATATCAGGTCTTGTTATATCTACCTCTTCAAGTGATTTGTAATTAATCTGCGGTCTTTTCAATAAATCAGCCAGCCTTACACCCGTTTCTACAGGTGTTGTTTCACGTGAAACAAGTATCTCATTTAGCTTTTCAGACGGTGAAATAGTTGTCTTTTTTGCTCTTTCTATTTCTTCATACTTTAAAGCTATATTTCTTTTAAAAATCTCATAACTTTCCTTACTCAACAATCCTATCTCATACCCTATTTCTGAAAGGCGCTCCTGTGCATTATCCTGGCGTAAAACCAATCTGTATTCCGAACGCGAGGTCATCATACGATATGGATCCATAACACCCTTTGTTACAAGATCATCAATTAAAGTACCAATATAGCTATTTGAACGACTGAAAATTATCGGTTCAAGCTTTTTTACTTTTCTTGCGGCATTTATACCGGCAACTAAACCCTGAGCAGCAGCTTCCTCATATCCGGATGACCCATTAAACTGTCCAGCTCCGAAAAGGCCTTCAAATTCTTTAAATTCCAAAGAAGGATACATTTCGGTTGGATCAATACAATCATACTCGATAGCATAAGCTGATCTCATTATTTTCACGTTTTCCATTCCATCCATTGTCCTATACAGACTTATCTGAACATCTTCAGGCAATGAACTTGAAATACCCTGTAAATACATTTCATCAGTATTTATTCCACAAGGCTCTATAAAACATTGATGCCTTGGTTTATCCGGAAATCTTACTATTTTATCCTCTATGCTCGGACAGTATCTCGGCCCAACACCTTCAATCATTCCACCATACAGCGGCGATCTATGTAAATTATCCTTTATAACTTTTTTAGTATTGTCATTTGTCCAACTGATATAACATTTTACCTTATTTTCTATCTCATTCTCGGTTGCAGAAGAAAATGGTATAGGATCTTCATCACCACACTGCTCATCAAGCCCACTAAAATCAATTGAGCTCTTTAAAACTCTCGCAGGCGTTCCGGTCTTAAATCTTCTTAATTTCAGACCAAGCTCTTTCATAGATTGGCTGAGCTGTGTTGCAGCAAACATACCGTCAGGACCACTTTCATAATTAACATCGCCGACAAAAACTCTTCCCCCAAGGTATGTACCGGTAGCAATGATAACACATGAAACATCATGCTGCGCACCAAGTCTTGTAGTAAGAGTCCACCCGTTGTTTGTTCTTTCAATCGCTACAATTTCAGCCTGACGCAAAAGAAGATTTTCCTGCTTTTCAAGAGTATGCTTCATATACTCGCTGTACATTTTCCTGTCTACCTGAACACGCATACTGTGAACAGCCGGACCTTTTCCTCTGTTCAGCATACGACTCTGTATTGTGGACACATCGGCTGCCTTACCCATCTCTCCGCCAAGGGCATCTATTTCAAAAACAAGATGTCCTTTTGCAGTTCCTCCTATCGCTGGATTGCATGGGAGATTACCGACACTATCCATATTGATTGTAAAAATTACAGTTTTACAGCCAAGTCTTGCCGAAGCCAAAGCTGCCTCTATTCCGGCATGTCCTGCTCCTATAACTGCAACATCATATTCTTCTGCTTTGTAATTCATAAATTATATCTTGCCTTTCGCATCAAATCTGATTAACTTTCAGAATCAAATTAACTATTTGCCTATACAGAATTTTGAGAATATCTCATTTACTATTTCTTCTGAAACCCTCTCTCCTGTCAACTCAAATAATTTTTCAAGGGCGTTGTCAATTGAAACATTTATTGCATCAAATGTCATTCCGTATTTTGTGTCATCAATAGCCTTGCCAATATTTTCAAGGGCAATTTTTGCACAATAAAGTTGTCTTTCATTTATTATAATTCCGCTTGCAGCATCCAAATTCTCAAGCTGGGTTACGGATAAAATACTCTTTTTTAATTCTTCAATACCCAGCTCTTCACGAGCTGATATATAAACTGTATGTTTTATTTTATTTAAAATATACTTATCGTCTATTTTTTTATTCTTATCTGACTTATTTATAATAGCAATAGAAGGTCTCCCTGCTATCATATCAATAAGCTCAATATCCTCTTTTTGCAGTTCTTCCGAACTGTCAAATAAGGCGAGTATTAATTGAGCTGTTTCAATAGCTTTCTTTGCACGTTCTACACCTATAGTTTCAACTTTATCATTTGTTTCTCTTATACCTGCTGTATCACTCAATAACAAAACACAGCCATCAACATTAACAGATTCATCAACCGTATCACGCGTTGTACCGGGTATATCGGTAACTATGCTCTTTTCTTTTCCTGAAAGAAGATTCATCAAAGTAGATTTACCGACATTAGGACGTCCGCATATTACCGTTCTTATACCTTCCTGTATAAGACATCCATATTTACCGGCTTCAACAACTTCGGTAAGCTTTTCTTCAGCCTTTTCTAGTGATTTTATTAATTCATCTTCAGTTACAACAGGCGTATCGTCCTCCGGAAAATCACTCCATGCCGCAAGAGTAGCATCTATATCCTTCAGCATATTGCATATTTCAGCTATATTTTTTGAAAGCTTGCCTTCCCTTGCAGCCATCGCAGCCATTGCACTTTGTTTTCCATTGGAGGACACTATATTCATAACAGATTCTGCCTGAGTCAAAGACATCTTACCGTTTTCAAATGCTCTCTTTGTAAATTCTCCTGCTTGTGCAGGTCTTGCTCCGGCATCAATACAGGCTTTCAAAGTCATCTCTGTGGAATATCTTCCTCCGTGGCAGGATAGTTCAACAACATCCTCACCGGTATAGCTATGCGGTGAAATAAAAACAAGAGCCACTGCTTCATCAGAAAAATCATTTTTTCCTTCAACTCTACCATACATAGCATGATATCCGGAAAGCGAAGCTAATTTTTTACCGGAAACAGATTTAAAAACCTTGTCCCCTATTTCTACAGCATTATTTCCCGAAATTCTTATTACACCTATACCTCCGGGATCCTGACCGGTTGCAATGGCAGCAATGGTTTCGCTCATTTTTTCATTCCTCTTCTCACGAAAAATAAAAATGATATTTAAAAAAATCAAAGCCGACCAAAGTTACCTCCGGCCGGCTGATAATAAATTATTCGCTGTCGTTATTCTCACTGCTCTTCGGCACGGTAATACGTCCGTAAAGCGGAGCTGTTGTATCCTTTTTAGGATTTGTGTTAGGCACAGCGGCTGAATTATTATTGCGATATGATGACTTGGAATAATTATTGGAATAGGTCTTTATACCATTCCTATTCTTGTTATATCCACCGCGATCACGATTATAACCACCTCTGCGGTCTCTGTTGTAACCGCCCTTATTATAACCGCCTCTGCCTCCGCGATTGAAATTAACGGAGAGACCATCCTCGCCTTCTGCAAGACCGGTGGGTCCTATAACAACATGACGCTTTGCACCTTCATCAACCGACCAGCTTGAAACACCGTCGATCTTCTGAACTGCTGTGTGGATAATTCTTCTCTCATAAGGATTCAAAGCTTCAAGAGCAAGATTCTTATTTATCTTCAAAGCTCTTGCAGCAGTTTTCCTTGCGAGATTTTCAAGATAACTTTCGCGCTTTTCTCTGTAATTTCCAATATTGAGAGAAATTCTGAAATAATCATCATCGCCGTTATTTGCGGCAAGACTTACAAGATACTGAAGAGAAGTCAAAACTTCGCCTCTTCTGCCGATTATAGTACCGAGTCCTTCGCCGGTCAATTCAAGAACAGCACCATTTTTCTCGTCCGTAGAAGGCTTAACAGCTATGTTGACCTTCTTCATATCCATACAATCAAGTATTGTTCTGAGATAATCACGGGCTATTATTGCCTGCTTCTGAATCTCTTCAGGCTGTGAAACAGCTTCACTTGCATCAGCAATTATTTCTGTTTTTTCTTTTTTTTCGACAGACTTTACTTCTTCTTTTTTAACAACAGGCTCTGCTTTTTTGATTTTTTCAACCGGTTTTTCTTCCGGCTCTTCAATTTCGAAATAAACCCTTACTTTTGCAGGAGCTCCTCCGAAAAGACCGAAAGTTTTGCTTTTGGGGTATTCCAATACCTCCACACCGACATCATCGCGTGACACTCCAAGCTCACGGCAGCCTTTTTCAATAGCTTCTTCCGTGGTTGTGCCGGTTACCACGACTTCTTTTAACACTATTTATTCACCTTCCTGTAATGCCGTTTTTAACGGCAGATAATAACCTTTTTTACTTACCAACTTTTGATTTTTTTACTTTTTATTCTTTTTATTTTTATTGGATCCGCCCTGGATTCCAAGACCTTCAAACTTATCCTTCGGATACTCAGGTTTAATTATTATTTTACCCTTTTTTGCATTGATCTCATCAATTATTTTCTGCTCATCCTGCTTTATCATTGCAACACGCTGTGCTTCAGCCTTTGCATTAAGAACCTGTGTACCAAAATACTTCTTTGTAATCCAGGACTGAACGGGAGCGATGCAGCTGCCGGTGATCCAGTAAAGAGCAAGAGCTGCAGGAACCATGAAAGAGAACCATGTGGACATAGCAGCCATACCATATGTCATAACGTTGGGGCTGCAGCCGCCTGCCGACTGATTGCTTACCTTGTTGATCTTGTTTGTGATCTGCATGCTGAGAACACTTGTTACAAATACAAGTATGGAGAAAATTATAAGAATATTGATAGGATTCAAAGAAGGAGTTCCAAGAAGATCAAGACCGAGGAAACGGAAAGAATTGCTGCATTTCTCTATCTGCTTGATATATTCCGGTCCGATCGTACCATTAAGCTTTTCCATGATTGCTGCGGCTGATGCACTGCCCGAAGCATTTCCGGAAGCGGTTTTTATAGTTTCACCAATATTGCGGATAATGTTGATTTCAGCGTAGCCTGTAGTTACATCTACATTGAACGCCTGATAAAGAGCAGTAATTACCTTTTCAGGCAAATGAAGAACGCAGGAAAGAGGATTTCTTATAGCCTCATAAAGACCAAAAAGGAGAGGCATCTGAATAAGCATGGGAAGACAGCCTGCGCTGGGAGATACGCCTTCCTTTGCATAAAGCTCCTGTACGGCTCTGTTATAGCCTTCCTTATCGTTCCCGTACTGTGTCTGAAGCTGCTTTAATTTAGGCTGCAGACGGCTCTGTGCTGCGGTTGATTTCTGCTGCTTGATATTGAGCGGAAACAGAAGGATTCGCGTAAAAATAGAAAACAGAATTATCGAAACACCGTAATTTTTGAATATGCTATAGAAAAAATAAATTACCCAACCGAATATGTTACCGATAAGACTGAAAATTTCGGAGCATCCTGAACACATAATTTTTTAATTCCTCCCAAACTTAACTTTATCATTTTAAATATCATCTTCATCCGAACCACAATCACAATCATGCATATCGGAATAATTTTCTACTTTTTTTCTTTTTCCAAAAAGCTTTTCGGGAACAGGATCATATCCGCCCTTAAATAGAGGATTGCATCTGAGCAGTCTGAAAAAACCCAGAAAACATCCTATAAGACATCCATAACGGTCAACTGCCTGATATGTGTAACTTGAACAGGTGGGATAAAATCTGCAGCAAGGCGGTGTTCTTGGCGAAATTTTTTGCTGATACCACAATATCAGCTTCTTTGCAAGCTTTTTCATTGAATCAATCCGGCCTTTTTTAAATGATCCCTCATCTGTTCAAGAACAACCTGCATTTTATCATGTGCTGTTTTTGTTCTTGCAACAAAAACGATATCCCAATTACCGCGGATATCGTTTTCAAGCTCTCTGAAAGCTGCTCTGATAACACGCCGTGCTCTGTTTCTGTCAACTGCACAGCCTATTTTTTTACCGGTCGTGATACCGACCCTTACAGATCCGTACTTTTTTTTGACGCAATAGGTTACAAGAGAAGGAGAGACAAAGCTTTTTCCCTTTGAATAAGCCCTTCTGAATTCATAATTCTCTTTTAACGATCTCATAGCGGAACCTTTAAAACAATAGTATAAAAGGCCACGCGAAGGTGGCCTCTGACCGTCGGTTAAATTTACCGTTCTTTATGGAAATTAGATTAATAAGAGAGCTTTTTTCTGCCCTTTGCTCTGCGACGTGCAAGAACCTTGCGGCCATTTTTGGTGGACATTCTCTTTCTGAATCCATGTTCCTTTTTTCTCTGACGCTTCTTCGGCTGATAAGTTCTAAACATTGTATGCTTCTCCTTTCGCATTACTCTACAGAATAGAATTATATCCGCATCTTGCCAAACTGTCAACAAATTTTTTTTGTCACAAAAATTTTATTTTTCTCATAATAAAAGAAAAATCAATATTTGTTGTGCCTTTTGACATAATACAATACAATATTTTGCTAAAAATTTTTTTATCTTTTTTTATTTTATTGTTGGAATAAAAGTCTTTATATGCTATAATATTGTAGTTATTATAAATCATTATATAAGGAGCGATTTTCATATGGATTCCTTCGTCGATATGTGGAAATTAATTGAGCCCACAATCCATGATGAAATTGGTGAAACAGCATATAACGTCTGGATCAAACCAATGGTTCCGGTTGATCTTACATCCGAAGAAGCTGTTATGAAGGTACCTTCCGACTTTTATAAAAATGTCATTGAAGGAAGATATAAAAGCAGCATAAAAAATGCCATTCTGACCGTAACCGGTCTTGATGTTGAAGTTAAAATAATAATTTCCGATGATGTAAAAATAACCGAGACAAAAGAAAAAGATGAGGTTCCCGAAGCTGATGAATATACCTTTGACAGCTTCGTTGTCGGTTCTACAAACCGCTTTGCACACGCCGCAGCTCAGGCTGTTTCCAACAACCCCGGCAGCGCCTATAATCCCCTTTTTATCTACGGTCCGTCCGGTATGGGAAAAACACACCTTCTTTTTGCTATATAGGAGCGTATTTTAAAAACCCATCCCGATATGAATATCGTCTATATGAAGGGCGATCAATTTACAAACGAGCTGATAGAAGCTCTTAACAAAGACCAGTATCAGCTCATGGCTTTCAGAAAGAAATATCGTTATGCCGATGTTATTTTAATGGACGATATTCACTTTATCGCCGGTAAGGAACAGACTCAGGAGGAATTCTTCAACACCTTCAATACCCTTTATCAGGAAAACAAGCAGATCGTTCTGACAAGTGACCGTCCTCCGAAGGCTATAAAAACTCTTGAAGAAAGACTCCGTACCCGATTTGAAAGCGGACTTCTTGCCGACATTCAGCCGCCTGAGTATGAAACAAGGATAGCAATCATCAAGCGCAAAGCTAACCAGTATAACATGGATATGTCCGATGATATAGCCGAATTTATCGCGCTCAAGGTAAAATCGAACATAAGACAGCTTGAAGGCGTTGTCAAAAAAATAAACATAATGTGCCTTATTGATAAAGAAAAGCCATCCATATCAATTGCACAGAATGCTATCAAGGATATACTCAATGATGTCCAGCCTCTTCCCCAGACAATAGAAAAAATAACAGAAGAGGTTGCAAGGGCATTCAATGTTCAGCCTCAGGATATCTACTCAAAGAGAAGAACCGCCAATCTTTCCATCGCCCGTCAGGTTTCCATGTACTGTGTAAGAGAGATAACAGGACTCCCCTACGACGCTATCGGAAGGGAATTTGGCGGCAAGGATCATACAACCGTTATCTACGCTGTCCAGCAGATAACCAAAAAGATGAACACCCAATCCGATCTTAAATCAACTATCGACGATATAATAAAAAATATCAAGTCATAGTTTTCAACCATATCAACGTTTATAAACAGTTAAAATACCTTAAAAGCTGTTAATAACTAAAACGGTCATGTTAACAAAAAATATTATCCACTTTTTCAAAGAAAATATTAACAGCCTTTATTTGACATTATTCAGGGATAAAATAACATTTTAAACATTTTCAACCGCCTCTAATAATACTACTAAACACTATTAGTTACTCTATTAGTAAAAAAGGAATGATCTGATGAAGTTTGTATGTGCACAGCAGGAGCTGATGGATACTCTCAATATAGTTTCCAGAGCGGCAGCATCAAAATCAACCCTGTCCGTAATTCAGAATATTTATTTTGAAGCAAGAAACAACGAGATTTATATATGCTGTTATAACCTTGAAATGGGAATTTCAAAGGTTATATTGGCACAGATAAAGGAAAAAGGATCTGCAATCATCCCAATCCGCCTTTGTGATATAGTCAAAAAGCTCTCCGGTGATATGGTTGAGATCGATTGCGACGACAAATACATAATAAGCATAAAATCCGGTTTTTCCGAATTCAAGCTTATTGGAACATCTGCGGAAGAATTCCCTGAGCTTCCGGCTATTAATGCCGATTATTCAATCAATATAGATCAGGGTAAGCTTAAATCCATGATAGCCCAGACTGCGTTTGCTATCAGCACAAATGATCAGCGCCCGGTATGTACCGGAGCCCTTTTTGAGGTTGAAGAGGGTATTTTAAAAATGGTAACGGTCGATGGTTACCGCCTTGCAATAAGAAAGGAACATATCGTATGTGATATAAACTGTTCCTTTATTGTACCCGGTAAAACCCTTTCCGAGCTTCAGAAGATACTTGCCGATACTAATAAAGAGGACGTAATAATAAACGCGGCAAAAAATAATATCATATTTTCTGTTGGTGGATACAGTATTATTTCACGTCTTCTTACAGGTGAATTTATTAATTATAAGAGCGCAATTGCCGGTGAATATATATATGAAACTGCCGTCAGTACTTCCGAAATAATAAGAAGTACCGAAAGAATATCTCTTATGATAAATGAGACCTTTAAAATACCGGTCAGATGTGTGTTTACCGATGAAAATATAACATTGAGCTGTGATACACCGATAGGTAAAGCGGAAGATGTTATTTCATCACGCGGTAATTGCGACGGTATTGATATGAGCTTTAACAGCAAATATATGCTCGATGCTTTCAGAGCTGTTGATACAGATGAAATGAAGATACTTATAAGGGAAAAATGCAAATCTGTAAAAATACTTCCGCCTGAAGGCGATTCGTTCCTTTTCATTCTTATGCCTATAGGGAGAAGATAAATTGAAAAAAATCGGTATAAGTACAGAATTTATAAAACTTGATTCATTCCTTAAATTTTCAGGTATTACCTTTGACGGAAGTGAAGCAAAGCGTCTTGTTCAGGCGGGAGAGGTAAAGGTAAACGGCGAGGTTTGCCTTATGAGAGGTAAAAAGCTTTATCCCGGCGATACAGTAGAAGCACAGGGCTGCACATTGGAGGTATGCACTGATGACGGTGAAGAGGATTGAGCTTATAGATTTCAGAAATATTGAAAATCAATCAATAGAAGCACATGACGGAATAAATGTAATAAGCGGTGAAAACGGACAGGGAAAGACAAATATATTGGAAGCAATAGGTCTTTTTACCGGTACTCGTTCCTTTCGCGGAGCACGAAATATTCAGATGATAAAACACGGGAAACAGTTTTCGCGTCTTTCGATGGATTTTTTTGCCGCAGGAAGGGATCAGAACGCAAAAATGGTGGTTACTCCCGATTCAAGGGATACCACAATAAACGGTGTAAAACAAGCTGCAGCATCATCTCTTATAGGAAGATTCTGTGCGGTTGTATTTTCACCGGATAAAATGATGCTTGTATCGGGCGGGGCTTCGGAGCGGAGAAAATTTCTCGATGCTGCAATAAGTCAGGCTTTTCCGCAATTTGCATCGCTTCTTGTAAAATATAATACCGTTCTGACCCAGCGAAATACTCTGCTTAAAAAATATGAACACAGCAGCAGCGCAAAAGATACAATTGATATATGGGACAGATCGATAGCTTCTATAGGTGCAGAGATTGTAAAAAAGAGGCTTGGTTTTATAAAAAACCTCTCCCCTTCTGCAGAGAAGTTTTATGAGGGTATATCTTCGGGAAGGGAACCTTTGGAGCTTGAATACAGCTGTTCTTTTTCACAGCAGCCTCTTTCCGATGATCTTGAAGAAAAATTTTATGATTGTCTGAAAGAAAGTATTTTAAGTGATGTAAGGACCGGATATACCCAGCATGGTCCTCACAGAGATGATCTTTTGATTTTGCTTGGCGGAAATCAGTCAAGAATATTTGGTTCGCAGGGACAAAAGAGATCTGCCGTGCTTGCTTTGAAGCTTGCCGAGGCTGAACAGCTTTCGGTACTTACCGGCGAACAGCCGGTGGCTCTTCTTGACGATGTAATGAGCGAGCTCGATCAGTTAAGACAGGAATATCTTCTAAACCGTATAAAAGGATGGCAGGTCTTTATAACCTGCTGTGATCCGGCTTCTTTGAAGCTTCTTGATAAAGGACGTATATTCATAGTAAAAAACGGCACAGTAGAAAAAACAGATAAATAATATGTACATACATTTAGGACAGGATACCGTTATTTTAACGCAGGATATAATTGGAATATTCGATCTTGACAATACCACGGTATCAAAAAAAACAAGAGATTTTTTAAATGAGGCCGAAAAAAAAGGACAGGTAACCGCTGTTTCTTATGAACTTCCGAAAAGCTTTATAATAAGCTTCGACAGGAATAAAAAAGATACACATGTTTATCTGTCGCAATTATCGGCGGAAACATTAAAAAAGCGTGCAGAACATTCAATTAGAGAGATAACCTGACAACAGGGGGTAATTATTTTGAACGAAAACACTAACAGTATGGTAAATGAGCAGGTATATGACGAAACACAGATACAGGTTCTGGAAGGACTTGAAGCTGTAAGAAAGCGTCCCGGTATGTATATCGGCTCTACCGGACCGAGGGGACTTCATCATCTTGTATATAAAGTAGTTGATAACTCAATTGACGAAGCCTTGGCCGGATACTGCGATAAAATAGAGGTTGTTATCGAGCCGGGTGATGTAATTCGCATATCCGATAACGGCCGTGGTATCCCTGTTGGTATTCAGCAGACAACCGGTCTTCCCGCGGTAGAGGTTGTTTTTACAATTCTCCATGCCGGCGGTAAATTCGGAGGAAGCGGCTACAAGGTATCGGGTGGTCTGCACGGTGTTGGTGCATCTGTTGTCAACGCTCTTTCCGAATGGCTTGAGGTAAAGGTTCACCATGATGGCAAGATCCATTATATGCGCTTTGAAAAAAGTGAAAAGGTAGATGGATTGAAAATAATCGGTGATACTGATAGAACAGGTACAGAGGTTCGTTTCAAAGCCGATCCGGAAATATTCAAGGAAACTACGGTTTATGAATATGAAACACTTCAGACAAGACTTCGTGAACAGGCTTTCCTTAACGCCGGTGTTCATATAGAACTTTCCGATTTAAGAGATCCCGAAAATCCGATAGTTGAAAATTTCTGCTATGAGGGCGGTATTAGAAGCTTCGTAGAATATATAAACGAGCGCAAAAAGGTTGAAGCAATACATGAAAATATAATTTATGTATCGGCTGAATCGACTGACGGAAACTCTACTGCAGAAGTAGCTTTGCAGTATAATGCCGATTATAATGAGCTTCTTCTTTCCTTTGCGAATAATATTCGCACGGTTGACGGCGGTACTCATGAAGAGGGATTCAAACGCGCTCTTACAAGGGTAATGAACGAATATGCAAGAAAGTTCGGATTCCTTAAAGAAAGCGATAAGAATCTTTCCGGTGACGACGTAAGAGAGGGCATTACCGTTGTAATAAGTGTAAAGGTAAAGGAAGCCCAGTTTGAGGGACAGACTAAATCAAAGCTTGGAAATACCGAGATAAGAACGCTTGTTGATAACATGATATCAAGCAAGCTTATGACCTATTTTGAAGAAAATCCGTCTGTTGCAAAGGCTATATTCAATAAAGCACTTGAAGCAGCAAGAGCAAGAGAAGCCGCAAGAGCCGCAAGGGATGCTACCAGAAGAAAGTCGGCAATGGATTCCGCAAAGCTTCCCGGTAAGCTTGCCGACTGTACCGATAAGGATCCCATAAAGACAGAGCTTTATATCGTTGAGGGTGACTCGGCAGGTGGTTCCGCTAAAAACGGACGTGACCGTCATTATCAGGCTATTCTTCCTCTCTGGGGCAAGATGCTCAACGTAGAAAAATCAAGAATAGATAAAATATACGGAAATGATAAGCTCAGCCCTGTTGTAACAGCTCTTGGCTGCGGATTGGGTGACGATTTTGACCTGACAAAGCTGCGTTATCATAAGATTATTATTATGGCCGATGCTGACGTCGACGGATCGCATATCCGTACCCTTCTTCTCACCTTCTTCTTTAGATTCATGCGTCCTCTTATTGAAAACGGTTATGTTTATATTGCACAGCCGCCTCTTTACAGAGTTACATATAAAAAGCTTGAAAGAGAAGCCGCGGATGAAAAAGAACGCGATGAAATTCTGGAAGAGCTTGGCGGTGCAACGGTAAAGAAGGTAACCGAAGACGATATTGTAAAATTCAAAATATCGAAGAAAGATATGCATTTCTACGCCTATTCCGACGAAGAGCGTGACAGCATACTTTTGAAAAACGGAAGCTCCGATGAGATTCAGAGATACAAGGGTCTTGGTGAGATGGATAAGGATCAGCTTTGGGAAACAACAATGAATCCCGAAACAAGAATCATGCTGCGTGTCCGTCTTGAAGATGCCGAAGCGGCCGACAGAATATTCACCATCCTTATGGGTGATAAGGTTGAACCCAGACGTGAATTTATCGAAGCCAACGCAAAATATGTCCAAAATCTTGATGTATGACCGATAAACGAATCAATGTAGTTTTCACAAAAAGTGAAATTGATGAAAAGCGCGAGGCTGAACTTAAATTCTGGTCTTCGCCGGTCAGAAGAGGAATATGGAGAACAGTTCTTATACTTTTTCTTTCCGGAATGTGTTTTATGGCAACAATTATATGTATTATGATGAAACTGATGTTTTCTTCGGCAAATGAAAATGTTGAGGGAGATATGATAGTATGGTCCATCATATTTGCAATAGTTGGTATTTTGCTTGCGGTGACCCCTGCTGTATTAAAAATTATCGATGTAAGTAAAATAAATAGTATACTAGATGATATTAATTATAATAATAATACAAAATGTATAGCAGGTTTTGGTTCGAATGATATTATTATAAGAAAAAAAGATGAGCAAACATCGATTTTATATGATGATATCGTTTATTGTCATGAAGATAAAAAAGGGATTTTTATAAGAGGAAAGAATGAGAAAATCCTTTATATTCCCGGAAAGTTTTTCAGCGAACCCGCAGCGCTTAATATAACAAAATGTATGAAAGCTGTCAGTGAAAGATTCGATTTTTATTCTCTTGTAGATTTTGAATAGAGGATGATTTTATGAGAGTAATGACAAACAGATTTTCAGCAAGTACTGTACTTTTGGAAAATGAATTTTCCGAGCTGCTCGATTCAAAATTTAAATTGTGGCAGGAAAAAAGAATAAGAAATGCTGTTTTGATTTTAGGTATAGCAGTTTTTATAATTGCAATTCTTATAATCGGTTGGTCGGGATCATTCTGGGCTTGGTTTTCAAGAATTGCTGTTTTGGCAATCATTGCAGCGGCCGTAATATTTGGAACAGATCCATTGATAAAATATCTTAAATCATTCATTTTAAAAAGGTCTTTGGAGCTTTCTAAAAATAACGGTGCAAAGCTTAATTATGGTTTTAACGAGGATAATTTTACAATTGTTTTTGATAATCAGCACAGCATTGTAAATTATTCATCGGTAAAAAATATAACCGAGTCCGATAAAAGCTTTGTTATATGGTGTGATGAAAACAGCGGATTTGTAATCAATAAATCAGGATTCAATTTCGGAGAGATATCTGAATTTCCAAAGTTTTTAAAAGATAAGACAAATAAGGATATAACAGCAATTTAGCTTTTTTAAGAAAACAGCGCAAAGCTGCGAAAGGAATGGAATTTTATGGCGGAAACTGTAAGCTGGGAGAACATTCCTCAGAAGATAATCGAAGTAGACATAGAAAAGGAAATGAAAAAATCTTTCCTTGATTATTCTATGTCGGTCATTATCGCAAGAGCTCTCCCCGATGTGCGTGACGGATTAAAGCCTGTACATAGAAGAATACTTTATGCTATGTATGAAGACGGCATTACTCACGATAAGCCTTATAAAAAGTGCGCTACAACAGTCGGTAACGTGCTTGGTCGATATCATCCGCACGGTGACGCATCGGTATATGATGCCCTTGTAAGATTGGCACAGGATTTCTCTATGAGGGAAATGCTGGTCGATGGTCACGGTAACTTTGGTTCTGTTGACGGTGACCCGCCTGCTGCATACCGTTATACCGAAGCAAGAATGAGCAAGATCAGCACAGAAATGCTGACCGATATTGAAAAAGAAACAATAGATTATGTGCCCAACTTCGATGATTCAAGAAAGGAACCTGCTGTCCTTCCGGCAAGATTCCCGAATCTCCTTGTAAACGGCTCGATGGGTATAGCCGTCGGTATGACTACCAATATACCGCCGCACAATCTTCGTGAAATTGGCGGTGCGGTATGTTTTCTCCTTGATAATCCCGATGCTACGCTTGATGAGCTTATGGAATTCATCAAAGGTCCCGATTTTCCGACAGCAGGTATCATCATGGGTCGTGCCGGTATCAGAGCTGCGTATGCAACCGGCCGCGGAAAATTGACCGTGCGAGCAAAGGCAGAAATTGTTGAAACGGCAAAGGGACATAATCAGATAGTCGTTACCGAGCTTCCATATCAGGTAAATAAAGCGGTTCTTATTAAAACAATCGCTGATATGGTTAAGGAAAAGCGCCTTGAAGGAATAACCAATATAGAGGATCATTCCGACCGTCAGGGTATGTGTATAACCATAGACCTCAAGCGCGATGCTGTTCCTAATGTTGTTTTAAATAATCTTTTCAAGTATACAAATATGCAGTCTACTTTTGGTGTTATTTCGGTTGCGATTGTCAACGGCGAGCCGAAACAGCTGAGCTTAAAGCAGATGCTTGAACACTACATAGACCATCAGCTTAATATAATATACAGAAGAACTGTATTTATCTTAAGGAAGACAAAAGAGCGCGAGCATATTCTTGAAGGATTAAAGATAGCTCTTGATAATATTGATGAAATAATTTCGATAATCAGAAGCTCAAAAGGCATACAGGAAAGTAAGGAAAGATTAATGGCTCGTTTTGAGCTGGATGATATCCAGGCAACAGCCATTGTTCAGATGAGATTGGGTCAGCTTTCCGGTATGGAACGCGAAAAGATAGAGGAAGAATTGGCTTCTCTTATCGAAAAGATAGCCGATTGTGAAGATATCCTTGCAAGAGAGGAAAGAAGAAAGGATATAATCAAAGAAGAGCTTGGCGAGATAATGAGAAAATACGGAAGTGACCGCCGTACACAGATAGAGATAATATCCGGTGAAATGGATGTTGAAGATCTCATTCCGGAAGAGGATTGCGTTATCACCCTGACCGAATTCGGATATATCAAGCGCCAGAAGACTGATAATTATCAGATCCAGCACAGAGGCGGCAGAGGCATTTCCGGTATGACTACAAGAGAAGAAGATGTGCCGATAGAAATGCTTATCGGCTGTACGCATGACTACGTTATGTTCTTCTCAAATCTTGGTCGTGTTTATAAGCTCAAAGGCTATGAGATACCCGAAGGTTCAAGAACCTCAAAGGGTATGAATATTGTAAATCTGCTTCCCCTTATGCCGGAAGAAAAGATAACAAGCATGATAAAGGTACTTCGTGATTATGATAACGAAATGTACTTTGTCATGGTAACAAAGGACGGTATAGTCAAGCGTACTGCATTGAGCGCGTTTGATAATGTCCGCAAAAAGGGTGTTATAGCACTCTCGCTTCGTGAAGGTGACGAGCTTGTCCGTACAAGACTTACCGACGGCAGCAAGGAATTGATTATAGCGACTTCAAAGGGTATGGCTATACGTTTTGCCGAAACCAATGTAAGAGTTATGGGAAGAACGGCTTCCGGTGTTCACAGCATCAGATTGGCAGAGGGTGACTTTGTCATAGGAATGTCTGTGCTGCGCGAAGGCGGCAAGGTTCTTACCATCTCCGAAAACGGCTACGGCCGCCTTTCCCCCATCGACAACTATCGTCTGCAGAGCAGAGGCGGTAAGGGTATTATCAATTATCGCAATAAGGTCGGCAACGTTGCAGCGATAAGAGTCGTTGATGATGATGACGACATCATAATCATCAATGATGCAGGTGTTGTAATAAGAATAGCTGTTTCCGAAATTCGTGAATGTGCAAGACCGTCAAAGGGTGTTAGAGTCATGCGAATCGCCGACGGCAATAAAATAGTTGCTCTTGCAAGAGTAAAGCATGACGAAAACGAAGTATCCGATTCTCTTCCCGAGCAGACTGCCGAGGACGAAGAAGATGAACCCATGAGCGAAGAAGAATTGATGCTTGAAGCACAGGAAGATGAGGTCATCGATGACAGCGATGAAGAATAAACTGACATTATTTATTCTTGTCGTAACAGTTATGTTCACCCTCCTTCCATTGTCCGGTTGTCTGGACGATACATGGGAGGGTGAATGGAACCGCACCGGTGATTCAACATTCAATCGCGGTGTTGTTACGATATCCGATTATTCAAGCGACGGTTTTACATTTTCGCTAAAGGTTTATAACGGAAATATTGCAGGAAGCATTACCAATGCAAAAGCGGTATTTACCAATAATGAAAATACCGAAGCAAAATATTTTATTCCGGACGGATACGGAGCATATCTGCTTTTTTCTCTTGACGAAGAAAGTGAAGATCTTGATATTATCTTCACAAGCGGAGAGTATACCGAGATGGATATTCTCGGGTTTGCAAGCGGCGGATATATAACCGGAAGATATCAAAAAGGCGATGTTGAATATCTCAATTACAGTCTTTATGATATGGGAATCATAGAAAAAAGCTATGATGACCAGCTTCGTTCAATGATGTCAAAGGATAATTATATTCGTCTGCTTGACTGCTATCAGAGTTATGAGGTAAAGAGAAACAACGAAATAGGCGGATTTATCTATTACGGCTCCAACAGTATGCAGAAATATACTGCGGCAATGATCTGTTTTGATGATGGTACCGTCAGCGTAGTAATTTCGCGTGAAAGCGAAAGTATGCTTTACTTTACAAATAACAAGATCTATGATACCAGTATGCTTGCCTATCCTCTGGATAACTGGATAGAGGAGTACGAGCTGGAAAAAGAAAAACAGAATGAATCAACTGTAGTTCTGCCATAAATTCAAAAGACCCGATACCTCAAAAAAGGCGTCGGGTCTTGTTTTGTATTACTAAATAATACAATATGTTGTTTTTAATTATATTATTATAAAATTAACCGTTGTTGAGAGATTTTATGATAACATCAGGTCTTGTCAGAATACGTTGAAGCTTTTCGGCGCGATGGGAAATGATTTTAAGTTCCGATTTTCTGTCAAAAGAAACGGTTATTTTCTTTGAAAACTGTGAGTCGGGCTCATATTCCTCGATGATAATGCTTGCTTTGCAGGCTCTTGCAAATTCAAAGACCGACATAAGACCGATTCCGCTGCCGCCTGTTTTTGTACGGGTGGTTATCTTTTTGTATCCCATATTTTCAAAAACGCTCGGTTCAAATTCCTTGCCGCTGTCAAGGACGCTGACAAAGTTGATGCTATTGTTATTGCCGGTCTCAAGCCGGATGTGTTTTTCTTCGCAGTCTTCCGA
>JAGBFS010000224.1 GCA_017936365.1 Clostridia bacterium
ACTGCATTTCAAGCCGTGAGCTCGACCTCAGCTCGCGCGGCCTTACCTCCACCGAAGGGCTGGAAATCATGACCGACCTTGAACTGCTCGACCTTCGCGGCAACGATATTCCCACCGCCGAGATCGCAAAGCTGTCCCGCTATCTGCCCGGCTGTGAGATATTATGCGACATAACCATCGAAGGCCGTGTCTACGAAAGCACCGTCAGCGATATAACCCTCACCGGTATGACCGAAGAGGATCTTGCCCTGCTTCCCCTCTTCACCCGACTTGAAGCCATCGACGCACGCGGCATGAGCGTCGAGACGGTAGAAAAAATCATGCAGATGCATCCCGACAGCCAGATCACCTGGGATATCAGCATAGGCGGTACACGTTATCTCCCCGACGGCACAACGACCCTTACTCTGGGCGAGGGTACCACCGCCGAAGAGGTTCGCAATCTTGTTTATTTCACCTCTCTCGAAAGCGTCGACGCGCGCGGCTGTACCGAATATGAAGCTCTTATGGAGGTCAGCAGCAAGCTTGAAAACTGCGACATCGTGTGGTCTGTAAACATCGGCGGGATGGAATTCGACAACGACACCGAGATCATGAATTTCAAGCGCCGCAAAATCGACAGCCCGGGCGCTTTGGAGCAGGATTTCAAAAATCTTTGCTATCTCCCCGCGCTCAAGCAGATAGATATGTGCGGCTGCGGCGTTTCAAACGAGCAGATGGCTCAATGGCGCGATGCATACCCCCAGTACAAATTCGTATGGGAGATAACCTTCGGTTCACAGTTTACCAACTGGACGGTACGCACCGATATTAAGGTATTCTCCACCCTGCTCGGTTCGGGCGCCGCTTTTGGCGACGAAGAAACCTTCCGCGACCTTTTCCTTTACTGCACCGACCTTGTCGCTCTCGACCTCGGCCACAACAGGATATCCGACATATCGCTTATCGCAAACCTCAAAAAGCTTCAGGGAATCATCCTCACCGACAATCCGGTAAAGGATATCTCGCCGCTCGGCGAGCTTCCGGAGCTGGTATTCGCCGAGCTCAACATGACCGGCGTTACCGACATCAGCCCGCTCAAAAACTGCAAAAAGCTCCGCCATCTCGACGTTTATTATACAAAGGTGGCCGATCTTTCTCCCCTGTACGATTGCGACAATCTGGAAACGCTTGTGCTTGTAAGCACCAACGTTCCGGTTGCCGACCGCAAAGAGCTGAAGGAGGCTCTTCCCGAATGCAGCATAATCTTCGCATTTGACGAAAAGGGCACCGAACTGCGAAACAACCCTGTGCGCGGCGAATTCCGTCTTGCGCTGTGCAACTGGTCGGTGGTTGAAGAATTTACCGATTATCAGAACAAAAAGTTCAAGGACGGCGCGACCCTCACCATACCGCGCGGCTATATAAAACCGTAACATTTATCGATAATAAAAACTGCGGCAGACGAGTTATCATGACCCGTTTGCCGCAGTTCATTTTATTGGTTTTTATATCTTACTGCACCGCTTCCCCCTCATACCCTCTCGGTATGATAAGCTCGGCACCCTCCTTATAGGTTACATGCTGATAATCCTCAAAGCTTTCGACCTGCTGCCAGTTTTTGAAGGCCAGACGGAAAGCGCTTCGTACAGGATTGTTTCTGAGCTTCAGATTTTTCTCGCCGATAAGCGTGCTGACAACATGGCAGTCGGGATGCAGATTGTCCGAAAGCTTCTGCAGATCGGCTTTGCTTATCTTGTTTCGGGCAAGAATAACATAGCGAAGGTTATTGCAGCCGTAAAGAGGCGAAGGATCGGTAACAAGTGTGGAATACAGATCAAGGTGTACAAGCTTTTTGCAGTTGCGCAGCGGAGCTACGTTGGAAATATGCGTTGCGTTAAGCTCCGCAAACACAAGCTCCGGAAGCTCACCAAGAACGGTAATATCGGCTTGATTCTTGATAGGATTGTCTATAAGAACCAGTCCCTGAAGCTTTTTGAGATTCGCAAGACCGGAAATATCGCGTATACTGTTGTGACCTAAATCAAGCGCGACAAGGTCGGTACAGTATTTGAAAAGCGGTGCGAAATCATATGAACCGTAGTCACTTCGTTTAAGATTAAGGGTTGAGAAAACCTGAATATCGGTTCGGATATTCGTCCATCTTGCGAACGAAATATACCATACGAATTTAACCTTTGGAAAAGCATCGCGAAGCGACTGCATATCCGCGTTGCCAAGTCCGCAGCCGCACATATCGAGATATGTAAGATTGGGCAGGTATTTTACTGCACCCGATACCGAAGAAACGCTGCTAACCTGCGTTCCGCGAAGGTCGACCGATTCTTCAAGACTGCTTATCTTTCGTCCGGCAAGATCGACTATCCATTCGACATCGCATCCGGATACGGTGCTTTCGTAGGCGACAAGCTCGTCATATAATTTACATTCCTTTGCATCGACGTACTTGAGTCCAGGCAGATATTTGAGCTGTGCTATATCCTGCGCAGTTGCACCCGATGACAGCACACAGCTTTCGTCAAGGCTTGAAACGGTCTTTCCGTCGACCGTCACGTTCCACGCAAAACTGACACCTTCGAGCTGTGCGGATATTTCCATCAGACGGTCAATATCGGTACAGGCTGTTGCGTCAACTTCCGCAAGCGATACGACAAGATGAAGATTTGTAAGATCGTCGCTGTCATCGATGGTAATTGAGCTTGAATTGGAATTTATGCGGCGCTCGCCCATCGGCACGCTCCATATAATCTCGCAATCGCCCAGATTTTCCTTTAGCTCGTTGTATTTCTCCACTGAAATATCACAGCCGCGTATATCCAGCTTCTTCAGGTTCTTTATCCTGTAAAGACCCGAAAAATCGGTATTGCTGCAGCCGCGAAGGTCTATCTCATCCTCTTCAAGACTGAACATCGGAAAACCTATGCTCCCCGACACCGAAGTGCAGTTGCTCCACAGCAGAAGAAAGACCGAGCCGGTCATCAGCACCGCCGCAACCAATATGGCTATCGCCAGCTTTCCGGCGCGGCTGAGCTGTTTGGGCTCTTTTGCCGCAGCGGCATTTTCAGCCGCCGGCATATCCGTCTGATCGGTTTTTATATCTTCGGCCTGCTCGTCCTCCTCGATTATTTTACAATCGGGCAAGGATACGTTGTATTCATCCATATTTGTTACCCCCTTCGGGTTTATTGCAAAAAATACTGCGCACAGCCTGTGTGCGTGCATTTGTAAATTATACCTCAATCATGCCGATTAGTCAACAAATCGGCATCATATATAACAATGCGTTCATATTCGGAAGGCATCATTTTATCGGCGCAATTGTTTTGTCGGGATTGCGCCGCGGCGAATTGTGGAGTATAATATTCTTTAAAGGCTTTTGTCTTTCAGCCTTTGATTTGCGCGCCGTTTATCGGCGTTTCTGCGATTTAATATATTAGGTATAGTTTCGGAGGTTTTCAGCTATGATATATCTGGTAGAGGATGACAACAGCATACGCGATCTGGTCGTTTATACGCTCGGCACGACCGGCTTTGAAGCGCAGGGCTTTGAACGCCCCTCCCAATTCTGGAGCGCGATGGATTCCCTTCTTCCCGATCTTATACTGCTTGATATCATGCTGCCGGAGGAGGATGGACTCAGCATGCTGAAAAAGCTTCGTGCAGCGTCCTCCACCGCACGCATTCCGGTCATAATGCTTACCGCAAAAAGCACCGAATACGACAAGGTGGTCGGGCTTGACAGCGGCGCCGACGATTATATTCCCAAGCCGTTCGGCATGATGGAGCTTATATCGCGCGTAAAGGCAATGCTCCGCCGCACCGAAAGAAGCGTCAGCGCCGGAAGCTATACTCTTGGCAATCTTTATGTTTCCGCCGAAAAACACACCGTCCGCGTGGACGATTCCCCCGTCACCCTGACCCTCAAGGAGTTTGAAATGCTTTGCTATCTTCTTGAGAACCGCGATATCGTTCTGACGAGGGATCAGCTCCACGACAGGATATGGGGCTATGATTTTGACGGCGAAAGCCGCACGGTCGATGTTCACATCCGAACCCTGCGCCAAAAGCTCGGCAGCGCGGGCGAGCTTATTAAAACCGTCCGCGGCATCGGCTACAAGATAGGAGGCTGACCGCTTGAGCAGCAAACTGTTCAAAAGCATATTTCTGGCATCGATATCGGTGTTTCTCTTGTGCTTTACACTTATATTCGTGGTGCTTTACAATTATTTTTCGTACCAAAGCTGGGATCTGCTGGAGCATGAATCAGATTTTCTTGCCTCGGCGATAGAACAGCACGGCACCGATTTTTTGAGCGACATGGCCGATTACGATTCGTCAAGGGTAACCCTTATCGACCCGTACGGCAAAGTGCTTTTCGATAATATGTCAACGCCGGAGGGAATGGAAAACCACAGCAGCCGCGAGGAATTTATCAGCGCGCTCAAAAACGGCACAGGCAGAAGCCAGCGGTATTCGCAGACCCTTTCCAAAAAAACGACATATTACGCGGTGCGGCTCTCCGACGGAAACGTCCTTCGCGTATCGGGCTCGCAATACACGATACTGACCATGCTTACCGACATAATATTCCCGCTCGTTGTGATAATTGCGCTGGCAATTTTGCTTTCGGTGCTTTTTGCCGCGGCGGTCTCGCGAAAAATAATCCGACCGATAACCAACATCGACCTCGACGAACCGTACAGCAGGGATGTATATGAAGAGCTTCGTCCCTTTATCGAAAAGACGCACGCCCAGAACCGACAGATCCAGCAGCAGATGGTGGAAATGAAGGCCGCTCATGAAAAGCAGGATTCCATGCGCCGCGAATTCACCGCCAACGTTTCGCATGAGCTTAAAACTCCGCTGACCGCCATATCGGGCACCGCCGAGATACTTCGCGACGGGCTTGTAAAGCCGGAGGATATACCGCATTTTGCCGGCAATATTTACAAGGAATCCCAACGGCTCATCGTGCTGGTAAGCGATATCATGAAGCTTTCGCAGATGGACGAAGACGCTATCTCCGACCCGATGGAGCCGATCGACCTTGGTGAGATATGCCGCGATGTCATCTCGCGTCTTTCATCTCACGCAAAGCGCCGCGGGATATCCCTTGAATATCTCGGCGAAGACGCCGAAATTCTCGGCTCTAAAAAGCTTCTTGACGAAATGATCTTCAACCTGTGCGACAACGCAATAAAATACAACAAGGACAACGGCAGCGTCACCATATCGGCGCAGCGCGACGGCGAGCATACCATACTCACCGTATCCGACACCGGAATCGGCATACCAAACGATTCGACCGAACGGGTATTCGAACGCTTTTACCGCGTTGACAAAAGCCATTCAAAGGAAACCGGAGGAACCGGCCTTGGGCTTGCCATCGTAAAGCACGCCGCTCGCTACCACAACGCCGAAATAGAGCTCGAAAGCCGGCTCGGCGTCGGCACGCGCATCTCGGTGATTTTTTAATAGCACCCGTTGTGTGATGGATTCGTGCGGCTTATTTCGCAGCGCGAAATACCACTTTACAAAATAAGATATTTTTTGTATAATGTATTTTACATTTGTGTCGGCTCGCCCGACAATCCATTTGTTTAAAAGAATCGAGGAAAGTCAAATGAACAAACAGCAAAAAACCGTCGGCGGTCAAAAGGCATCTACCGCCGATTCAAAGCTCACCGAACAGAGAAAAAAGCAGAAGGCGAAAAACAAAAAGAAGGCAAAAAAATACGGTTATAAATCGTATTATAAGATCGCACTTCTTATCGTTCTGCTTCTTGCCGCCGTACTTATCGGCTATCTGGTGCTTCAGGAATGTGACGGCTGTGCCGGCTGCAACTCGGCATGCATCGCCTGCGCCGACACCGAATGGGCTGCCGAATATGACCTCAGGGGTGAAGATTTCATCACCGATGAACAGCTCGCCGCTTATTTTGCAAATAATTCGATAACCCCCACCGATGTCAAATCGGAAACCGCAACGGTCACCGGCGGACTCTACCGTTATTTCGTGCTTCAGGTTCATACCGAGCTTGTCAATGCCGAATATATTCAAGGTAATCTTGATCCTACCGAGCAGATCGTGAAAGGCACCGACAGACGTGCCGATGAATTCATCGACGAAAAGGCTCTCCTTCTTGTCAAGCAGTACATAATCCTCCACCGTCAGTTCACCGCTATGGGCTACACCATCAACTATGATGAGCTTTCAAATCAGGTTGCCGAATACACTGCAATGTACAACCAGTCAGCAAGTTACTAC
>JAGBFS010000225.1 GCA_017936365.1 Clostridia bacterium
CAAAATAAATTTCCGAACACGGACCGCAGGGACCTGCACCATGCTCCCAGAAATTATCCTCTTTACCGAAACGGACGATATGTGAAGGATCTACGCCCACCTGCTTTGTCCAGATATCAAAAGCCTCATCGTCATCAAGATATATGGAAACATAAAGAAGCTCTTCGGGAATTTCGAGAACCTTTGTGAGGTATTCCCACGACCATGCGGTAGCTTCCTTTTTGAAATAATCGCCGAAAGAGAAGTTGCCGAGCATTTCAAAATATGTACCGTGACGAGCGGTAATGCCGACACGCTCGATATCCGGGGTACGGATACACTTCTGGCAGGTTGTGACTCGCTTTCTCGGCGGAGTGACCTCGCCCGTGAAGTATTTCTTCATCGGTGCCATACCGGCGTTTATAAGAAGAAGGCTCTTATCGTCCTTGGGGATAAGCGAAAAGCTCGGAAGCCTTAAATGGCCTTTGCTTTCAAAAAAAGAAAGATAGCTTTCACGCAGTTCATTTAGTCCTGTCCATCGCATAATGAATCATTCCTTAAAGTAAAATTTCAAGGCGTTCTTTTAAAGTTCGCCAAACATATTTAATTATATTACCGCGACTATTTATTGTCAATCTTATTCTGTTTATTTTTATAATCTAATATATACCGATAAAAAAACACCGATCAGCAATAATGGTTTTGTGTTTATCCTGTTTGTCAATATATACAAAAATTATCAATAATTCAGAGAAATAGTATTGATTTCTTTAAATATTTGTGCTATAATACAAACGTAAACAAAATTTGATATTCAGCAAACCCGGCGAAAGCCGGCGACGCAAAGCTAAAGGGGCTTACCGCTTTTAGGCGGCTGCCAGCCAGCTGCATCTGTAAAAGTTATCACGTCGGTGCAGCAGCACCGGCGTTCTGTTTTTATACCGCTGCCCAACGCTTCAGAAAGGAATGGTCATCATGACAAAAAAGGGTACAATTCTCATTGCCGATGACAAGGATATAGGCCGCGATATACTCGCCTGTGTCTTAAAAAGTGATTACAACATCGTTACGGCATACGATGGAAAAGAAGCGATTGAATGTATAAACGAAAGCTCCGATAACCTTTCGATAATCATTCTTGATATTATCATGCCCGTCGTTGACGGATTCGGTGTTCTGGATTACATGCACTCACGCGGACTGATGGCCAAAATTCCGGTCATAATGGTAACAGGTAACCTTACTTCGGATATATCCTTAAGATGCTATTCGCGCGGGGTTTTCGATATCATAACAAAGCCTTATGATATCAACATAGTAAAACAGCGCGTCAACAACGCTGTTGAGCTTTTCCTCCATAAAAACAAAATGGAGGAGCTTTTAAAGCAACAGACAGAAGAGCTTGAGCAGCAGGCCGCAAAACTGCGCAAAACCGTAAAAGAGCTGCGCATAAGCGAGGAACGCTTCAAAATGGCATCCATACACAGCTCAAGTATCATTTTTGAATTTGATGTCAACGCACAGAACAATCTTATACTGGACGGTGTGGGACAATTCAAAAGCCGCGAGATGAAGCATTGCACATTTGAAAATATGCTATCTCTTGTTCATCCGGATGAATACAAGCACACCCGCAAAATGTTCAGCAGGATACTTGCCGGAAGTTCAGAGGAAAAATCCGATGTAAGAATGAAATCCATCGGCGGTCACTGCGATTACAATTGGTTCTCTGTCACATTGTCTCCCGTCAGATCGCACGACGGCGAGCTGATAAAAATACTCGGTTCCCTGCGTGATATCAACACCCAGTATCTTGA
This sequence comes from Clostridia bacterium, assembly GCA_017936365.1. GTDB lineage: Bacteria > Bacillota > Clostridia > Oscillospirales > Acutalibacteraceae > SIG598. The sequence goes on from JAGBFS010000225.1 coordinate 1,797, forward strand.
AACAGCCGCTCTGAGGAATAAAGCCGAGCTCGACATGATGACCGGAATTTTCAACCGAGCAACCTGCGAAGCAAAGATCCGGGCAAGACTTGACCGTCTGAAAAAAGGCAAGCGCGCGGCTTTTCTGATTTTTGACATTGACAGCTTCAAGCAGGTAAACGACCGTTACGGTCACAACGTCGGCGATAAGGTCATAACGACCACCGCTCATCTTATCCGCGCGTGGTTCAATCATTCCGATATCGTCGGCCGGCTCGGCGGTGATGAATTTGTTGTCTATATGGAAAACGTCCCCAACGAAAAGCTGCTTTTGAAGAAATTCAACAATCTTATTACAAGCCTTGCCGAAAACGCCGAAGACGATGAAAACTTTCCGCATCTCACCGTCAGCGCAGGCGCATGCATTATTGACAAGCCGACCAGTTTTGAACAGATATACAAGGAAGCTGATATCGCTCTTTATGAAGCAAAGGCCGACGGAAAAGGAAAATTCAAGCTTTTTGAGCAATAGCACTTATTTCCATCACATTTCTATCACAGTAAAAATATATCCTTAACGTAGTAAATACGATCTGAGGTGATATTTTTGAATAACAATGAAAGCAATATAAAAATCCTTGTTGCCGATGATGAAGACAGAATAAGACGGCTTATTGTTGATTTTCTCATCAGAGAGGGGTATCATACCATTGAAGCCTCAAACGGTGCGCAGGTCTTGAGTCTTTGCACAAGCGAACATCCCGATCTTATCATACTCGATATCATGATGCCGGTTGTTGACGGTCTTACCGCCCTTGAGGAGCTTCGCAAAACTACCGATATTCCCGTCATTCTGCTTACCGCAAAAAGCACCGAAAACGATCAGCTCAGCGGATTCAGACTTGGCGCTGATGATTATATAACCAAGCCCTTCTCCCCCAGCCTGCTTGTAGTCCGCGTTCAGGCGCTGCTCAGGCGGCAGGGCAAGATAAGCACCAAACGCGTACAATGCGGAAATGTCTATATCGATGATATCGCACATGCCGCCTATCTCGGTTCCGAACAGCTTGAGCTTACACCGAAGGAGTACGATCTGCTTTTGTACTTTATCGAAAATAAGGGCGTAGCTCTTTCACGCGAAAAGATACTTAACGGCGTATGGAATTACGATTATTTCGGAGATCTGCGCACAGTCGACACCCACGTCAAGCAGCTTCGCTCCAAGCTTAAGGATTCGGGTGATATGATAGTAACTGTAAGAGGTGTCGGATACCGACTTGAGGTGAGATAATTTGAAAATATCCATCAAAACCAAGCTGTTTCTTATCATGTTTGGTATCGTTGTTCTGTTTGTCGGTCTTATTATCGTCTGCAACTCTCTTTTTCTGAAATCCTATTACACACATCAGAAGGAAACCGCCCTTACAGAATGTTTTGATTACGTCTCCTCGCTCGATCTTTCCGACCCAAAGCTTGTTCAAAAGCTTCAGTCGCTTGAGGAAAACAAAAACATCGAAATCCTCATCATAGATTATCAGATGCGAATTTTTTTCTGCACCAAAGGCGCACCGGATACGCTCTTTCTTCCTATTGATGAACAGGGCGATCTTAACGAGCGTTGGTTCAGAGAATGGCTTATGCCCAACAATGATAAAGACGCGTCTGTCGAGATTTTCTCATCAAAACCGCAGCTCGGCCGCAGATACAGCGAAGAACTTGCGGCGCAATACCTTACGCTTTACGCAAAGGCGACGAAGAATTACAACGGCGTTGATTTTCCTTTCTACATCATCATAAACACCCCTATGTCAGCCATTGAGGATGCCGTCAAGGCGGCCAATAAATTCACGCTTATAATAGGCGCTGTAATTATTACATTGGGCAGCATTTTCACCCTTGCGCTCGGTCGAAAGCTTACAGAACCTATTTATCAGATAAACCAGGCCGCTAAAAAAATATCGCAGCTTGATTTCACACAGCCGCTCACCGTTGAATCAAACGATGAGCTTGGCGAGCTTGCCCAAAGCGTGAATAATCTTTCAAAAGAGCTGGAATCAAAAATAAGCGAATTGAGCCTTGCCAACGAACAGCTCAAGCTTGATATTATAAATAAAAACCGTATCGACAGGATGAGGCGCGAGCTTATATCCAACGTATCACACGACCTGAAAACTCCGCTTTCCATCATTCTTGGCTATTGCGAAGGACTTCAGGCAAATATCAACAACGAGGATAAGGAATATTACTGCAGCGTTATCGAAGATGAAACCCTGCGTATGAGTCGTATCGTTTCTACCCTATTAAAGCTTGCCGAGCTTGAATCGGGTGCTTCAAAACCGGAAATGACCATTTTCAACCTAAGCGCACTTGCCGAGAACCGTTTTGAAAAAATATCATACCTGATGAAGGAACGCAGCATTGAAACCAGCTTTGATTCGCAGGATGAATTCTATGTCAACGGCGACCACGACAGGATAGAAGAGGTATTGAATAACCTTTTATCAAACGCTCTTCACCACTCCCCCGACGGCGGTCTTATCTCGCTCAAGCTTTACAGCAGCGAGAATGATGTTGTTTGTGAGGTTTATAACAAAGGTGAGCCTATACCGGAGGAAAGCCTTGATATGATATGGGAAAGCTTTTACAAGGTCGATAAATCCCGTTCAAGAACCTACGGCGGCTCCGGTCTTGGTTTAAAAATAGTAAGCACTATACTCGATTCTCACAATTCATCCTACAAAGCAGAAAATACCGCCGACGGCGTTGTTTTCTCATTCCGGCTGAAAAAGGAGCTGCCGCCTTGCGGTGAAGGCTCTGACGAATAAAGGAGGAACCTAAAAACAATGAAAGACACAATCCGTTCGATAATGGACAGACGCAGCACTCGCGGCTTTTACGATAAAGCATTGACTCAGGACGAGCTTACCATACTGCAGGACTGCGCACTTGCATCGCCCACCGCAATGAATATGCAGTCGTGGCATTTTTCCTTTGTCACCGATACCGAAAAGATCGCAAAAGTCGAAAACAGGGTCGTCGAAAAGATAATGGGCTCTGACGACGAAGCTTTCAAGAGCCGAATGAAGGAGCGTAATTACTCTGTTTTTTACGGCGCACCTCTTGTCATCTTTATCTCGTCCGATGCTGAAAGCAAATGGAGCGCTGTCGACGCCGGTATAGCCGTCGAAAATCTTGCCATCGCCGCTCATTCAATGGGGCTCGGCTCTGTAATTATCGGCATGTGCGCTTCGGCTTTTGACGACGATTGCGGCAAAGAGCTCGGTACTGAGCTTGGCTTCCCCTCCACCCATAAATTCCAGATAGCAATCGCCATCGGTACACCTACCGTAAGCAAAGAAAGCCATCCCATCGGCGATAACAAAATAACCCTTATCTAACCAAATTATTTTACGACCGCTCATTTATTGGGCGGTCTTTTATTATGCCGTTTTCATCCATCAAAAAAGCACGAATAACTATTGAATATATTTTTTTGATATGATATATTAGAATTAATTATATTTATTGATAAGAGGTGCCATATTTGCCTATTAAAATTCACGGTTCGCTCCCTGCACACCGAATTCTTGAGAGCGAAAATGTCTTTGTTATGACCGAGCAGCGCGCGCTGCTTCAGGATATCCGTCCGCTGAAGATACTTATACTTAATCTGATGCCCACAAAGATTGAGACCGAGACCCAGCTTCTTCGTCTTCTGGGCAATTCTCCGCTGCAGGTAGAGGTCGAGCTTTTGCAGACAGCGTCATACAGCAGTAAGAATACCCCCGTTTCTCACCTTACCGATTTTTACAAGGTATTTTCGGACATACGCGATTGTCGTTACGACGGTATGATAATTACCGGCGCTCCCGTTGAAACCATGGAATTTACCGAGGTCGATTACTGGGACGAGTTGTGCGAGATAATGGAATGGAGCAAGAAAAATGTATATTCCACCCTCCACATCTGCTGGGGTGCTCAGGCTGCTCTTTATTACCATTTCGGCATAAAAAAATATCCTCTTGCCGAAAAGCTTTCGGGCGTATATGAGCATCGGCTGCTCAATCCGCTTCATCCTCTGGTGCGAGGCTTCGACGACCGCTTTATGATCCCCCATTCGCGCAATACCGAAGTTCGCAGCGAGGATATCGCCCGTCACAGCGACCTTGTCGTGCTTGCCAAATCAAATATCGCAGGCGCAGCGATAATCGCCCACAAAAACGGACGCCAGTTTTTCAGCACAGGCCATGCCGAATACGATCGTCATACCCTTGCAAGCGAGTATTACCGCGATGTAAACCGCGGACTCAATCCGAACGTGCCGGAAAACTATTTCCCTGACGACGATCCTGCTTCGCTGCCTTTCCACACATGGCGTTCGCATGCACACCTTCTTTTTTCAAATTGGCTCAATTATTACGTTTATCAGCAGACCCCCTATGATCTAAAGGAGCTAATAGATATAAAAAATTAAGGAGGAACGGATTTTGGAACAGAACAAGCTTAATTACAAGAGGCTTCAGATCGGGCCGGTATGGCTTCGTACGGTAATAGAAATCGTTCTGATAATTACCGCTATAGTCGTCTGCAGCTATCTTACCATCAGAAGCTACGAAAACACATTCTATGAAGCAACAAAGGATTCTGCTATCGAATCCACACAGCAGCTCAGTCATTGTGTTATCGGCGCCGTCGACACTAACCTGCTGGATATAGAAGATCCTTCCAGAATGGAATATGCGAAAAGTTATTACACCGATCTTCTTAATGACAGCTTTACCGAGGGAAGCATCCTCAACAGCTGCGCCATCTATACTGTATCGCAGTCTGACGCTGTGTTGTTTGCCGCAACCGACGGGCACAGCGCACTTAATCAAAAACAGATTGCAGACATGATTGCTTCGGGGCAGACCGGACAGCCGGCTTCATTTGATTATGACGAGGTTTATTATACCTATACCCCCATCTTCAGAGATGGTGAAACCGCTCCCTGCGCCATGCTTGTTGTGTCCTCACAGTACATGAATTCCTTCGATTACAACAGCGTCGTTATGGAAAGACTGACAACGATAGCAATCGTCAGCGGTGTCATGATTATTGTATATTACGGAATCTCCGGCGCTGTTTCGGCTTACAAGAAAAGAAAGGCGGTGTCTGTCGGATGAAAAAAGCCAACATTTTGACCGTTTCCCTGCGCATCGCAATCATTGCCGCTCTTTTTGTCGGTGCATTCTACATTAATTCTGCGCTTACCGGAATCGCCGGAACAATACTGGCATGCGTCCTTATTGCAGCCGCTGCAGCAATAGTCGTAAACCTTGCGGTATGGGGCTTCAAATGGCTTAAAAACGAAAGAGTCAGCGAGCTTGGTCTGCACATCGTTCGTTTTGCAATAATCCTTTCCGCTGTTGCGTTGAGTATCTTCGTCATGCTTTCGAAGGATTATACAAAACAGCACAGCCTTACCAATGAAACAGAGCTTTGCCAGGTGGTTCTCGCCGGCGAAGTTTATATGCAGAATCATATAGGTGAAGCAACGACCTTCTCCTCGTCGGAGCTCAACAGCCTTCACAACGATCTTAAAGGACTTCTGATTGCAAACGAAAGCAACGCCGAACGCATTTCCAATCTTTACATGTTCCATGACGTTACCGATACCGCGATCAACACTCCGCCATATTATCCGCTTGAAGGTTCCGATAATATTCTTGCCGCTTCATCGAATGAATCGGTCTCCGAATGGCTGAGTGCCGATGTAATTAACGAGGTCAGCCGCAGCGGTGAGGTCAGAACAACCACCCGCACAATCGCCGGCAGCAAATACCTTACCGCTTTTGCTCCCGTTTATTCCACCTCCGGCATGGCGGTCGGCGTGCTCGAAATATGCGCTCCGCAGCCTGCCGCTATCTCCGTTTTCGGATTTGCGACATTGGAGCTTATGCTCACCGTAGCCGCTCTGCTTATACTTTTCTCCTGCGCTTTCTACGGTGTTATCCAGTTTATCGACATAGCTCTTCGTCCAAAAAGATATGACCCGACAAGAATACTTCCCTGCGGACGCGAATCGATCCGCCCCGTATCCTTCTTCATATCGGCTGCAACAGTCATTCAGCTGCCTGTACTGCTCCTCTCCCCCGCTTCAGAAGCCGTTACAGCACAGCTCTCGCTGCCTTTGGGGCTTGCCGCTCTGATTCCGTTTATAGTTTATCTGCTGGGTGCAAATCTCGGCCTTGTACTCGGACGGTTCCCGAAGAACACACTCAAGGTGCTCCCCATTGCCGGCGGACTCACCTTTGCCGTTGTCTGCATGATATTGAAAACCGCAAAGCTTTCCGCTTTTGCCGGAGCAGCAGCTCCTTATATCGATCTGGCTCTGATTCTTTTCACAGCGCTTGGTCACGGCGTTGCCTTCAGGGTTGCATCGAGATATCAGCTTCATTCCGACGCCCAGTACGGCCGCGATAAATACGCCTACCTCTCCCCTGCATTTGGTGCTATCGCGGGAATCATATTCGGTGCGCTGATATTTGATGAGCTTTCTTTTACAGCAAACAATATCATCTTTATCCTGCTTACCGCTGTCGCTGCGGCAGTTTGCTTCACAATGCTCCGCGATATCGAATTTACCGCTGATGACGGTATGAACGGCAAAAACCCGCTTGTTACGTTCAGAGGCGCGCTCATGGTAGTTATTGCCGTCGGTGCGGCATGCTGCTTCGAATGGGTATATATTTCCCTTCACCTCGCTGCAAACGGAATATCCGCAACTGCGATATCCTGCTGTGCCGTTGCTCCTATCGCGGCATTCTGCTTTGGCAATCGGCTTTCGCTCAAGACGCGCAATTCTCAAAGACTTGCACTCTTTATCAGCGGTCTGCTTACAGCCGGCGCCTTTGTTGTAATGGCCGTTTCGCAGTCGCTTAATATGACTGTCGTATCCTGCGCTCTTATCACCCTTTCCGTTATATTCCTCTCAAGCGCTATCTACAGCGTACTCCAGCCGGCCGAAATCAACCGCTGTCTGCGTATTCTTCGCGTGCTCGGTTACATCGCAGTAATACTTTCATTTATCATGGCAGTAAATCTGACCGGCAGCTTCTATTTCTACATCGCCGCCGCTGTGGCAGCCGCATTCGCCCTTATATTCATTCTCTTCAGCCGCTTCCCGCGCCGCATAGATGATATCGAGCTTATTCCGGCACTTGCAGCACATGAGGATGACGACATTCCCGTTGTTGCAAACGAGGACGCTTTTATCCTCGCCTCTGTATCCGACGAGCCTGAAACCGGCTATGCTGAAGAACCTGTAGCAGAAATCGAAGAAGAACCCGTTTTTGCGGTTTACGAGGATGAAGTCGAAGAGGTCGTTATCATAGATACCCCCGAAGATACAACAGAAGAAGCCGAAGAGGAGATTGTCGAAGAGATCACCGAAGAGGAAACAGAGCAGGACGATAGCTCCTGTGAAGATCCCTCTGCTGAAGATTCTACCGAAGACGATACTTCATCTGAAGAATCCTCCGACGAAAGCTCCGAAGCTGTGCCAAACGAAGGCGACACCGATTTGTCCGAAGAAGATAGCTGGATGCCTATGCCTAATTATGAGGACTCGGCAGAGGCTGAAGAATCTGCCGCGCAGGACACTGCAGAAGAAACCGAACAAGAAACGGAATCGGAACCGTCATCTGACACAGATGAATCGGGCGAAGAAAGCGTTATCGCTCTTTAATCAAACATAAAAAAACTGCCGTAATGCGGATAGATTTCCGTATTACGGCAGTTTTTAGTATCTCTTTATTATTTCTTTCAATATCTCTTCATCAGCCGGGCAGAATTCGTATTTTTCAATTTCCGATGGGGCTATATATTTTATATCCACATGCTCAAGCAGCTGCGGCTCACCCTCCGTTATTACGGCATTAAATACGGTAAGCTCCACCGTCAGATCAGGATACTCATGAACCACGCACATAAATTCATCGCCAACAGCTATCGTCACGCCAAGCTCTTCCATACATTCGCGCACAAGGGCTTGCTGCTTTGTTTCCCCCGGCTCGACCTTGCCGCCGACAAACTCCCACAAAAGCCCTCTTGCTTTATGAGCCGGTCTCTTGCATATAATAAATCTTTTGTCTTTCCATATAAGTGCAGCGGTTACCTTTGTCATATACTCCATCCTTCTTCTAAAACATTTCATATTATTTTACTTTTGTATTGACGCAAAAAACCTCCCCGATACCACCAACAAGTATATCAAAGGAGGTTTTATGTGTCAATTTTCGCTTTTTATTTTAGTTTTTTAACCAAAAACTCTAATTGAGTTTCCTCGGTGCATTAGCCTTTTTCTGGGCTTTAAGCCTTGATTTTTTAAACTCATCAAGCAAGCCGTAATATAAATTCTTTACATTCGGGGCATACTTTGAATTAAGCAGATAAAGCAGCGCAATTCCGACAAGAAGTACAATAACCAGCAGCACTATCAGAATAGCAGAAACCACCTTACCAAAAGAACACGACTGACATCCTGAAGTCTCCGCACCGATGTTCTGTATTGCATAGACAGGTACGGTAACGACAATATCCTCACCGTATGATGCCGTAAGCTCACCTACTGCATCACCGGCAGAAACGGGGGCATTCCTTTTGCTTTCGTCAATTACTATCTTTGTGACAACATCGGACGCATCTGCATCATTCGGCAAAAGCATCGTAATATTATCCTTGATTTCTATGCTGACACTATCGCTCTCTCCACCGGTGATCTTCATCTTGCCAACGACATCACCCGATGAAACAATACTTACATTTGAATGATTTGCAAATCCCCATTCGAACAGGCGTTCCGATTCGTAATAATGCTGATATATGTATTGTGTGCCTGTCGAATCAAGAACTATCTTTCCACCGGTAATAACGCAAATAAGCGTCCTTCCATCCTTCTGCGCGGTGGATACAAGACAATGACCGGATTTTTGGGAGGTACCCGTTTTTCCGCCGGTAGCATACTCATAATAATGAGTGCAGTATATGGAAGTAATCTTATCCGGATTCCAGATAAGCCAGTTTGAATTGTAAAGCATTCTTGGGTTGCTCAAATTTGTTTTCTCAATACGAAGCTTTATGGTTCCGAACATCTCGCGAAAGACATCATGCTTCATCGCTTCGCTTGTTATAAGAGCAAGACTGCGTGCGGTAGTATAATGATTCTCATCGGGATATCCGTGGGTATTTACAAAATTTGTATTTCTGCACCCAAGCTCAGCCGCTCGCTCATTCATCCTTGCAACAAATGCATCTACCGAGCCGGACACATGCTGAGCCAGCACATCGCATGCGGTACAGTCGGATACCATAAGCAGACAATAAAGATACTCCCTTACCGTCATTACTTCACCCGGCTGAAGATTTGGCACAACTTTACTTGCATCAAAAGGAGTTTTTTCGACTATCTCCTGTGTCGTTTCAACCTTATCATCAAGCGTAATAACCCCTTGATCGATTGCTTCAAAAACCAGCAGCGCCGTTAATATCTTTGTTGTGCTTGCCGGCATGATCGGAATATCGGCCTCTTTTTCATACAAAGCATTATTCGTTTGGGCATCAACCAAAATAGCAGACGGAACCGGTGTTTCGGTCGGCTGTTCAACCGCAAATATCTCCATCGATCCGCAGACCAATGTGGTAATTATCAAAAACAGACATATTATGCCCTTTTGGGCAAATGTCATTATTTTTTTATCCATTTTTACATTCCTTACGAAAAATCATTATAAAATCAATTATATTGACTTAACATAAAAATGTCAACCGTCAACGACAAAGCCTCTAAAAATTATCATATTCATATTGATATTGAGTTTTTAAGAGTGTATAATTAACAGTATATATTATTTTGCATTTTTTCGGAGGGATATTCTTGGTTCGCACAGGTTTTGACAACGATCAATACATTGCAACTCAATCTGAACATATCAAAAAGCGCATCTCCGAATTCGGCGGTAAGCTTTATCTCGAATTCGGCGGCAAGCTTTTTGACGATTATCACGCATCGCGCGTTTTGCCCGGTTTCCTTCCTGACACGAAGGTCAACATGCTCCTTTCACTCCGCGAGCAGGCCGAGGTAGTCATTGCCATCAAGGCGGCCGATATAGAAAGCAACAAGCAGCGCGGTGATCTTGGCATAACATACGACATGGAAGTCCTCCGACTTATCGAAGCCTTCCGAAACATCGGGCTCTATGTCGGAAGCGTAATAATTACACAATATCAGGCACAGCCCGCCGCAGACAATTTCAAAAAGCGGCTTGAATCAATAAATGTTCCTGTATATGTTCATTACCCGATCCCCGGATATCCTTCCGATATTGAAGCGATTGTAAGCGACGAAGGCTTCGGCAAAAACGAATATGTTGAAACATCCAGAGAGCTTGTAATAATAACCGCGCCAGGACCCGGCAGCGGCAAAATGGCAACCTGCCTTTCACAGCTGTATCACGAACACAAGCGCGGCGTCAAGGCAGGTTATGCAAAATTCGAGACCTTCCCCATCTGGAATCTTTCACTCAAGCATCCTGTAAACCTCGCATATGAAGCCGCTACCGCCGACCTCAACGATGTTAATATGATCGACCCTTTCCATCTTCAGGCCTACGGTGTCCCAACAGTCAATTACAACAGAGATATCGAAATATTC
>JAGBFS010000226.1 GCA_017936365.1 Clostridia bacterium
GCCGCAATTTTGATATTTGCGGTCGTTCCTACAGCTGCAGTTGCATTCTGGGGCTGGGTCGTGATCTTCACCGAAGGTGCGGAGATCGTAATTGTATGAGACCTTGCTGTATAACCGTATTTATCGGTAACTACACAATAAACCTGTCTGCCTGCTATACTGCTCTGCATGGTCACACTATAGACAGAAGATGTAATTGCTGATTTAGTATAAGTATCTTCTCCCGGATTTTTGAAGTACCATTTATAGGTCAGGCCTTCACCCATCGCAGAAACGCTTACCGAAGCTTTATTCCCTGCCGATACGGTGACGTTTTTCGGCTGTTCAATTATAGATACAGCTTGATAAATATCTATGGTATTTGTTTTTGCTGTGTTGCCATACTTATCGGTAACTACACAATAAATCCGTCTGCCATTATATTCAGCTTTCATTGTAATGTTATAATTTGCAGATGTAACACCCGATTTTACAGGTGTACTGCTGCCGGGTTTAATATAATACCACTGATAAGTAAGTTCATCACCAACTGCTGCAATCTTTACAGTAAGCTTGCTTCCATCGGCCGCCGATGTAGTTACAGGCTGTTTTGTAATTGTCGCCGCAAGATTGAGCGATACCGTATTTGTCTTTACAGAATCTCCGTATTTATCGGTCACTACACAATAAACCTGTCTGCCGGAAAGACTTTGCTGCATAGTCATGCTGTATGCCGCGGCAGTAACACCGGACTTTGTAAAGCTTGAACTGCCGGGATTTTTGAAATACCATGTGTATGTAAGCTCATCGCCGGTTGCTGAAACTGTTATTTTTGCAGCCTCACCGAGTTTTGCGGAGGTTGTTTTTGGCTGAGTCTTTATCGAAAGCTCAGTTTTTTTGCCAACATAAATACCTTCGTCACTTGCCGCAGATACAGAACTGACCTGTCCGAGCCAGTCAGTTGCATAAATGTGAGTATTATACTTGCCTGTTTCATTATTATGATCGGATGCCTTTATATATAATGTTGCCTTATTCCCCGACACTTCCGCCTCGTGCCAAACCAAATCATCCTGACCGTTGTACTCCGTCCACGTCGGGAATGTAACTTTTGAAATACCTGTTTCGTCGTTTACATCACAGGTAATGCGGTATCCGTTCTCGGATACATCGGTAATTTTAATATTGCTAATAACAGGAGCTGCGCTGTCTTTAGAAGGATCAACTACATAAAATTCACTTGAATGAAGCGTCTTTAGATATCCGGATGAATCTCTTGCATCAATATAATACTGATATTTGCCCACCGGCAAATTCTGCATAATAAGATACTCATCAATAGTGGATGCAATATCGACCGAATATGCACTTGTAAAATACTGCTTGGATGTAACAGCATTGCCATTCATATCATTTACAGCAGCAAACACATATGAAAGCGGCTTCGCAGACGAAACGGTTCCGGTAAACCAGAATCTATCGCCAACGTTAAGTACAGTAGGCGCATTTTGACCGGAAATCGTGACGGAGCTTTCGACATCAGAATCATATTTAATTCCACTCGGTTCATATCCACCATTCCAACCCCAACCCCTAAATGTTGCCCATCCTGAAATATCGGAAATTTTTTGTTTTACTATACCTGAATCAATTGCATGAACAATATATCCATTTCCAACATAGATACCTACATGACCTGCTGATGGTACAGTAGAAGAGTGGAAATATACAGCTGCACCATGCGGTATATTACTACTATTAGTTGAAACCATCCATTTACTTGCCGCTAATGACGCAGTATCAGCCGATGCATTTATACCACACGCAGAATAATAACAATACCAAACAAATGCTTGACACCACCCTGACCACGGTGTACCAGGTTTATCTTCCCTATAATAATCACCAACCTGACTTTCAGCTTTTGCCACTATTTTCTCTACTTCAGTCATTTCTGCGGCTTTAACACTTAAACTTACTGGAAGAACAAATAGTGTTGCCGCTATAATCGTAACTGACAAAAATACTGATATTGTTTTCTTGAATAAAGATTTCATCATTTGACCCCCTTTGAATTTTTGACGAAAAAATGTAACAATTGCACCTATTTGGGTGCAAGATAATCATAACACACACCTAAAATAAAGTCAACAACAATTGCACCTAATCAGGTGCGAAAGAGGATTGACATGAACAGAGCGTATGAAACAAAATTCGGCAAAAACATCAGAGAACTTCGCGAACAGAAGCATCTTACACAGGAGGAGATGTCGGCAAAATTACAACTAAGAGGATGCGATATCACTCGCAGCGCATATGCAAAATTGGAGGTCGGACAACGTCATTTTTATCCCGATGAGATCAAACAGATAAAAGAAATTTTAAACGTCAGTTACGACGAACTTTTTATATGAAAATAATCAGCGCATGATTGCCTAAAAGCAATCATGCGCCGATTTAATATTAATTACAATTTAAAAATATAAGCCCCATTCATCAAGGTAATCGCCAATCGCACCCCAGTCTTCACCAAGATAGTCGCTGAGAGATCCCCATTCGCCCCATTCGTAATTGAGGAAATCATCCCAGCTATCCCAGCCGTTCCAGATGTCGTCCCAGCCTTCCCAGATCTCATCGTTGTTAGGAGCTGATTCGGAATCGACAAACTTACCGAGGAATTCAACATACTCATCATCGAATCCGCACTTCGGGAATATCTCCTTTATCTCGCTGTAAAGCTCGGAATCGCCGTACGGCAGCGCTACCGCAAGTCCTGTCATATAGGACGCGGAGTATTCGGTCGACGAAGTCGCATTTGAATATACGATCATCGTCTTGAGTCCGGCAAGCAACGGCTCCGACTGCTCGGATTCGATAGTTCTTGCAACAGCCAGCATATCGATAATATGTGATTCTTCGCTGTAGAAGAACAAATCGGTCCAGTCATAGCGATTCTTCACATCAAGTCTGTTGCTTGCTTCGGTTTCCCACGCATAGTCGGTGGTTAAAAGCGTCTCCTCATTTGCATAAGCGAATTCACACCATATTGCATAGACATATTTTGCATAAACAAGGTCGCAAACGGAAAGTATACCGTCAGATCTGCCGCATTCCTTGACATAATCATCAACTATTATTTTGCCAAGCTTTTCTGTGGAAATACTTGTATTATCCGAAAGCGCCTGAAGCCAGTTTTCATATTCCCAGCCTGCTGCAGGTTCATAATCTTCCGATGCGATAAAGTAATCGACGTAATCATACATCATGTATGCGACTTCCATCATACCCATAAGGCAGGCATCATAGCCGACAAAATCAAACTTGACACCGCTCTTTTTAAGAGCCTGCTGGATGCCGTCAATGGTAAGTGTGCCGCTTTCATAATGCTCATCGTAACCAAAACCGCCTACCGCACCGTCACCGTGATCCCAAAGAATAAGCATATAACGGTTTGCAGGATATTCTTCGGTACAGAAATCGATAAAGTCAAGAAGTGTATCAGGATCGGTCATCGGCTCACGCTTATCAGTTTCATCAATCAGAGTGATATCATTTTCCATTACCTGCCAGACCTGATTTTTCTTTGTAGAAATATTTGAGCCATCATCGGTGATAGAGGATGCATGCCATTTTCTTGCTCCGCCGGTTTCGATGAGTATATTTACCTTATCGGAATAATCTGCTTTCAGCATCTCTTTGATATCAGATGTAGCAAAGCCACTGTCAGATTCGAGGTTGCTTCCGCACATATATACCATTACGGTGACTTCATCTTTGCCGCCGCCTTTGATCTTGGTATAATGCTTTCTGAATTTACCGTCGGGAAGCTCCGGAACTTCTTCATCCTCCGGAACTTCTTCCTCCTCTTCCTCATCGTCTGCATATTCCTCCTCATCGTCTGCATATTCCTCTTCATCGTCTGTATATTCGTCTTCCATTTCCGACATAACATCCGAATCCGATATGTATTCATAATCTTCCAAAAATTCCAATCCGTAACAACCGGATGCCGCAAAGCACGAAATCATCATTGTAAGCGAGATGAAAACGGCCAATACTTTTTTCAGCGTATTCTTCATTAAAACCACCTCTTAAAAAATTTATTAATCGGAATATCCGGATTAATAGTCCTGTGTAATAGTTACAGTATGTTTATATGTCTTGCCGGAGGATATTTCTTCTATTGTAAGCACTGCGCTTGCCGGTGCTCCTGTACCATCAGGAATGAAACGGAAGGTCATGTCATCCCAATCGCTGCTCTTGACCACAGAACCGGCCACGCCCTGAGCATCGATGATCCGATAGCTGTTAAGCTCGCAAGCACATTCCCAATCAATTGTACATACTGCAAGATTAGTTGCTGCATCAGCGTGCGCTGTGGTGGTCTTGAATACCGGTGCCGGGTTTTTATG
Organism: Clostridia bacterium; assembly: GCA_017936365.1. GTDB lineage: Bacteria > Bacillota > Clostridia > Oscillospirales > Acutalibacteraceae > SIG598. The sequence continues at coordinate 4,392 of JAGBFS010000226.1, forward strand.
CACATCAAGCTGATATCTTATATGTATTTCCTTCCATCCGTCGCTGCACACAAGGTCAAGTACCTCAACAGCCTCTTCATCAAGAGTAGGATCTATACGGACATAAAGTGCAGAAAGATTTGCATTATTCTTATATTCGGTACCACGTTCAGTCTTTCCGGCAACCGCACCGTTTACGCTCCAACGAATCGGGTCACCGTCTTTATCGGTGGCGGGAAGCTCAAGATCATAATATCCGTTTTCACCGCTGAAGCAATATACATCCTTCTTAAACGATGTGGTATCAATCAGATTATTCTCCAATCTGAAGCTCATTGTATAATTGTTTTTGAGAAGTCCATCGCTTACTTCGAAAACAAACGATGCGTCCTCACGTCCGGGCTGAGCATCATCAAATCCAACAACAAATCCGCCATTCTTAGAAATCATTACATTGCAGTTTTCAGCCGATACAAGAGTATACACAAGCTTTTGCGCATCACCGACATCGGAATCATTTGCTGTAAGCTTGCCTATGTATTTTCCGAATTGCGAAGGAGTATGTTTAACATTAAAAGAAAGGGGCGCGGTATACGTCGGGGCATTATTCACGACAATAACCGGCATGGTGATCTCTCTGCTGCTGCCGTCATTCATCGAAAGCTTAAGTGTTACCTTATCAGTACCTGTAAAGCCTTTTGCAGCTGTAAAAGAGTACGCACCATCACTTTCAAGATAGAATGTTCCTGCATTCTTCGTTCCGCTTACGAGCTCATAACCGGACACACCCGGTGCATTAAAACGAGTAACAGGCTTTACATCAGATACCGAAACATCGGTTGCGGAAACATCCGCTTTTGGAGCATAAGTGTCGGTATCATGAACAAACACCAGACATTCGGGCAAAACATCCGAGCCGCTTACCTTATCGCCTGTATTTACAAATCTTGTAACACTTGTTCCGTTGTTTCCTAAAATAACAAGTCTGTACTGATCGCCCGAAGATGCAAAGCAAGTATAATCGCCATTGCAGTTATATGTTTTTACCGCCATACCTTCAGGCGAAAAAACATCCACCTTACGAACCTGTGCTGCATCGGCACCCGACACGGTAAATTTTACTATACCGCTTCCTGTATTGTTATCTTCAAACATAATCTCAGGTTCGGCAAGCAGAAGAGAATTTGCACGTTCGCCGGAAACCGCATAAATCTTTTCACCGGACGAATCCGATTGCGTCATCCCGTTTAGTGATCCGTTCCACACTACAATAACACAGGCTATTATACATACAACTATTGCGAGCACATAAAGGGTACCTTTAACACCGCTGAATACCGGAGCATATCGCGGCATTTCAATCTCTGCCTGTCGCTGGGCTCTGTCCACAAGAGCAGAAAGATGATCCTCCGACGGAAGTCTTTCCTTTCCAAGTGCGAAAAGATCATTTGATAATCTGCTTCTCTCGGTACTATTTAAAATATGTTTGAGTGTAGAATTGACCACCTGTTCAGGTGTGATACTGCTCTCATCCTCACGAAGGTTATTGCGAGCAGCAAATGTGGCACACAGCGTATTGACCGTAACCTGATCGGCACGCTTTTCGTTTACCGTAGCGGAATATGCATCAAGATAAAGCTGTGATATAGTTTCTTCACAAAAACTCCTGAAGCTTTCAAGTGTAAGCTCACTATGCCATACAAGCCCCATATCGATCTCCTATCTACCAAAATAAACATGGTGGTAAATATAGTTATGGATACAACTATCCAATTTTATATAATTATACACGATTTTTCCGGACACGGCAATATTATTTTTAAGTTAATGTAAATAATTGCCCATATATGTAAAAAGACGCCCACGCAGGACGTCATTTTTTAATAATTACTTATCTTTTTTCTCATTATCCTTTTCAGAAGATTCACCGGCCTCATTTGCCCACTCTTCTGCCTTTTTTATACCTTTGGAAGCGGTCTTGACCAATGTTTTTCCCAAATCTTTAAAAGCATGGCCCAAACCTACACCGGTTTCTTTCCATTCATCCTTCAATGACATAATTCACACCTCCTGTTAATATTATTATATCCACAATATCATATTCTGTCAATCATATAACAACAGCCTATCGCATCATTTTGCAGAATAAAGAGAACCCGAAATGCAAGTTAATCGGCTTACATTTCGGGACTCTTTATTCAGACAACAACAATGAAACGATTTATTGATTGTTATAATACATTATTTTTTTCTGAGCTTTCTGGGCTTCTTAATCTTATTGAGCTTCTTATTAAGATTGAGCAGATCCTCCTTGGTAAGCTCTACACCCATCATACCGATCATGCCCGAAAGGCGCAGGATAGTAAATCCTCCTACCATCTGCATCATGCTTTCATTCATCTCAAAACCGCCCATGACCTTTTCGCCCTTCTTGGGCATCATCTTTGAGATCAATCCGGCAAATACCATCTTGCCCCTCATTGTGGAGGCGATATCTGCGATCTTATCGTTGATGGAGAAATGATCCTTAACCTCGGTAATATCAAACCAGTTAAGAATAGCATTCTTTTCTTTCAGACGGTAATCTTCATTGAATACATCGACCTTGCATATCTTCGATTCGTCTTTGAGTTCACCTGCAACAGCTACCAATGTGGTTTCGCCCTTGTTGGGAACATCGAAATAGAAGAAGTAATCCTCGGCTGTTTTCTTTCCAAGGCTTTCGCCGTTTGCAAAAAGCTCAACCTCAGGCTGGTTGGAATATACGGTTACCTTTGTAACATCCTCAACACGGTCTATATAGCGCTTGCCGCACAGATGTACAAACGGCTCATCAGAAAGCCAAGCTTTGTATGCATAGAAGGAATCCTTCTTGTACTTACGATCGAAGGTAACAAGTCCCTTATGATTCTGACCGTTTTCGCCGCCTTCACAGCGAGCATCGGCACCGAAATCAAACATATTCCAAACGTGGGTTGCCCAGATATATTTTCTGGTAAAGAGCTGCTTGATAAGTTCCTCGTGATAATATGCCTGATATTCCTCGGTATAATCGCCCTGAACAGGATTTGAGGTATGCCAGTTAAGTGCCTCACATCCGTATTCGGAACAGCCGATCGGCTTATTCGGCCAGCGCTTATGGAATTTATCAAACCACGGGCCGTTCATGGTGGTATCGCCGCCGTACCAGCCGAAATA
>JAGBFS010000227.1 GCA_017936365.1 Clostridia bacterium
ACATTGATGTAAAATCAAGGAATCCCGGCGTATTTGCCGCAGTCATGCCAAGAAGAGCCATATCATACGCTGTAGAATAATGGTTCTCATCATCAAGACCGGACGGGGTTATAAAATGCGAATCAAGCATACCGATCTCTGCTGCTCTTTCGTTCATCATGGACGCAAAACCGTCTAGCGATCCGCCAAGGTATACCGCAACAGCCTGTGCCGCGTCGTTACCCGAAAGAAGCATCATTGTCACAATAAGGTCATGCAAGGTGATAGTATCACCGATAGACAGACCCAGCTTTGTGGAACCGGCCTCATCATATTCAAGCATTTCTGCTGTAATCGAAACCGTATCGCCAAGATACCCGTTCTCCAAGGCCAGCAATGCTGTCATGATCTTTGTTGTACTTGCCATAGGTCTCTTTTCGTATGCATTCTTTTCGTATATTATCGACCCGGAATTAACGTCGATAACTATTGCCGATTTTGCCGCTATGGCAGGTACTTCCAGCGCACCCTCATCTTCAACAACCGTAACGACGACCTCGTCACCCGGTGCAGAAAAAACAGCCATACCGGAGCACATGCATACCAAAAGACAAAAAACAACCGCTGTGCTTACTGCTCTGCGAAAAATATTCAACTTAACAACGCTCCTTAACACAAAAGTATTAATCTATATGCACAAATGTGTTAATACTGAACGGTTAGATATTATTTTCTTCAGTATGCTCCACAGGTGCAATTTTCACCTTCTTGCGCTTGGAGCTGCTGACCATACCGCTGACCTTATCAACAACATCGGGTATCATACCGACAAGCTTGTCAACGCTGCTTCTGTCGGTATCAACATGAAGAAGCTGCACTCCGCCGCCGGAAATGACAAGAAATGCAACAGGCGATACAGTGACACCGGCTCCACCGCCGCCGCCAAAGCAATCCTTATCCTGCTTTGTCGGGAAATCCGAGCCTCCGGACGCAAATCCGTAAGATATTTTGGAAACAGGAATAATAGTCGTTTCTCCCGTGACAATGGGATCGCCTATAACGGTCGACGCATCGACCATCTGACGTATTCTTTCAAGTGTGGTATCCATCATTCCCTGAATAGGATGTTCTGCCATAATATATTTCTCCTTTTCGTTTAATTAGCATTATTAGCCGCATTAAGGTTTTCGGCAACCTTCTGCGAAACAGTCTTCTTGATCTGTCTGAACAGCATTTTTGCAAAGAATGCTATAGCAATCCCAACCATAGCCAACGGATAAAGATGTATCTTTACATCAGCCTTAAATGTTGATTGCTGCGCCGTGAAATCCGGATTTACATTTATATTCTTCTTATATCTGCGCACACTTCTTAAAACGAGCGATGCCGCAGGATAGATCACAGCACACCATTTGCCGTATGATAATGCGGTTTCGGCCGCATCCTCATCTGCAATCGTAACATCAAGATCAAAACGATCAACGGTAATATTTTTAAGAACCCGCCCAAAACTGCCGACCGCAAGTCTTGCCGTATCGACAAGCAGCGCTACCGCACCGGAAAAGCCATGCTGACCGACCAGCTTTGTAAAAGAATTCTCTTGCTTTTTCTTTGCCGGTTTATTTGCAGAATCGGTCGGCTTTAACGGATCTTTATTCTTTACCGCAAATCTTTTTATAAAGCGTACGATTTTATTATTTTCAAATTCTTCCTTGGGATACACGCGAAACGGAATAAACAGAACCCGAACACAAACTTTCAGCTCTCCGTCATATTCAAACCGCGCAAAAACCGGTATACAAAGCAGAACAAGAATAGCGGCAAGGATCCATAGAATTATTTTTAATACGATCAACGGTGCCACCATCCCCTATTCTCTGTCTATTCGTCCTCTTGATCTATTATATCCTCTACTATGCTCTGACCTTCAATCTGTTCGCTGTCAATATCGCCGGTAAGCTTCGGAAGCTGATTGAGCGATACTATACCGAAACAGCGCAAAAACAGCTCGCTTGTTTTGTAAAGCATCGGGCGGCCGGGAAGATCAAGTCTTCCACATTCCACAATCAGCCCCTTTGCAAGAAGGCTTGATACAACGCCCGAACAATCAACACCGCGCACACTTTCTATCAGGTTCTTTGTTACAGGCTCGTTATACGCAACGATGGCCAGAACCTCCATCGCAGCCTGTGAAAGCGGCGTATTGCGGCGAAGCTCGAGCGCAGAGCGAATATATGATGCATATTCGGAACGGGTGCAAAGCTGATATTTGTCATCCATGCGGACAATCTGCAGAGCGCTGCCCGATTCATCTATCTTATCGGAAAGCTTTCCGATGAGATTTACTGCGGTCTCTTCATCAATTTCAAGCACCTGTGCAAGCCTGTCAACCGGAATCGGTTCACCGCTTGCAAAAAGAACAGCTTCCAGTGCCCGCAGCAATTCGTTAACTATCAATCTGATTCATACCTTCCTTTTTATCCGAAAGCTTTATATCGTCGCCGTCGCCAAGCTCGATACGGCCATCTTTTATAAGATCGAGAACCGCCAGAAATGTCGCAACCGCTTCGCTCTTTGACCGCGATTCAAGAAACAGCTGATGAAGCGACATGGCCGATTTTATATAAAGCTTCTCAAGTATATACGAAATTCTTGACGGAACCGATACCACCGGCTGAGTCGCAATTCTTTTGAAAACGTCGCTCGAAGAGGTCTGTTCGGTACGTTTTCTTCCGGCCGCCATAAGATAAGCCTTCATAAGGACGGAAACATCGTGCGTCAATTTGTATGTTTTATCGGCATCGATAACCATCTCTTCACGCGAAAACTTATCAAAATCAGCCATATCGGCAAGCTTTCCCGCCATTTCGCGGCAAAGCTGATATTCGATAAGCTCACCGGTAAGCTCACGCTTGAGCTCTTCCGCCTCTTCCTGATGCGGCATAAGCATAACTGTTTTTATATAAACAAGACGCGATGCCATTGTCAGAAATTCGCTTGCGATATCCATATCGGCCTGACGCATCTTTTCGATATGTGCCATATACTGGTCAAGAAGCTCGGCAACCGGGATATCATAAATATTAAGTTTATTTTTTGAAATAAGGCTTAAAAGAAGATCCAGCGGTCCTTCAAAAACCTCAAGCTTATAAGATATTGTTTCCATTAATACAAACCAATCATTATTTTTATAGGCTCATTCCAGTTGCCTTCAAGACCAATAAGATTATAGATCCAATCGGCTGCACCGTAAAGACCGCCTATCGCCTTATGCTGTAAAAACGAAAGAGGTCCGTCAAGCATACCGCCGAAAATGACAACGATGAATACAAGAGATATTACCATCTGGTATTTTTCAAAAAATCTCGATACCTTATCGGGGAGCACACCGGCAATTATGCGCGAACCGTCAAGAGGCGGTATTGGGATAAGGTTGAATATTGCAAGGGACAGATTAATTGCAATCACATAGAAAAGTATATAGGTTGCATGATAAATCAGATCAACATTTTCAGGTAAAAATTTAACGCATGCAAATCCCCTGAGTACAAGCACACCAATGAAAGAAAGAAGCAGATTTGAAAGCGGGCCTGCAAAGGCGGTCAATGCCATACCGGCCTTTCTGTGCTTCTGATTTTTGAAGTGAAATGGGTTTACGGGGACGGGCTTTGCCCATCCGAATCCGACAAGCATTATGCAGGCAGCACCTATCCAGTCAATATGAGCTATCGGATTTAAAGTAAGTCTACCGTTATTTTTTGCCGTAGGGTCACCTAACTTATACGCAGCAAAGCCATGAGCAAATTCGTGTATCGGCAAACAAATCAAAACAATAAATACTCTGACGGCAATACCAATCAGCAGCTCGGTCAAACCAAGTCCGCTCCACCACATCATAATAATACCTCCTACATATCCAAATAATTATAACAGTTTTTAATCATCATTACAATATATAAAGATAAACTAATTGTGAACCCTGTTAGGTATTCTCTATAGCACTTCTGCCTCTTGTGAGGTTGGTTATCCATTTGCCCGACCTCATTCGGACAAGCCCGATTATTGCTTTGAATACTTCCTCAAGATACAGACTGCCCATAACCACGAGCGGAGGAGCTTTTAAGATAAACGCAACCGCTGCACCCAAAGGTATGGACATAAGCCACATGAAACAGGTATCAAGCACAAACGCAAATCTTGTGTCTCCGCCGCCTCTCAGAATACCGACAACAATAGTGCAGTTTACAGTCTGGAACAGCACAAACCCCGCAGTGAGTATCATCATGCCTTTCATCAGCTCTATCGTTGACTGCTCCATATCAAATATTCCTATTTCAAAAGCAAATGAGCGTACACCCATTACAAGACCGGCTTCGATGACACCAAAAATCGCAGATATAAGCACCAGCAGCTTTGCTTCTTTTTTTGCGCGTATGATCATACTCTGTCCGACGGATTTTCCGATTATGACAGCCGCAGCACTTGACACACCAAAGCCAACTACGGTCAGGACATTCTGAATGGAACTGACAACATTGAATGCCGCAACGACCGATGTACTGATATGCCCGTAGATAACGCTGTGCATAGAGCTGCCAAGCCCCCACAAAGTCTCGTTAGCCACAACAGGAGCCGAATATTTGAAAAAGTCCTTCATAAGACGCCTGTCGCTCTTGATTATATCCTTTAGTCTGACCTTTACAAGCTTGTTGAATTTTGCATAGATGATCGTAACCACCGCTTCTGCAATTCTCGCCGCAAGCACACCTATAGCTGCACCGGCAACTCCCAGCTTCGGCAAACCGAAAAGTCCGAAAATCAGCAGCGCATTCACAATAAGGTTTATGAAAAATGACTGTGCCTGTGTTGCTATACCTATGCCAACCTTTTCAACACTTCGCAGGCAGGCAACGTATGTAAAGGTGATCGCATTGCATAGTATTGCCGGCGCTACTATACGAAGATATACCGCACCAAGCTCAATCACACTTTTATCATCGGTAAAAATCAGCATAATATACTCGGGTACAAAAAGTGCCGCCATACAGAACAGCAATCCGGTAATGGTGCTTAATTTAAGTGCAATAGCAATTATTTTGCCAATTGAATCGGTATCCTTCTTTCCCCAATACTGTGCCGCAAGGACGTTTGCACCGGAAACTATTCCGAACATAACAAGAGAAAAAATAAAAATATACTTATTTGCAAGCGATGTTGCCGAAATGGCATCCTCACCAAGCGTACCTATCATAAGAGTGTCGGTCAGTCCGACAGCATTTGAAATAAGGTTCTGACCCGCAATAGGCAGCGCGATAGATATTAGAGATGCTGCAAATCCTTTTTCTTTATTCCTGAGTGACATGTAAAACTCCTACAATTTTGATTATCAGTTTATTATAGCACTATATATTGGATATTTCAAATCTTTTTATATTTTATATCTTTCATTGAAGTAATCGTAATAATATGGTATAATTCAGTTGTAAATTAAATTTTTTGATTAAAGGACTGATATTTAAATGGATTATTCCGAGGTATCATTAAAAAAGCATTACGAATGGCACGGCAAGATAGAAATGGTCTGCCGCGCACCTCTTGAAACAAAGGATGATCTCTCCCTTGCATATACTCCCGGCGTCGCAAGGCCGTGCCTTGAAATAAAAGATGATGTTTCAAAAAGCTATGAGCTTACAAGACGCTCCAACACCGTCGCCGTTGTTACCGACGGTACTGCAGTTCTCGGTCTTGGCGATATTGGCCCCGAAGCCGGTATGCCCGTTATGGAAGGCGAATGCGCTCTCTTCAAGGCTTTTGGCGATGTTGATGCCATACCTCTCTGCATACGTTCCAAAAATGTTGATGACATCGTAAACACCGTAAAGCTGCTTGCAGGCAGCTTTGGCGGTATAAATCTTGAAGACATTTCCGCACCGCGCTGTTTCGAGATCGAAAAGCGCCTCAAGGAAGAATGTGATATACCCATATTCCATGACGATCAGCACGGAACAGCAGTTGTTGTCCTCGCCGCACTTATCAACGCACTTAAGCTTACCGGCAAAAATATAGCTGATATAAAGGCTGTAGTCAACGGTGCCGGTGCTGCAGGAACCGCCATAGTTCGTCTGCTTATTGATTCCGGTCTGAACAACGTCATTATGTGTGACCGATCGGGCGCAATTTATGAGGGACGCGATAATCTTAACGCAGAAAAACAGGAAATAGCAAAGATTACAAACCGCGAAAAGATATGCGGCACATTAGCCGATGCATTGATTGGTGCCGACGTTTTTATCGGCGTTTCTGCCGCAGGATGCGTAACACCCGAAATGGTTCGTTCCATGGCCGATTCCCCCATCATTTTTGCTATGGCAAACCCGGTGCCCGAAATAATGCCCGATGAGGCTATCGCCGCCGGCGCTGCAGTCGTCGGAACAGGCAGAAGCGATTTCCCGAACCAGATAAACAACGTCCTTGCTTTTCCCGGAATCTTCAGAGGCGCTCTCGACGTTCGTGCAAGCGATATCAACGGCGAAATGAAAATAGCAGCGGCACACGCAATCGCTTCCTACATACCATCCGAACAGCTCAGCCACGACAATATAATTCCGAACCCTCTTGACAAAGGTGTCGCCAAAGCTGTTGCAGCTGCCGTTTCCAAAGCGGCTATTGACAGCGGCGTCGCGCAGATCATATAACAAGTAACAGCCTTTAGGCAAGGAGTTTTTATGATTAGATTTTTAAAAACAACCGCTGCTCTGATGCTTTCACTGATACTGATGCTTTTATGCTCCTGCAGCATATTGGAAGGCGAACCTGCCATTATCAGCGACGAGCAGGCAGCGCTGCTTACCAAGCCATCTGCTGACGAAGATGCCGTTGTTTATTCTTCATCAACTGCCATTACTCCTGTGAACAGCAATGGTGTTTGGACAATAAACTATCCCACCTCCCCCGCACAGCGGCTTGAAGACGGCTCGCTCAAATCATTTGAAACGCTGCGTCAGCTCAATCCCGATATAGTCGGATGGATAACCATTCCCGGAACGGTAATCGACTATCCGGTCGTAAAAGGTGCGGACAACGATTTCTATCTGCACCATAACATCTACGGCGAAGAAAACAAAAACGGTACCCTTTTCATTCATTACAAGAATCGTATCGAGCCCGATTACCAATCGCCCGTACTTATCATTTTCGGTCACCACATGCACAGCGGCGTTATGTTTGAGGATCTGATGCAGTATGACATCACGTCCAACCCTGATGCACTTGAATTTTACCGCAACAGCGGAGTATTCACATACAACGGTCTTTATGATGAAGGTGCATGGGTAATTTATTCCGTTATGAAAATCAACACGCTTGATGAACACGGTCCTGTATTCCGTTTCATGGTGTCTGATTTCACTTCGGAACAGACTGCGGAATATCAGGCATACATTGATGAAACAAGAGCGCGCTCGGTTATCGACACAAGTGCAGTTGTCGATGTTACCGTAAATGACCGTATTATGGTAATGTCAACCTGCTCATATGAATATGATAATTTCCGCACTATAATCGTTGCAAGAAAACTTCGCAGCGACGAAACATCCCTCGACCTTAATAAAGCAAAAAGGGCCGAAAATCCTGTTATGCCCGAAATATGGGATATCACATACTGATTTTATATTGAATTCCGACATTATTTGTGTTATATTTAAGTAAAGAATTATCTTTATGGATTTGGAGTTGATATTATGAATGAAATGCTCGAAAAATTAAAGAGTGATTGGGCTGTACTTCAAAGCGAGACCACTGTTATACTTGGTGTTGCCCTGTTTGCTTTTGTATTTGTCGTCGGACTTATTTTTGCAATATCCCAGTACCGTGTTAAAAAGGTCAGCAACGAGATCGACAAGAAAGAAGATATGGTCAAAGAGGCTTTCACGGCAATTGCCAATACAATCGACGCTAAGGATACATTCTCCGGCAACCATTCCGAGCGCGTCGCTCAGTACAGCTATGAAATAGGCAAACGAATCGGCTACAAGGATCTCGATGCTCTTTACTACATGGCACTTATGCATGATATCGGAAACATCGGTATACCTGAAGATCTCCTGAAGCGTGCCGGCCGACTTCTTCCGGCTGAATATGCTACAATGATGGAGCACACCGAAATTGGCCGAAAGATTCTCGAACCGGTCAAGGGTATCCCCAATCTCCATTACGGTGCAAAGTATCATCATGAGCATTTTGACGGCAGCGGCTATAACGAAGGTCTTTCCGGCGAAGGCATCCCCATCGAAGGCCGAATCATCGCATTGACTGACGCATTTGATGCAATGACAAGTAACCGCTCATATCGTCCCGGCCTTAACAGCAACGATGCTATTCTTGAGATCCAGCGTTGTTCCGGTTCCCAGTTCGACCCCAACCTTGTCAACGTTCTTATCTCAATAATCAAGGACGGTTTCCAGGTCAGACGCCACGGCGCCGAATAAAAATCACCGATAATATAATTCAGCTCCAATTATGCACTATCGCATAATTGGAGCTTTTTCTTGCCGCAAAGCAATAACAGCCGATACAATTATCGGCTGTTATTGCTATTACTAACCCTATTATTTTACTGTAATCGTTACAGTATTTGATTTTACCGTATTGCCGTATTTGTCGGTAAC
>JAGBFS010000228.1 GCA_017936365.1 Clostridia bacterium
GTTGTAAGATAGTGCGATGTGGTGATGGGGGCTGTGATGCCCCATATCAATTTGTAAACATGAGGCGGCGGGGTTAGCCTTTCGCCCTTTGTGCCAAGCTTTCTTGAATCGGAAAAATAGGCGAGAACGACGTGCAGACAGCCGCAGCCCTCCGATATCGCATCGGCAAGCATGACCGCAAGACAGGAATAGGCTATTCCCATCGGGGCAAGCCTTTCGAGCAGCACAAGAGATATGACTATCCTCACAGCCTGCTCGGTTATCTGTGCGGTTGAGGGGACGCCGGCGCGTCTGCGTGCGGTGAAATATCCGCGCAGACAGCAGGATATGCTCATGAACGGCAGGGATAATGCCATCACGCGAACCGAGGGGATAGAGCGGACATCCGATATCCATTCGCTGCCTATAATATCGGCAAATACCGCCACAGCCGCCGCGGAAATAAGTCCCATCGCAACGCTTATGACAAGGCATTTTTTAAGCACATAGCGCGCGCCAAAATGGGAGCCGACGGCAAGCTGGTCGGTGGTCATTCTTGTTACGGCTACCACGATGCCGGAGGAGGCAAAGCCGGAAACCAGCACATATATGGAAAGGATCATCTGATAAAGTCCGATGCCCTCCGCGCCGATGACAGAAGAGATGTATATGCGAAAATACATTCCCACCGCCCGGAGTATGAGCGAGGTAATGGTCAATATGGCAGCGTTTTTTATAAACTCGTTTCGTCTTCTCATGGGCGCACGTCCAATCATTTTTTTGATAATGTTTATTGGACGGGCAGCAAAATTATGATAGCGAAAAAGGTGGTAAAATATTTTTGCAAAGGGTCTTCTCAAAATCGGTCAACGCATATATAATCGGTGTTGACCGGTTCGGTTAAAGTCGGAATATCAGGTTATCACGCAAAGGAAACAAAAAACAATGAACGAAAAATTTTTCTCTCTTCCAAAAGAAAAACAGCAATGCATAATCAACGCCGGCTATAATGTGTTTTCCCAAAACAGCTACAAAAAAAGTCCGATGAGCGAGATCGCCGATGCGGCAGGGATAAGCAAATCGCTGCTTTTCCATTATTTCCGCAATAAAAAGGAGCTGTATCTTTATTTGTGGGACGAGGGCGCGCGCATCACTACTGAATATATGACCCGTCACGATTGCTATAAAAAGGCGGATCTTTTTGAAATGATGGAGCGTTCCATGAAAGCTAAGCTTGAAATAATGCGGATCTATCCTAACCTTGCGACATTTACGCTTAAGGCCTTTTACGAAAAGGATCCCGAGGTTCACGATGATATACAGAAAAGCTTCGCAAATTATTTCAGCACAAAGGCGCAAAACGCAATAGAGGGGCTTGACCCGGACGATTTTGTTCCCGGAACCGATCTTCGGCTTATGTACAGGGAAATGTACTGGACATCGATCGGCTATATGTGGGAAATGATGCAGCAGGGCGAGATAGACGCCGACCGTCTGGAAAAGGATTTTTCCGATATGCTCGCCTTCTGGAAAAAGATCTTCCTCAAAGAAATCAATCAGGGGGACGGTTCCTCTGATTGAAGATTATTTTAAAAATATTTAGATAAATTTCTAAATATCTCTTGACAGGAGGATTCTCTGATGATATTATATTGATGGTAATTAGATATTTGTCTAAATAACTAAATTAACTTATTACATGAAAGGGATGAACGTACATGGAAGCAATCAAAGTCACTTCGCTGACAAAATATTACGGCAAAGCCCGCGGAGTCATAGACGTTGACCTTGCGGTAAACGAGGGTGATTTCTTCGGATTCATCGGACCTAACGGTGCGGGCAAAAGCACAACGATACGCACAGCGCTCGGCCTTATAAAGCCGACATCGGGAAGTGTAAGTGTGCTTGGAAAGGAGCCCTTCAAGGACAGAAAGGCTATGCTTTCAGATGTGGGATACATACCGTCGGAGGCTATGTTTTACGGCGGAATGCGCGTGAGCGACTGCATAAAGCTTTCGGCCGATCTTCGCGGCATGGACTGCGCCGAGGAGGCAAAAAAGCTTTGTGAAAGGCTTTCGCTCGATACGACAAAAAAGATAAACCAGCTTTCGCTCGGCAACCGCAAAAAGGTTGCGATAGTCTGCGCGATGCAGCATAAACCGAAGCTCTATGTGCTGGACGAACCGACAAGCGGCCTTGATCCGCTTATGCAGAAGGAGTTTTTCTCGCTCCTTGAGGAGCGCAATAAAGAGGGCGCGACGATATTTCTTTCGTCGCATATCCTTTCGGAGGTAGAGCGGCATTGCAAAAAGGCGGCGATAATCCGCGAAGGACGCATCGCTGCGTGCGACAGCGTTGATAAGCTTGGCCAGACCAACGTAAAGCGTGTCATGCTGCGCGGAGTGGAGGAAATACCGGCCATGGACGGTATCCGTGATATGAAGAGCGAGGATAATTCGGTCAGCTTTCTTTATAACGGAGATGTAAAATCGCTGCTGGAAATGATTATATCGCTGCCTGTTGCGGACATCACCGTGGCACAGCCCGATCTTGATGAGATATTCATGCATTATTATCAGGAAGGAGAGGATCGCTGATGACTGTTTTCAAGCATGAAATGAAGCAGGGAAAGATCTCCCTTATAATTTGGACGGGCGCAATAGCCTTCCTGTTTCTGACCTGCGTTTTGATATATCCCGAAATGAGGGGGAGCGTCGATGAGCTCAACGAGATGTTTGCCTCGATGGGAAACTTTACCCAGGCTTTCGGTATGGACAAGGTCAATATCGGGGAGTTCATGGGCTTTTATGCGGTCGAATGCGGCGAGATACTCGGGCTCGGCGGCGGAATTTTTGCCGCAATGCTTGGTGTGGCATCGCTTTCCAAGGAGGAGAGGGGACGCACAGCCGAATTCCTTCTTACCCATCCGGTCAGCAGGGTAAGCGTGGCGGTTCAGAAGCTGCTTGCCTGCGTGGTGCAGATAATCATAATGAATGCTGCGATATTCGCGGTCACCGCGGTTTCGGCCATCGCGATAGGGGAGGAACCGGATTTCAAGATTCTGGCTCTTTTCCATCTGGCTTATGTTTTCCTGCAGATAGAGCTGGCGGCGGTTACATTCGGTATTTCCGCCTTCCTGCGCGGCGGCGCGATAGGAATAGGAATCGGCGCTGCAGCTCTGATGTACTTTTTGAGCCTTGTGTCAAACATGGTGGAAAGCGCGGAGTTTTTGAAGTATATAACCCCGTTCGGGTATACCGACGGCGCGCAGATCGTTTCCGACGGTGCCCTCGAATGGAAGCTTATCGCCCTCGGCGCGGTATACAGCGCGGCGGCAATAACCTGCGGATTGATAAAATATACAAAGAAGGACATTGCATAATTTGATTATGGGGGATATCGGCCGCGGCTGATGTCCCCTGTTTGCTTTGCGGAACGCCTTTGTGCGTTTAATTTTGTGCTTATTTAACGGAAAATCTGCAAGAATTTCATCATATCGCAATATACAAAATTAAATATACGTCTTGACTAAAGTTCAAAATTTATTTATAATAATTCCATACGGCTTTAGCGCACTAAATCATGCGCTATGGACAAATTCGTAAAGGAGTAATTTAAAAATGAAAAAGTTTCTTGCAATCCTTATGGCTCTTTGCATGATGGTCGGTGTTGTCGCTTGCTTCGCCGGCTGTGGTGAGGAAGCTGACGGCGAAAAGGTTTGGGTTGTCGCAACCGATACCGTTTTCAAGCCCTTTGAGTATACCGACAGCAACGGTCAGTTCGTCGGCATCGACGTTGACATCCTTGCTGCTATCGCAGAGGATCAGGGCTTCGAGTATGAGCTCAAGAGCCTTGGCTGGGATGCTTCCATCGCTGCTTGCCAGGCCGGACAGGCTGACGCTATGATCGCCGGCGCATCCATCACCAAAGAGAGAAAGGCTTCCGGCTGGATCTTCTCCGACGGTTATTACAACGCAACCCAGTGCATGACAGTCAAGGGTGATTCCACCATCGCTTCCTTTGCTGATCTCAACGGCAAGGTCGTAGCTGTCAAGACCGGTACCCAGGGCGCTGCTTATGCTGAAAGCCTCAAGGATGCAAACGGCTTCACAATCACCTATTTCGAAGATTCCCCCACAATGTATCAGGCTGTTATCGGCGGTCAGGCTGTTGCCTGCTTCGAGGATACACCCATCATGGCTTCCTCCATCAAGGACGGCGGCCTCGATCTTAAGATCGTTGAGGGTTCCGAAAACGAAGGCGCTCCCTATGGCCTTGCAATCTTCAACAGCAGCAATCAGGAATTTGTTGATATGTTCAATGAAGGTCTTGCCAACATCAAGGCTAACGGCAAGTATGATGAGATCATAGCAAAATATCTCGGCTAATTTTTCATCAATGCAATTACTTGGCGGAACACCGTTTTTCGGTGTTCCGCTTGTCTTTGAAAGGAGCCGCTCACGATGGGCAAGATTATTTCTGAATATGGAGATCTGTTGCTTGAAGCAATGGGTCAGACCCTGCTGATGTCCCTGTACGGTTTGTTTTTTGCGTGCATAATCGGTGTTATTTTCGGACTTATGAGCGTAATCAAGAACCGTGTATGCAATGCTATCGCAACCGGATTTGTTTACATCATCCGCGGTGTGCCGATGATCGTTCTGGCATATTTCGTATTCTTCGGTGTACCGTTCCTTTTCAATAATATTTTAGAGGTTTCAAA
>JAGBFS010000229.1 GCA_017936365.1 Clostridia bacterium
CACTTGACTATATTATATTAAACCACGCCTTTTCAAATCTTGGCTAATTTCTTCTGTACATCTTTTTTCAACAATCTTGCTTCCAGTAATTGTTGCCTCATACTCTCCCCATACTAATGTAATTTCTTTATCTTCCTCCACCGCCTTCTTATAATCATAGTATTTAATATAAAACATACCCACTATTTTTTGACTATCTCCGCTTCCCTCATATAACACATAATCATCATCTAAGTTAGTACCTGACTTATAATCTTTCCAAAACTTTGAGATTTTATCGTCATTATCATTTACTTCATATGAGGTGTTGTATATAAAATCCTCTCCTATGCGCAGTGTTAACGGCAGCACATAACCCGGAATCATTGACTTATATTCCTTAGGCGGCAGAATAAGATTCTCCTCTCCAGATTCTAAACTATGCAAGCTCGCAAACACAAAAATAGTAACATCATCGTTATTATCTAATTCCTCGTTTAAATGCGGATTTCTATCAAAATACTCATCAATCGTTAAATTATATCTAGACGGATCTGCACAAGATGCCACACTTAAATATACTCCATCTATCACAAAAGGATTGTGTTTTTCTTCGGCTATCTCATCGCTATTTATCTCTGTATTATTGCCTTCATCGCAAGCACAAAGACACAAACACATTACCAGTACCAAAATAAAAGATATTGTTCTTTTCATCATTTTATACCTCACTTGTTTTCTTTTATCGATTTTGGACATTTCGCATCTTTCGGAATACGCCATGGACTACCGGGTCCATCTTGATCTGCGCCCGGAATCTTCCCTTCTCTGCACCATTTGCTAATTGTTGATGGTTTATACCCCCATAACGACGCAGCTTCTTTTGTTCCAATCGAATCAGACATTTCATCACCTCACTTCGCTTATGATTATAGCATCTTTAGTTTAATAATGTCAATCTATGGATGCTTATTATTTAACCTAAAAGTTCATATAATTACTCTATAGACGAATCTGCGAGGTGATTATATGCTAGATAACAAGCTGAAGGAAATTGGAAAACGTATACAAATACGTAGAAAGCAGCAAGGCTATACACAGGAACAACTCGCAGAAATGATGAATGTGTCAATTCAGATGGTTTCAAATCTTGAGCGTGGAAATAAAGCTATTCGCATAGATAATCTAATCAATTTAAGTCAGATACTTGACATCAGCACAGACTATATTCTGACTGGCAAGGAAACTACTAACGATATTGAATTGTTAACCACACAAATTATCCGGCTCCCCGCTAAAGACCGACGAATGATCGAAATGCTTGTAGAATACTGTCTGTCGGAACATAAATAAATTGTATATTCAACCTTTTAACGAAATATAATTTTCTGCTTCAAACAAGACCGCATCCTTTCACGAAAAACGTGCAAAAAGGATGCGGTCTGAAGTTTTATGCATTTTTACCCGCAGACACAAGAAACCCCCGAATGCAAATGCATTCGGGGGTGATGGAGCTGATAACCGGATTTGAACCGGTGACCTCATCCTTACCAAGGATGCGCTCTACCGACTGAGCTATATCAGCATATATGGCGACCCAGAACGGGCTCGAACCGTCGACCTCCAGCGTGACAGGCTGGCGTTCTAACCAACTGAACTACTGGGCCATTTTGTCCCGTCCTTCAGACGGCTATATCATTATAATTGTTCGGAGCGGATTTGTCAATATAAAAATCGCATTTTTTATCAGATTTTATATTATTGGCTATCCGCCCCGAAATAATCATTGCATACGCCAGATATGATTTGACCTTACAAAATAAAGCACGACCGCGATCGCAAACGGCAAAAACGCGCCGAAGGCAAGCGCTGCGATAATAGCCGGGGCAAGCGAAATGAATTCCTTTGCAAAAAGCATATAGCAAACAAGAATCAGCATTGCCGCAACTATTCCGATATGAGCATTATCAAGAGTCGCACGCAATATCGGTCTGCGTGTTCTGGATGCCGCCTTTCTGTGCTTTTTATATTCCCTGTCGATGCCTTTGCCGGAAAACTCCCTCTCCGCGATATCTATGAGCGCGGAAAGCTTATCCAATTCGTCCGAAATGAATATATCATCGGCCTTGAATATGTTGACCGATATATTGACACGAATATCGTCATAGTCACCTGCGATCTCGCCGTACATCGAGGTCGAGTTCATTTCGGGCACGCAGTCAAGCGCATTTGGCACATCTATCGGCACGCCGAGTGGCGAGAACTTATCGTTTGAACCGGAAGCCGTTTTACCCACTGCAAGAACAACATTATATGTGATATTTCCCATCTTGGTGCTGTAATTATCGCTTCGCAGAACAAAGGAAATATATTCGAGCCTGTCGTCCTTTTTGCGCGTATAGTGCGGATAATTGCCGATAAAGCCGTTATCGGCAAGCTTCTTTGAAACGGTCTTTTCTATCCTTTCGGATATCTTTTTCTCAACTTCATAATAGATACTGCCGCCGCAATCGGACGGCATCATATCCATCATGCGCTGTTCTATTTTATAAAGAAGACGGCGTGCTGTACCCGATTCGATCTGCTCAAGATACACCCTTGCAAATTTCTTTGCTTGCTTTACCGCCGTTTCGGTATCGTCATCAAAACAGGCATCGACAGCGCTGTCAAGCTCCTTTATCAGCCTGCTGCAGTCACAGCTTGAGAGCAGCGACCTGATACCCGACACGGCGTATCGATTCTCAAGAGCGTCGCACACAAGCTCTTCGCATCGGCTTGTGATATTTTCATCGGTTTCGCGCACAAGACCGACAGAACCGTGAAGCAGCTTTGCAAGAGGTATCATCTCCCTCTCGCTCGGACGAAGACCGCCGCTTCCAACCATTGCAAGCTTGCTCAGCAGCAGCGAGCTTGTAACCTCGATTATCTCCGACCGAGGTGTACCGGCCTGACGAAGACGGCTGATATAGTCGTATTCGGTAAGCTCCAGAGTCGGCTTGCCCGATGAAAAATCGACCGAAAGCCAATCCCTGTCCTGAAGCATTCTTCCGACATAGGGTTCGTCGGAAAATTCGGTATCGATCATCATTCTTATCGCGAAATCATTATCGGACACCGCATCGGTTTCCATACAGAAGAGGTATCCCATTATCGGAAATTCGGGTTCGGGCGCAGAAAAACCGACGTTCGGAAAGAAAAGATCGGCTCTTCCCCATTCACGCTCGGCCGTTGTCATAACTATTCCGTCGCCAAGCTTTTTTAAAACCACACGCTGGTTGATAAGCGATGTGAATGCAACAAGAAATTCGCCCGAAACATCATCCATGCGCGAGGCCGCATCCCTTGCGGCGGCAAGCCATCTGACATGCCCCTGCTCGTTCTTCCTCAATATACCGGTTATCCATTCAAAAAACGGTTCCAGCTTTTTTACGCTTACCGGCTCAAGCGTGTTTCCGATAAGGGACAACCGCTCAACTTCGGCAGGGACGCGACCCTTTACCTCCTGCCCGCTTTCGATAAGCTGCGATATACCATCCGATATAATATGGGCGAGCGAAAACCTGACCCTGTACGGTGCAGCAGCAAGCCGTAACACGATCTCATCCGCGCTGAAATCCCTGATATTTGATATCATCTGAGATTTATCTTCAAAAAAACGCTCGATACCAAGCGAAAACCTGTCAACATATTTCATTGCAAAGCTTTACCACCCATAATATCTGATACAGGCAACCACCTTTCCAAGCACAGTCACCTGTGTGGCGTAGATCGGCTCATAAGCGTCGTTTTCAGGCTGGAGTCTTATTCTTCCTTCCTCCCTGTAAATGCGCTTGACGGTAGCCTCATCATCGATAAGAGCCACCACGATCTCGCCATTATAAGCCGCTCTTGTCTTTTCGGCGATTATAACATCACCGTCAAGAATTCCGGCATTTATCATACTTTCACCCGATACGCGCAGCGCAAAAAGCTCGCTGCCGACATTTCTGTCCGCCGGGTAAGGGATCGTTGCAACGACATCCTCAAACGCGTAAACCGGCGCACCGGCTGTTACCCGACCGAGAAGCGGAACCTGTACAACAGGCTGTTCATCGGAAAGGGTTATCGATCGGTTAAGACCGGCGTTGCGTTTTATTATACCATCTTCTTCAAGCGAGCGAAGGTAGCTGTGAACAGAGGATGTGGATTTAAGTCCCGTTGCGGTGCAGATCTCCCTTACCGAAGGTGGCGGGAGACCTTCCCTTGAGCGTTCCCTCAAAAAGTTCAATATTCTTTCTCTTGAAGCGTCTGCCTTTCCGCCCATGGTATTTCAGCCCTTTCTTCGTAAATAAAGTTTGGTTACGTTACCATAATACCATATAAAAAGCAAAATTGCAAACATTTGTTTTGAAATTTTAAAAATTACTTTCCTGATAGTCTTTTATTGCTTTTAAAAACCGGGCACCGTACCGTTTCAGCTTTGCGGCACCTACCCCGGAAACCTGCAGAAATTCATCATCGGTCAACGGCATTTTTTCGCACATATCGGAAAGTGTCGCATCGGTAAATATAACATACGCCGGTATCCCACGTTCCTTTGCGATTCTGTTTCTGACCTTTTTAAGCTCGGCAAGCAATGCTGTATCCTCCGGTTTTGCGGCCGATACTTCTTTCGCCTTTTCGGGAGCGAAATAGTTTTTTGCCGCCGCACCGGCCGTCACGGTATGCGCACGGCAATTGCCGCAGTTATGACAGCTATACGGCGCGGTCTCATCAAAATAACGAAGCATGAACCGTCTGAGGCAATCCTTTGTTGTGGAATAAAAGGTCATCTGCCTCAGCCGCTCTTTATTCTTTTTCTCCACCGAGATGCGTTCAGCCTCGGTAAGCTCTTCCGACATCTCTTTTGAATTTTCGATAAGCCATTTATTGAGCATAACATCCGAGCCGGAATAAAGCAGAATACAGTCGGCCGGCGAACCGTCACGCCCGGCTCTTCCTGCCTCCTGATAATAGCTTTCAATATCCTTTGGCATATTGTAATGGATAACATACGACACGTTGGATTTATCTATTCCCATACCGAAAGCATTGGTTGCTACCATAACACGGCATCGGTCATATATAAAATCGGCCTGATTATTTGCTCTTTCCTGCGGCGAAAGTCCGGCATGATAGCGTGATGCGCTGTAACCGTCGGCACACAGCCTTTCGCAAACCTCTTCGACAAGCTTTCTTGTGGAGCAATATACTATTCCGCTCTCGGTGCAGCGATGTGACAGTATTGATGTAAGCTCGGCATATTTATCCCTCGGTTTTCGCACCTCAAAATACAGATTCGGTCGGTCAAACGATGTTGTGACGCTGACCGGGTCTTTCATTCCAAGCAGCCTTATGATATCGCTTTTTACCTCGCTTGTCGCTGTCGCAGTAAAGGCACTCACGATCGGTCTTTTGGGAAGTGCCGAAATAAAATCAGCTATCTTCAAATAGCTCGGACGAAAATCCTGTCCCCATTGGGATATGCAATGGGCTTCATCAACGGTAACCATCGCCGCATCAGCCTTTGACGCAAAGGCCATAAATTCCGGCACCGCCAGCCTTTCGGGCGCGACATAGATTATCTTATACGCACCGAGCGATGCTCTTCGCAGTGCTTCGGTCTGCTGCCATGGAGTAAGCGAGCTGTTGATATACGCCGCCGGCACGCCTATCTGCCGGAGCGAATCAACCTGATCCTTCATAAGCGAAATAAGGGGCGATATTACAAAGGTTATGCCATTCATCAGAATACAGGGCAGCTGATAGCAAACCGATTTGCCGGCTCCGGTCGGCATGATGCCAAGCACATCCCGACCCGAAAGTATGCTGTCTACAAGCTTCTCCTGTCCATCGCGAAAGGTTTTGTGGCCAAAATACCGCTTTAATGCTTCATACTTATCCAACGCTGTCCCCCCCCTTTACCGCATTAAGCAAGGGCGGCAAAAGCAATGCTTTCAGCCGCCCGAACCGATTTTTTTATTTATTGAAAATTAATATGCTTTGCCCCAGCAAACCATGTGCTTGGCTTCTTTGCCGCAGCATACACATTTATCGGAAAGATTTTCCTGATCGAACGGGATGCAGCGCGAACCGGCTCCGGTAAGCTCCTTGACCTTATCCTCGCATGCTTCCTCGCCGCACCACATTGCGTACACGAAGCCATCGCCCTTTTCGTTGAGAGCATTGTTGATCTCATCGATGGAGGTACAGCGGTATGTCCTCTTCTCGCGGTTTTCAAGAGCCTTTTTATAAAGTCCGTTATGAACCTCTTTAAGCTTCTTTTTGACCTGTCTTGTAAGGGTATCGAGCGAAACGACCGTCTTTTCGCGGTTGTGACGTGTAACAAGAACACATTCGCCGTTTTCGATATCCCTCGGACCTATCTCAAGTCTTACGGGAACGCCCTTCATTTCGTATTCGGCAAACTTCCAGCCGGCAGAGTTTTCGGAATCATCCACCTTGACGCGGATACCTGCCTTTTCAAGCTTTGCCTTGAGCTCGTATGCCTTATCGAGCACGCCCGGCTTATGCTGTGCGATGGGGATAATAACGAGCTGGATGGGAGCTACCGCAGGCGGAAGCACAAGACCGTTATCATCGCCGTGTGTCATGATTATCGCACCGATAAGGCGTGTTGTAACGCCCCACGATGTCTGGTGCGGATTCTGAAGCTTATTATCCTTGCCGGTATACTGGATACCGAATGCCTTTGCAAAGCCGTCGCCGAAATAGTGGGAGGTTCCTGCCTGCAGGGCTTTACCGTCATGCATGAGTGCTTCGATAGCGTATGTAGAAACAGCGCCGGCAAATTTATCACTTTCGGTCTTTTTGCCCTTAACGACCGGCATAGCCAATGCGTCACGGCAGAAATCAGCGTAAACATTGAGCATCTTTTCGGTTTCTTCGATAGCCTCCTCGGCTGTCGCGTGGATGGTATGTCCCTCCTGCCAGAGGAATTCCCTTGAGCGCAGGAAGGGTCTTGTTGTCTTTTCCCATCTTACGACCGATACCCACTGGTTGTAAAGCTTGGGAAGATCGCGCCACGAATGGATTATGTTGGAATAATGCTCACAGAAAAGCGTTTCGGAGGTCGGACGGACGCAAAGACGCTCTTCGAGCTTTTCGCTGCCGCCGTGGGTTATCCATGCAACCTCCGGCGCAAAGCCTTCAACATGATCCTTTTCCTTCTGGAGCAGGCTTTCGGGAATGAACATGGGCATGCATACGTTTTCGTGACCCGTATCCTTGAACATCTTGTCAAGGATCTTCTGCATATTTTCCCATATCGCATAGCCGTATGGTCTGATTACCATGCAGCCCTTGACGCTTGTGTATTCGATAAGCTCAGCTTTTTTAACAATATCTGTATACCATTTTGCGAAGTCTTCCTCCATCGAGGTTATCTCCGCAACCATCTTTTTATTATCAGCCATAATCAAACTTGCCCTTCTTTATTTATTCTTCTTGCCGCCGGTCAGTTTGCCGAGAATGAGGATAACGATATAGATAAGGATCATAACGACAAATATGCCGAGCATACCCTTACCCATTATCTCAAGAGTGCTGCCGACAGCCGATGCATTGCCCGAAGCGCTGCCCGATGCTGTGGAATTGCTGACCTCCTGTGCAAAGGCTGTCATCGAAAGCGAAAGAAATGCGGCAACCGCAAAAGCGAGTGAAATAATCTTTTTCATTTTCAGTACCATACCTTTCTGCATCGCTGTGTTATATCATTGCCGGAAGCAAAGCGAGAATTATACCGCCGGCAACAACCGAACCGATCTGACCGGCGACGTTTGCGCCGACCGCATGCATGAGGAGATGGTTCTGGTTATCTTCCTTAAGTGCCATTTTCTGAATAACTCTTGCCGACATCGGGAATGCCGAGATACCGGCGCCGCCGACCATCGGGTTGATCTTCTTGCCCTTGGGCAGGAAGATGTTGAGGAATTTCGCAAACATAACGCCTGCGATGGTATCGAAAACAAAAGCGATAAGACCGAGACCCATGATGAGCAGAGTGCTCCAGTTAACGAAATCTTCAGCCTTCATTGTTGCCGAGATGGTGATACCGAGCAGAAGTGTGATGATATTTGCAAAGGTGGTGGAAGCTGTCTGGGAAAGGGAATCAAGCTTGCCGCATTCTCTGATAAGGTTACCGAACATGAGGCAGCCGACGAGGGATACCGATGCCGGAGCAACAAGGCCGGCGATGATGGTTACGCAGATCGGGAAAAGGATCTTTGTTACCCTTGAAACGTTCTTGGGGTTATAGCTCATTCTGATCTGGCGTTCCTTCTTTGTTGTGACCAGCTTGATAGCCATCGGCTGGATAATGGGAACGAGAGCCATATAGGAATATGCCGCAACGGCGATAGCGCCGATATAGTTACTGTTGAGAACACGGGAAACAAGGATGGATGTGGGGCCGTCCGCCGCACCGATTATACCGATAGAGGCCGCATCGGCAAGGCTGAAACCGCACATCGAAGCAACGGTGATGGTTGCGAAAATACCGAACTGTGCCGCAGCACCGAAAAGAAGCATCATCGGGTTGGAAAGCAGCGGGCCGAAATCGATCATTGCACCGATACCGATGAAGAGAAGCAGAGGCATAGCCTCGGAAGCTTCGATACCTACTTCAAAAAGCCATTCGATAATACCGACGCTCTTGATATTGTTGCCCATATCAAGGGTGAGCGCGCCGCTGAACGGAATGTTAACGAGTATTGCGCCAAAGCCCATGGGGAGAAGAAGCGCAGGCTCCATATCCTTTTTGATGGCGAGCCAGATAAGCAGCGCACCGACCGCCCACATGACGACCATCTTCCAGCCCCCGTTAGAAAAGAGAGCCTCAGTACCTTCGATCAAGAATGAAAAAAAGTCCAAGTTTATCCTCCTCAAAATAAAAATATTTCCGAATTATTATAATAGAAATTACCGAATAATTCAACCATTAAAACCAATATCTTCAAAAAAGACCGTATAAATTATTATTTTAGTATCCGCTTTGTCAAGCGGTAAACAAAAGGCATTATTTTTTATTTTATATTCTGCCCGACAGCGGGCGTTTTTAGGATATTTTGTGCAAATAATCAAACTGTTACACTTTAGTTACTGTACAAATCTTTTCATATATGGTAATATATACATAACAAAGGAGCGTGATCTTTATGAAAAGAACACTTTTAAAAAAGCTTTTCATCTTTGTAATTGCAATTTCCTGCTTTATCCTGTTTTCGTTATGCGTTTATGCGGCGGCTCCCGTCGTCACATTTCCGCAGGAGCCTTCCGCCGGCCCCGTGACCGTCGTTATCTCCGCACCGGAGGGATACACCCTTGCGGAGGGCGATTCCTTCAGCTACAGCATCGACGGCGGAAAATGGATAACATACACCGAGCCGTTTGAGGTAAGTAAAAACTGCTCGATAATCGCGATGATAAACCACGCCGACGGAACGAAATCCGAGCCTGCTACCGTTGCGGTGTCATTCATCGACGCCTCTATCCCGACAATGCCCGTCATATCCGCCGATACCGGCGTATGGTCGGCAACCACCGTTACCGTCACCATCACTCCCGGCACCGACGAGGGAACCGGCGTTGCTCGCACCGAATACCGCATCGGCGAAAGCGAAACATGGATCGAATACATCTCCCCCATCGCGCTTTCCTCCTCCGATGCCGTTTACGCCCGCACCATCGACAAGGCCGGCAATATATCACCCGAAGCAATGCTTGAGATATCAAATTTTGATACCGTCGGCCCCGACATCTCCTCTCTTGCAATTTCTTTCGTATGTGAAAAGAACGCCGTTTCGGTCGATTCGGGAACCTTCGGCAGCTATTACGGCGCACCCGTTACCGCACGCATCGAAGGCGCTTCCGATTCCCAGAGCGGTCTTGGCGGATACGAATACCAGATAGTCGGCAAGGATTCCCTTCCCGTCCCCGACAAATGGGTTCAGTATTCACCCGACACCCAGCCGAGGGTAACAAATGACTTTGTCGGATTTGTCTATGTGCGCGCTTACGACAAGGTCGGCAACCGTTCGATAGAATGCTGTTCTGCCGGTCTTGTTGTTGATGTGACTGCGCCCGTCATTTCCGATATAGTCCCCTCCACAACCGCTCTTACCGACCAGCGCGTTGATATCACCTTTACCGCCATCGACGCTATCGCACTCGACAGCGTTACGGTCAATGATGCCTATGTCGGTATCTACAATCAGAAATTCACCGCCTTCAAAAACGGCGATTACGTTATCGTTGCCACCGATAAGGTGGGCAACACCACTACCCAGACCTTCACCATCAGCAATATCGACGCCGATACATACAGTCTTATCAGAATGTGCGAATCGCTCGCCAGCGTCGATTACACCCCGTCAACATGGTCGGTGATGCAGGCATCGCTCGCCGAGCTCAAGGCACAGATGGCATTGACCTCCGAGCCTGCCGTTATCGATCCCCTTTGCGACAAGCTTATAACCTCGCTTCAGGGGCTCGTTTACCGCGGCGACGGCACCGAAACACGCCAGATACTCGCAAAGATAGCCCAGCTCGACCAGACACTTTACACCGACTCCACATGGAACGCGCTGAACGAATGCATCACCACCACGACAATAATCCTTGAAAACCCCGAAAGCACACAGGAGGATGTCGACAATACCCGACGCACCCTTGAAACGGCCGTCGGCGAGCTTAAGCTCCGCGCCGATTTCACAAATCTTGACCGAATCATCTCCCAGTCGGACGCGCTCGACGCTTCGCGCTATGACCCCAAAAAGCTTGAGGCTCTTCGCGCAAAGGTCGATGAAGCAAAGGCTCTTTCGCGCACCGACACGACCCAGGACACCGTTGACCTTCTTTATTACGAGATCGTCGGTCTTATAAGCAATCTTCCCGACCCGAAGCCGATCGAAAAGGAACCCAACCATCTTCTCTATTTCGTGCTTATTATCGTCCTCATCCTCGCGGTCGGCTCCGGACTCTTCCTGCTGATAAGCGAGATCCGACGCAAACGGCGCGAAAAGCTTGAGGCTGAAAACGATTATGAATACGCCGAGCCTGACTATGACAACGAATCGGCATACAGCAGCGGCGATATCTATTTCTCCGATTCGGACGACAACGAGTATGACGATTACGCAAACGTCTATGACGGAGATTATGAAGACAACGGCGAAAACGGCGATTTCTATTACGAAGAGGACTAAAGAAAGGTATTGATGGCATTATGGCACCAGATACAAGAAAAAGCATAAAACAGATATTCAGCTATATCCGCGCCCTCGCCGAAAGGCGTTTCACCATCGGTCAGAGCTACAACGAGTATAACTTCTCGATGACTCTTGCCGATATCCCCGACCATCCGTCGATCACCCTCCCCTGCTATGAAGCAACCGAGGACGGCGCGGTAAGCGATATCATACTCACCGTCGAAAAGGCAGAGTACCCCGATTGTCCGAAGCCGCCCGCATCACTCGGCGGCTGGCTTGAAAAGGGCTGGGACGACCCGACAAAATCACTTTCCGTAATCAAGAAAAAGGAAGAAACTACCGAAGACGGAACGGTTATCAGAACCGAGATCTTTACCGACGATAAAACACGCTATGCCGAATTTGTCGATTGGAACGCACAGCGTGATATATGGGTGGAGGAAGCTCTTCCCGCATACCGCGCCCGCCGTATATACGAACAGCTTTACGCCCTTTATTCCGAACTTGGAAGAGAAAAGGACCGTATCGAGCTTATGATGGGCGACGGACTTTTTGAAACAGAACTTGAGGACGGCACAAAGATATGCCACCCGGTGGTCATCGAGCGCGTTATGCTCACCTTTGACGCCGATGTTCCCAGCTTTACGATCAGCGACTGCGACGCTAACCCATCGCTCTATTCGCGTCTGCTCCGAATTATTCCCGGGCTTGAATCGACATGCCTTTCGGAATATTCGGCAAAGGTGGAGGATCAGCTTATCCACCCCTTTGACCGCGCCGCTCTTGACCCGTTCCTGACGGCATTCTGCAACTCCATCTCGTCCGAATGTCGGCTGCTTGCCGACGGCGACGATGCATCGGCAAAATTCACCGTCCGCCATTTCCCAGTCCTCTTTACACGCTCGCGTGATTCGGGCTACAGCGCGATGCTCGACAAGATAATCGAAGATATCGAAACTACCGAGGAGTTTTCACCGTCGCTTGTAAGCATTATCGGACAATCAGACCAGTCCGGCGGTGAGGAGGTCACCGTTTCCGCCGGCGTTATGGAGGTAAACGGTATTGACAGCTCGGTTCTGCTTGAAAAATCGGCCAACCGTGAACAGCTTCTTATCGCAAAAAAGCTTGAAAAGAATCCCGCCGTATTGGTTCAGGGTCCTCCGGGCACCGGCAAGACCCACACCATCTCCAATATCATTGGCGATCTTCTTTCAAAGGGTCAGAGCGTGCTTGTAACCAGCCAGACCTCCAAAGCACTTAGCGTGCTTCGCGATAAGATAAGCGAGCCTATCCGTCCGCTTTGCGTAAGTGTGCTTGACGACAACCGCAAGCAGCTTGAGGATTCGCTTAACACCATCAACGACTATATGTCCTCACACAATATCGAATCGCTCGATTACGAAGCCGACAAGCTGGAGCGCGAACGCACCGCTCTCATAGACGCCATCACAGCCGAGCGCACAAAGCTTGTTTCGCTTGTCACAAAGGAGTATTCTCCGATAGAGATTGATGACGGACAGATGCTGCCAAAAGATGCCGCCAAATACGTCCGCGAGCTGGAATCGGGTCGTTTCATCCCCGATGATATCCCTGCCGATGCTATTCTTCCCTTTACCACGCAGGGACTTTCCGATCTTTACGCTTCCAATGAATCGATAACCGCATCGGAGGAGGCCGTCCTTTCCTCCGGCGCACCCGATATATCCGAGCTCCCAAAGCCTTCCGAGTTCACACGGCTCCGTTCGATAATAACCAAGACTGACGAAGAGCTTGAGATAAACGGTGTAGGGTTCTGGAACCTTAATATCGAGCGCGGTGCGGCCGAGCTGAAGACCCTTTGTGATGATATCTCCAAAGCGGCACAGCAGCTCTCCTGCGCCGACGGATGGATGCTCAAGCTTGCACAGTCGGGCGTATCGGACGCGAGCGCGCAAAAGAGCGTATTCCAGTCGATCGGCGAAAGCATCCCCGCTTTGTGCCAGCTTTCCGCCGAGCTTAAACTGGATATAATAGACGCCGCTCCTTCCATTCCCCACGAGCTCATTACCCCCGAAACACAGGAGCTTTTTGACGAAACCTACGAGGATCTTGACGACGAAAAGATAAACTGGCTCACTTTAGCTCTCCATCCGCGCCGTCGGTCGCTGCTTGACAAATGTATAATCAACGGCGAAAAGCCCGACACAAAAACCGAGGTCGGAATTCTGGCGCGCTACCACCGACTTCTCCTCGGACGCAAATCTCTTGTCCGCCGCTGGAGTGGTGCGGTAGGTTCGATCGGCGGCCCCGAACTTACCGGCAGCAGCCCCGAAGAGCAGGCTCAGATGGCATGGACTACCGTGCGCGGCTGGCTCGACTGGTATGCTGAACGCTGGGGCGCGATAGCCGACCAGCTTACCCATCTCGGCTTTGATCTTGACCGATATATCGAAAAACTGCCACTTGAAGCGCGCATGGCCGGTGAGATATCATGCGTTCAGGCGATGCTTTCTGGCGATCTTCTCTCCCTTGTTGAGGAGGAATATTACCGCGGCGACCGCAGCGAATCAAGCGATATGCTTTCCGCCCTTTCGCGCAGGCTTCTCCCCTACACCGAATCGCTGCCGATATTCCGCGATCTTCGCGCCGCCGTGGAAAGCGGCGACAGCACCGCATACACCGATGCTTACGAAAGATACGACAGAATATGCCTCAAGCGCGACGCCTACGCGCTTCGCTGTGAGAGGATAGACAAGCTCTCATTGGTCATGCCGCTGTGGGCAAACGAAATAAAGAATCGCGCAGGTATAAACGGCGGTGCAGTTATCCCCGGTGATCTTGATAGAAATATCCTTGGTTCAAAGCTGCGCTTTGCACTCTCCAACATAGCAAAGACCGACATCGCCGGTGTTCAGGCCGAGATTTCCAAACTCGAATCCCAGCTTTCCGGTCTTACGCGCGAGCTTATATCACGCCGCGCATGGAGCGCCGAGCTTCGCACGATGCTCGATCAGGACAAAAAGCGCGCCCTTGCAACATGGGCCGAGCTTGTCAAACGTGTCGGCAAAGGCACCGGCAAGCGCGCCGAACAGCTTCTTGCATCCGGTGAGCTGCGTCAGGCTATGAAGGCTTGCCGCCGATCGGTTCCCGTATGGATCATGCCGCTTGGCGATGTTGCCGAATACTTTGACCCGTCCGATGAAAAGTTCGATGTACTGATAATCGACGAGGCAAGTCAGGCCGATCTTACCGGACTTATCGCCCTTTATCTTGCCAAAAAGGTCATCGTTGTCGGTGACGACAAGCAGGTCAGCCCCACCCCCATCGGCGTGGACGTGGAAACCTCCACAAAGCTGCGTCAGGAATTTTTGAGCGACATACCGGCCGCAGCTATGTACGACGAAATGACCTCCATTTACGACCTTGGCAAGGCAAATTACGAGCCGATTACACTCAAGGAGCATTTCCGCTGTGCCACCGATATCATCAATTTCTCAAACTACTATACATACAACGGAATCATTCGTCCGCTTCGTGATTCGGGCAGCATAACTCTTCGCCCGGCCACCCTTTGCCATCAGGTCAAAAACGCAAAATCCGGCGCAAAGAAAACCAACCGAAGCGAAGCCGAATCGATCACTGCGCTTATATGCGCCTGCATCGAACGGCCGGAATACAAAAAATCCACCTTCGGCGTTATCACAATGCTTGGTGATGAGCAGGCTCTGCTTATCGACCGGATGCTTCGTGAAAAGCTTTCTGAAAATGTATACAAATCCCGTCGCATACTTTGCGGCAACCCGTCCTATTTCCAGGGCGACGAGCGTGATGTCATCTTCATCTCCCTTGTCGACACGCCAAACGAAAAGGGCGGTACCCTTACTGTTCGCCGCGAGGGCTACAACGAAATGTACGCAAAGCGCTACAACGTCGCCGCCAGCCGCGCAAAGGATCAGATGTGGGTCGTTCATTCGCTCAATCCCGACACCGATCTCAAGAGCGACGATATCCGCTTAAAGCTTATCAAGCACGCGGAAAACCCACAGGCTACCGCCGCCGCACTTGAGATAAGACAGCCCACGGCTCTCTCATCAATGGAAGATGCTGTTGTGGGATGTCTCAAGGCCGCCGGATTTGAATGTGAATCGCGCGTCAAGGTCGGCAGCTATACCGTTTCCATCATCTGTTCCGGCGGCGGAAAACGCGTCGCGATAGAATGTGACGGAGACATAGCCGCAGACGGCGAAAGCATCATGAATGAGATGACCAAGCAATCGGTACTTGAGCGTCTTGGCTGGAAATTCCTCCGTCTTCGTTCATCGGAATACTACCGCGATCCCGATAGCTTTATCTCCCTCCTTCCCGAAAAGCTTGAAGCTCTCGGCGTAAAGAAGGGCGGCGTACAGACCGCCGTGCAGGGCGAGCTTTGCGAAAAGGTAAAGGCAAGAGCCGCCGAGCTTATCGATGAATGGAAAAAGGCGCAGGATGAAACTGCGATTCTGACCGCGGATGAGGATTTAATACCCACCGAGGACAGCGATACAGTAAAGCTGTCATCGGATGATGCGGCATTGCCGCAGGAGGAAACATCCTGCGAGCCGGAAGTATCGGACGTCATATCCAATAACGAATAAGCAAAGCAAAGCAAAAAACAAATCCGAAGCGATCGCTTCGGATTTGTTTTTTTATCTGCCGTTTCTACGGTACATATTCATTATATGATTCGGCACGCCCTGAAGATCACCGTAATCGATCATCTGCTGGATGCGGTCACGTTCCGCCTGAAGCTCCTCTTCCTCACGGCGTTTTTTTGCTTTTTTCGCGTTCTTCACTATCACAATGGTAAGCACAACGGAAGCTGCAATTACCACCGCCGCTATCAATATCAGCAGTCCAAGCTTTCCGATAGCCTGCATGTGTGCGAAAAAGCCGCGCACTTCGATAACCACGGTAGCTTCCTTTGAAACAAAGCCTTCGTCATCGGTAACACAGTATGTGAAGAAGTCCTTTCCGGTAAAACCGTTATCCGGGATATATTTGAACTCGCCCGTATTTTTATCAAGCTCGACCTTGCCGTGCTGCGGCTGCGACACAACCGACATATCAGCTATCTCGCCATCAAGATCATCATACACAAGCTTTGCCGAGCATCTGTAGCCATCAAGACACGACATAAGCATCGATGATGCTGTCGGCTTCTGGTTCGGCACGGTAATAAGCGAAACGGTCGCTTCGTTTGTTTCCTGACCGTCGGAACACAGCGCTTTGTAGGTAAAGCTGTCGGTTCCGGCAAAATCGCCGTACGGAGTATATGTAACCGTGGTCAGATCATCAAATACTATCGTTCCGTATTCGGGCTCCTTGGTTACGACAATTTTCGTGATATACGGTTTTTCCTCTTCGGTTTCGGCATACTCGTTCACCTCGGCGCGTGCCGTAAGAGCTCCCGTTACCGAGCTGTCACGTTCGGATAAAAGAGTACCATTATAGGCAATCGCCTCTTTTTCCATGCCTATTATTATGGACACATGGGCTGTCGGGCTTGTATCGCCCTTATTATCGGTGGCGTAATACGAAAAGGTATCAATACCGCAGTAAAAATCGTTCGGCGTATACGAAAAGCTTCCGTCAGAGCCTACAATAATTTTACCGTGCTGCGGTTCGGTAACAAGCGTTATATCGGCTATACTGCCGTCGTAATCGCGCACCGAAAGGGTTGAGCTGAGCTTTGTGTTCATCGGCGTTTCAAAGCTCATACTGTAAGAAATCGGGGGCTTTGACGCGGTAACAAGTATCTTGACCGTTGCCATCTCCGATTCAAGACCGTCTTTATCCACAACAACAAAGTTGAAGCTCTGCTCACCGCGAAGTGACGAAGGCGCCTTATATGTAAATTTACCGTTATCGGCCAACGTAAATTCGCCGCCTCCGCTGCTGCCGGACGCTTTGAATCCGGAAACAGCGCCGTAATAGCTTTCACCGTAAAGCCACCACGAGAAGGTTTTTCCGGCCGGTATATTAAAGGAGTTGGAACGTGCGGTAGGCCTTGTCTTCGATATTGCAATACGCGAATATTCGGCAAGCTCAAACTCGGTGCCGTCTATCCACGCAAGATCGGGGGCTTCGCCGCCTGTACCGGCGCGGAAGGTCTGCGCCCCGGAGGGAGCAAGCTTTGTCTTATCAGCATAGAGCTTCTTATCCTCCGTAAGGTT
This sequence comes from Clostridia bacterium, assembly GCA_017936365.1. GTDB lineage: Bacteria > Bacillota > Clostridia > Oscillospirales > Acutalibacteraceae > SIG598. The sequence continues at coordinate 17,417 of JAGBFS010000229.1, forward strand.
TGCCGATATCTCCCACGAGCGCATACCGGTCGTATCGGCGCTCCACCACGCCGCGGTGTTGCTGCCCGTACCGACACGCTTCCATGCCGATATTCTTTCCGCTCCGTTTATATTGAAGCTTCCGTTTTCGATAAATATCGCGCGGTCGGCTGTGCTTCTGAAATCAAATGACGCCGCACCGTTTATCCAGACGCCGCCGCTTCCCAAAAGCTCCGCGCCAAAGCGCACACCCTGAGTATCTATTGTCGACTTATCACCGATATTAAGCACACCCTGCTTTATTCTTATACCCGAATCAAGCAGACCCTCGGCATAAAGCGCACCCGAATCGGAAAGACGCAGGTTGCCGTTATTGAGATATATTCCGCAGCCGCCCGATGTATAAAGCTTTGCGCCGCTTCCGATATTGATATCGCCGTTGAGGCTTATCATACCAAAATCGCCTTCACAGATACTTGTTACGGCCGCACCGTTGTCTATCGTTATCGCACCGACTACATAAACACCGGAATTGAGTACCGACGATGAATTGACCTTGCTTTTGATGCTGACCCTTGCCCCGGATATTATAAGATGTCCTTGGGCATTTTTATCGGTATCTATCCATACAGCCGGCGCCTTTGAACCCGATTCGATGTTCATTTCGCTGTTATGCATTATTTCAAGAGCTTCATTTGTATACAGCGAACAGTAATCGGCCGAGATATTTACGATACAGTTTTTCTCAAAGCGCACACGGTCGGCGATCATCGTTCCGGTCGCCTTTATACCGTACTGCTTTGCTCCGGTTATTTCCACAACACAGCCCTCACCAAAGGTGAGCGTCTTTGATGTCATTATACCATTGGGAACATTTTTGCTCTGGAAGCTGGCAGTATTTCCAAACACTGCGGTACTGCCCGACTTGAGCGCATAGGCATCCTTACCGCCCCCATACATGACAAATCTGCACCCGCTGCCAAAGGTTACCGAGCCGCCGTATATTCCATTGCCTACCGCGCTGCCCGAAGTACCGATATTAATCGAAGTATTATCGCCGAAGGCAACCGAGCGCGTTCCCGTAATGGCCGCAGAGGATGAACCTATTCCAGCCTCACGGGTACACGCCGCCGTTATCGAAGCGGACTTGCCGACAACCACATCCGCCGCGCGGATAGCGGTCA